>JARRLD010000038.1:0-20515 GCA_037387345.1 Gemmatimonadota bacterium
AGCCCCTCGGCCAGCGTCCGCAGGGTCTGGAGGCGCTCCGGGTAGGGGCGCAGGCGGGCGTCAGGCACCGCCACGCGCACCGTGACCAGATCACGGGTGTCGAAGCCGAGGTCGACGTCCGCGAGGCGCATCAGACTGCGCCCCAGGAGCGTGGCTCCAACCCCCAGAGCGATGGCGGCTGCCACCTGCGCCGCCACCAGCCCTTCGCGGCCCTTCGTACCCAACCCCCGAGCGCGCGGCGAGGCCACTCCCACGTGCCAACGGGCCGGGTCGATCGCACGGTAGGCCAGGAGCGCCAGAAGGGTCTCCAGGGCGAGTCCCAGGAAGACCGCCGCGGCCGCCGTGCCCGGACTTACCATCACCGAGTCGGCACGCGGCAGGAAGGGGCCGAAGAGCACAACACCCCATCGGACGGTCACCATGGCGAGCCCGACGCCCGCCACGCCACCCATCACTCCGAGGAGCCACGCTTCCGCGAGAACGTGCCGCAGCACCGCGCCGCGGCCCGCGCCGAGCGCAACCCGCACCGACAGGGCCTGACGCTGAGCCGCGGTGCGTGCCAGCGTGAGATGGGCCACGTTCACTGCCGCCGCGAGTAGAACCAGAAGCACCGCAGCCCCCAGCACGGCGAGCGTGGCGCCGAAGCCCGAGATCGTCTCGTCGAGCAGGGGACGAATGAGCACCCCGGCGTCGGCGTTGTCTCGTGGGTAGAGCTCCTCGAGCCGCACGGCGATGGCCGTCATCTCCTCGCGGGCCTTGGCGAGCTCCGTGCCCGACGCGAGACGACCCACGACCTGGAAGTACCAGGCGTCGCGCAGCTGCGTCAGATCACCCCGGAAGCCGCGGATGGCCGGAGCTTCACGTGGCGAGCGAATCCACGCCTGCTCACCGGCGTTCGGGAAGGCGAATCCGGTCGGCATGACGCCTGCCACCTGGTACGTGAGGTCGTCCACCTGGAACGAGCGACCCAGCACCTCCGGGTCGCGGTTGAAGCTCTGCTCCCAGAGGGCGTGACTCAGTACCGCGACGCGGTCCGGATAATCGGTGTCGAGGCCAGGTTCGAACCCGCCGCCCAGCTCCGGCTCCACTCCCAGGACGGCGAAGAAGTTGCCGGACACCTCCTCGACCCGCGCCCGTGTGGCCGTGCCGTCCACGGTGATGCTCACGGAGCGGGAGGCGTACGCCGCCAGGCCGTCGAATGACTGCGCGCTGCGCCGCCAATCCAGGTAGTTGCCCGGCGCCACCGCCCGCTCGACCCCATTCTTCGTCTGCCAGACGGACACGAGGCGCGCGGGATCCGGGAACGGGAGCGGGCTCAACAGGGACGTGGTCAGCCCGAGCACGGCCGCCGAGCCTCCCAATCCCAGCCCGAGAACCAGCACGGTCGAGAGCGTAAAGCCCGGAGCCCTGCGCAGCCCCCGGACCGCATGTCGGATGCCACGAATCATCCCTTCCATCCCGTCTCCCCCTCCCCGTGTGGTCTTCCCCATGGATCTGCTGCGCCGGCGCGCCAGCCACGCCCATGCAGTCGTCAGAGCCTGGTGTCGGTACCAGCGTGCGGCCGCTCGGGCCCCATGGGCGCGGTATACCTCCCGGTGGTCCTCCTCGATGTCTCCGAGGACGAACTCCGCGCCTACGCCACGGACCACCAGCGTGAGGATCAGGCGCCACACCGTCGGTGGCCCGGGCGTCCTGCCGGACGGTCCGCTCACGATCCGCCGCTGTCCGCCAGCCGTGCCAGCTTGGGAGCGAGCCCTTCCGCCATCTTCTGGATCTGGTCATGTGAGGCACGGAGCAGCCGCGCGCCTCGAGGTTCCACGCGATAGTACTTGCGGCGGCGTCCGCCCCGCTCGGGCGTCGGCTCGCCGACCCACGACGCCACGAGCTTCCGGGATTCGAGACGTTCGAGCACGGTGTACACCGCCCCCGCCGACACCGGGCGACCCGTACGCGTTTCGATCTCCCGCCGCACGGCGGCGCCGTACGCGTCCTCGCCACGGCGCACGACCGCGAAAAGAACCAGCTGCTCGAACTCACCCAGCGTCTTCCCCATGTCCGGCTCTTCCATCCCCGAGGGCACGATCTACCACAATGTCGGGCTAATATATGTACTACGTTGTGGGGATGATGCAAGGGGACGCGAGCGGCTCGCGGGATGCGGGCGCGCCCACAGCAGACTTCGGCTACGCCACGCTAGCGTACCGAGCGCACCGCCTCCTCCAGTCGACGCACCGCAGGGGCGAGCCGTGCCTCGATCTCACGCACGCGGGCATCGGCGTTCAATTCGCGGATCTCCTGTTCGATGCGTGCCACTTCCCCGTCCACGTCCAGCTGATCGATGCGCTCCTCCACCTCCCGAATGCGCGACGCGGCGTCGTACGCGGTGATCTCCGCCTCGATCTCCCGGACGCGCTGGTCGACGTCGTGGGTCTGCTGACGCTCCTGCACCTCCTGGATGCGCTGGTCCGCATCATACTCGGCGATCCTCGCCTCCACCTCGCGAACCCGGCCGTCGGCGTCGAACTCCTGAATACGTCGCTGGACCTCCGTGATGGAACGTTCCACATCCGCGATCTCGGCTTGCAGCAGGGAACGGGTCTCGTCGTCGGTGGTGGCGCGCCGGGCGCTCTCGAGGCCGGAGATGCGGCCGCGCAGGCTCGAGATCTCGCCGCGCATGCTGCTTTCCTGGCCCCGGATGGAGGAAACCTCGCCACGAAGGCTGCTCACCTGGCCCCGAATGGAGGAAACCTCGCCGCGAAGGCTGCTCTCACGGCCGCGGGCGGACGAGATCTGGCCACGCAGGCTGCTCACGTGCCCTCGGATGGAGGAGATCTCGCCACGAAGGCTGCTCAGCCGGCCACGAATCGACGAGATCTCACCGCGCAGACTGCTCACCTGGCCACGGATGCGGCTGATCTGCCAGCGGGTCCCGACGACCTCCAGCACGGCGTCGCGCCACTGCTCGGCCTCGGCGTCGAAGGTCCGCTCGATGCCGTCGACCGTCCAACGGTTCACGATCCCATCGGGTCCGGCCGACACCTCGAGCTGCTGCACGCCGCCCTCGTCGTCCACGGCCAGGGCGAGCCATGCCCCATTCTCCATGGACTCGATCCGGGTCATGTCCTCGCTGAACTCGACGGGGCCGTGCGCCCGCATGCAGAGGAGCAGGTCGCCCTCCCGCGCCTGTACGACGCGGTCGCCGTCGGTGAACCCGTAGCGCTCGATGCTCCTGCGACCCTGTTCGTCGTTTCGCTGGGAGAGCGTCCCGCTGAAGTCGCCGTGGAAGCCGTCGGCCCAGCAGGTCGTCTGGAGGGACACGGGTTGCATCGCCCTGGACGCTGTCAGATCCGGACGCTCCGCAAGCTCTCCGACGCTCAGTACCGCCGACTCCGTCCACGCTGGGGCCGGGAGAGGCCCGGCATCGGGCGCGTACGTCGCGACCGCCGTGCCCGACCCGGCGGTCCGGGGCGCTGTCCGGGGTGTCACGGCCGCGACCGACACGGCCCACACGCTCACGCACAGGGCCGTCATGGTGGCGACCCAGCGGTGGGGTCGGTCCGTCGGAGGTCGGAGGATAGCCATGAGTCTCTTCTCCAGGTGAGGACGCGCCCGGCGCGACAGCGCGGGTAGCGGCAGCCGCGTTGGCTCGGCGAGGGCGAGCAGGTGGCGGGCGTAGACCGAGGGGCGGTGTCCCTGGGCGAGCACAGCCTCGTCACACGCCTCTTCCCTGGCCAGCGCGGCCTTGCGCGCGGCCCACCACACGAGGGGATGGAACCAGTACAGCGACGACGTCAGCCGGCTGAGCACCTGACGAAGCGCGTCGGCCCTGGATACGTGCACCAGCTCGTGGAGGAGGACCAACTCTCGGCGCTCGGCGCTCCAGGCGCGCGCACGCTCCGGCAGGAGCACAACGGGCCGGAGAAAACCCCCGGTCAGGGGCGTAGCCACGTCCCGGGTGAACCGAAGCGTAACCGGACGCCGGATCCCGAGGAGGAGCGCTGCGTTCGCAAGTGTGACCTCCCAAGCGGAATCGGGACCGGCGGGTACCGCGGCCCGGCGCACCCGGACGGCTCTGGAGAGGCCCAGTCCGAGCGCACCAACCCCGATCATGGCGCCGGCGAGCCAGAGGAGCCCCAGGGTGGTGCCTGTGGAAGACGACCGCCGCGGCATCGTGATCGGCGCCCCCGCGTCCCGATCCGGCGCTGCCTGCACGGCGCTCCCCCGAACATCGTGCGCCACGTGCTGGACACGCCCGTGCTCCGCTTCCGTCAGGGCCGGCGGCGGCCTCTGCTGGGGTGCCGCACCCGCGGGTGACACCCATGACGAGGGTACGGGCACGGACAGGCTCGGTCCTGCCGCGACGATCATCGGCAGGGTCAGCAGCGCCACGA
The DNA here is from genome assembly GCA_037387345.1 of Gemmatimonadota bacterium. GTDB lineage: Bacteria > Gemmatimonadota > Gemmatimonadetes > Longimicrobiales > Gaopeijiaceae > SZUA-318. The sequence goes on from JARRLD010000038.1 coordinate 4,392, forward strand.
ACGTGGCGCTCCACAGGGCGTGGCGGGCTCTTGCTCCGCCGCGCCTCACCAGCGCAGACATCGTCACGGCGCCCGCAAGGAGCACGGTGGCCCGGAGTGTCGTGGCGGTCCACCCTGCGAGAAACGTCCCTGCAGCAATCTCTGATCCACTCATGTCACCGCCCCTCCTCCTCCGCCCGATCGATGAGGGCCTTCAGCCGCGCCTTGATCTCCGGCGTCAGGGGTCCACCCGCCTCCAGGAGCGCGGCCATGGCTCCCTCGGTGGAGCCATCGAAGAACGTGCTCAGAAGTTGGTCCAGGACGGTGCGTCGCGCCGCCGCGGCCGACACCGTGGGCGAGTACACGTAGCGGGGGCCATCGTACTCGTGCACCAGGTGCCCCTTGTCCACGAGGATCCGCAGCGTCGAGCGCACCGCCGCGTTGCTCGGCGGGTCGTGCATGCCGTCGCGGACCTCCGACGCCGTCCCGCTCCCCAGCCGGTGCAGGATCTCCATCACTTCCCGCTCCCTCCGGCTCAGTCCCGTCTCCGGAAGCACCGTGTCCTCTCCCCCTGGGTGACCTACGACCGATTCACCAGGACACGGTACTCCCAAGATGTTGAAAAAGCAACACTATGTTGAAGACCCCACAATGAAACCGCCGCCGACCCGGCAGCGGAGTTCTCCACCTGTCGGCCGTCCGTTCGGCCCCTCATTCCTCCTTGAGCAACGTAGCCAGGTCGACGCGGCTCGCGCGGAACGCCGGAAGAAGGGACGAGGCAGCCGTGCTCCCCACCAGGAGCGCCACGGTCATGCCGATCGCCACGGGCGACCAGGGGTCTACCAGAAACAGCCAACGGTCGAAGCCCCGGACGACGTACATGCCGAGGCCGACTCCGGCCAGGGCCCCAAGGGCGGTCGGAAGCGCCGCGGTGCTCGCCGCCCGCCGGATCAGCTCGGCGCGCGACGCCCCGATGGCGGCGCGGATCCCGAACTCACCGACCCGCAGGGCGGACAGGTACGAGACCACGGCGTAGAGGCCGGCGACGGCCAGGAACAGGGCGGCGAGTCCTACGGCGATGAAAGGTGGTGACTGGAAGCGGTACAGCCGCGTCCGGGCGCGTATGAGCTGCGGCATGGTCTGCACCTCCGTCACCGGAAGGTCGGGATCCAGGCGCGCCACGGTCTGGCGGAGGACGGCAGCGAAGCGTCCCGGGTCGCCCCTCACCCGGATGGCGACCTGGGCCCAGGCTGGAGGAGCTTGGGCCATCGGGAGGTAGACGCCCTGGGGCATATGGTTCACGTCGGTGTCCATCCACATGTGCGGGGCGACACCAACGATGGACCGCCACGGCCCCGGGCCCGACCCCGACCACACGCGCACCCGACTTCCGATGGGGGGGCGGCTCCCAAAGAACAGCTGGGCGAAGGGCTCGTTGACCAGAGCGACCGGCTCCGAGTCGCCGATGTCACCGGAATTGAACCCGCGACCACCGACCACCGCCCGGCCGAAGGTCACGAAGAAGTCCGGCGTGACGACGTCGGCGTAGTGGACCGGTAGCTGCTCGAGGTCCTGACCGTCCCACTCCCAGCCCTCGACCTCGATCCGGCGAAGACCCCGATAGCGGATCATGGGCAACTGCGTCGCCAACGTGACCGACTCGACACCAGGCACGGCCGAGAGATCCAACTCCAGGGCTTCGTAGAATGCGAGCCGTGCCTCGGCGTCCGGATACGTCGCCCCCAGCTCGACGGTACCCGTCATGACCGACTCGGTCGTGAACCCGTAGTCCACGGTACGGAGGTTCCACGCCCCGAGGAGGAGCAACATGGAGAGAAGGAGCAAGGTCCCTCCCGCCGCCACTTCCACCGCCAACAGCCCCCTTCCCAGGGCAAAGCTCCGGGTGGCTGGACCCCGCCCGGAGAGCGATCCCATGTCCCCGCGTCCGAGCTCCCAGGCACCTGCGATCAACGAGACGACAACGGTGCTCAGCAGCGCCCCGGCCGCCAGCAGCACGAAGTGCGATCCCTCCAGGCCATACCGGACCCAGATGGGACCCGGCGTGCCGCCGCCGTATACCAGGCTCGCGCCCCGGTACCAGCCCAGGCCAGCATCGGCCAGGAGCGCGCCGCCCACGAGACCGAGGCCCGCGGGCAGGGAAGCCTCGACGGCCAGCTGGCGCATCACGCTCGGGAGACCCGCTCCGATTGCGCGGCGCACGGCGAGCTCCCGAGCTCGGACACGGGCGCGAACCAGGAAGAGGTTCGCCACGTTGGCCAGCGCCATGAGATAGAGGAGCACGCCGGTCCAGGAGAGCATTCGCAGCTTGGTGCTCGTGTGCGGCCCCCGCAGCGCCGACCCGAAGGAAACGGCCAGGAGCTCTCGTCCGCGCCAGGCCTCCGGCCGCTCCGAGGCCAGGGCTGATGACAGGGTCGCCAACGCCGCGTCCACCCGGGCCCGGTCGACGCCCTCGGCGAGCTTCACCAGAGCGCTCCACTCCCGAGCCTGCCGATCCTCGCGCGCTCCCAGCGGCAGCCAGAGTGGATCCGCCCCCAGGTAGCGGGCTCCGCGCTCCAGCACGCCCACCACCACGGTCGGCTCCCCGTCGATCCGGATGGAGCGACCTACGATCCCGGGATCCGCCCGGTAACGCTCGCTCCAGAAGCGATGGCTCAGGATCGCGACCCGGGGACTCCCCCGAGGTGTGTCAGAATCGCCGAAGAGGCGGCCGACGACCGGGCGGACTTCGAGCAGCTCGAACAGGGAAGGCGTGATCCGGAGAGCAGCGATGCGGTCGGGGGCGCCGGCCCGGTCGTTGAGCTGCACCTCGGATACCCCCGCGAGGGCCGTCAGCTCGAAGAGGGGGACACCTTCCCGGACCGCTTCGAGGTCGTCCATGGAGAGGTCCGGTCGCTGGGTGCCCGACTCCCGGTCCCGTAGCGCGAGCTCGATGACCCGGTCTCCGCCCCCCACCTGGAGACCCCGGACCTGCTCCGCGTAATAGATACCCCACGCGAACGTGGCGACGCCGAGTCCCACAGTGAGAACAGCCGCGCCGCCCACGTGGACACGCGGCGCACGGCGGAACTGCCTGAACGCCAGACGAACGTCCGCGGCGAGACCGGCAACGAGACCCGATCGGATCCTGCTGGCCGCCGTCCGGAGCACCGACGCGAGGAACCAGGCAACGGCCCGCGGACGCCCGGACCGGGCTGCCCGGTCGCCGAACATCTGTTCCAGGTCGCCGAGGACAAACTCCCGGTCGTAGCCGGTCACGAGCCATTCGGCCACGCGACGGGCCCAGCCGGGCAATCCGCTCACGACTCCTCCAGGAGGGTGCGAAGGCGGTCCTCCACGCCCTCGGCCATCGCGGCGATCTGGCCGTACGCCCTGGCGAGCGCCGTTTCTCCCGCAGGCAGGAGCCTGTAATGCTTGCGGCGGCGACCGCCGCGTTCAGGGGTAGCGTCCCCCGTGTACGCAAACACCAATCCGCGTGTGCGGAGCCGCTCCATGATCGTGTAGACCGCACCCGGCAACACGTTCCGGCCGGTGCGCAGCTCGAGGTCGTTCCTCAGATCGATGCCGGAGGCGTCCCCCCCGGCCCGAAGAAGCCCCAACAGAAGGAGCTGCTCCAACTCCCCCAGGACGCGTCCCATCCACCCCCTCCCTCGCAGGCAACTGAACAATACCAACTTTGTTGTTTTTGCCTGGGCGTCAAGGGGGATTGTTCGTCAGCGTCTCCCCGGAGCGCCCTCGTGGAGGTGCCCGTGGGCCTCGTCATCCCGGTGGGCCTCGTAGTGCTGGCGCAGCAGGTCCTTGCCGTAGTCGTTGCCGTTGGGGGTTCGCACCACGGTGTGGACATGGGCCCGGGTGGGCACCTGACGGTCTCCCTCGAGGGCGACGGGCCCCTGATGGTCGAACTCGATGAGGATGACGGGGCTGTGGATGCGGTAGTAGAAGACCGCCTCGGGGCCCGCTTCCCCCAGCCAATAGAAGAAGGTCCGGTCCAGGTGCTGCTCCACCTCGTCCATCCGCACCCGGGCGTGGCCGTCGTCCATGTTGCCCACGAACTCGGTGATGATCCGGAGAAGCCCCGCGCGCTGTTCGGCGCTCAGCTCGGATCCGGGAAGGCCCTGGTAATCCAGGACCAGATTGTCCCGGAAGGCCTGGGCCCGGGCGTTGCCCCGGGTCTTGGGCTCTTCTCCCCTGGCTCGGTCCTGCTGTTCCGGGTCCAGCCTCTGCATGAAGGCCAGCCCAAGAGCCTCCTCGTCCTGAAGAACCGATGCGCCGGCGTAGCGTCCCGTGGTCGCGGTGACGGGCTCCGAGCCCATGAAGGTCGGCGTCATCACCACCTGGTCGCCCAAAACGAAGTAGTTGATGACCAGGTGATGGCCGTCGAGCTGCCAACCCCACGGCTCGGTGGCCGACGGCACGCCCATGACGGTGAACCAGTAGAGGTCGTCGCCGTATTCGTCCCAGGCGTCCAGGAGGTCGGCCAGGTGGCCGTTCAGTCGCATGACGTTCCGGGACTTCTCCAGCCCTCTTGCGCTCAGGCTGGCCTGCATCAGCCCGAACGCGAGCTCCCGCTGGGCCTCGGTCATCTCCCGGAGGCTGACCCCCTCGCGGGCTGCCCGGTGAACGTTGTTCCACCTCCGCCATTCCAGGTCGTCGGCTGGGAAGGTGGTGGCCTGACGTTGTGCGGTGGTCAGCCCACCCAGGAACCGCCGGGCGGCCTCACGAACAGGAGCGGTGCTCACCCCGGTGGCGCGAATGGAAAAGAGATCCGGCTCGACGGTGCCGTCGGTCGTAACGCCCTTGAAGGGCTCGGAAAGGGGATCGCTCTGCTGGTCGGCCGTGGAGGCGGTCAGGGCGGGAAGGCCCGCCAACGCCACCATCACGAACGCGACAGCGAAGAACCCTGAGAGACGAAGATCGCGAGGGAGGGTCACGGTTGGTCTCCTGCTCAGGTTCGTGGGAGCACGATCGTCTACGATATCGATGCCGGGATGAGAAGATTCTCGATGAAGAACTCCATCATCCGGTCTCGATTGATGCTCGAGTGCCCCCGATCCGGTCCGACCTGCACCTCGAAGCTCTTCTCGGCCTGCTGCAGCGCGGCGATGAGCTGCATCATGTTGGAGGGGTGGACGTTGTTGTCGGCGGTGCCGTAGTAGAGCATCAGCCGCCCCTTCAGGTTATCCGCGTAGGTCATGCACGCGCCCTGGTCGTAGCCGACGGTGTTGCCCTGGGGCGTCCACATGTACCGCTCGGTGTAGATGGTGTCGTAGTGGCGCCAGTCGGTGACCGGCGACGAGGCCGACGCCGCCCGGAAGACGTCGGGGTAGCGCAGGATGGCCATGGCCGAGGCGTACCCACCGTATGACGTTCCGAAGATCCCGACGCTACCCCCGTCCACGTAGGGTCGCTCCCCGAGCGCACGGACGCCCGCGGCCAGATCGTCGATCTCCACGACCCCCAGCTTCCCGTAGATGGCGTCCAGGAACCGCTTACCCCTCCCCCCGGCGCTGCGCGCATCGAGGGTCACGTAGAGGAAACCGTACTCCGTGAGAGGGTTGGGTGGAGTGAACGTCTCCCGGGCCCCGTTGGTGGCGGGCCCCGCATAGACCGAGACGAGCAGGGGGTACCGCCTGCTCGGATCGAAGTTCGAAGGCCGGTGCAGCATGCCGTGGAGCTCGGTGACGCCGTCCGCCGCCGGAAACGTGAACATCTCTACGGGCTTCAGGCCCAGAGCCTGGAACCGCGACAGGTCGCTGGTGGCCAACTCGGCCACGACTTCGCCATCGGCATCCAGAAGGCGGGATACCGGCGCCTGGTCGTGGGTTTGAGCCACGTCCACGAAGTGCCGCCCGTCCGGGGCGACCTGCACCGAGTGGTTGAAGGCAGGATCGGTGAGGCGGACGTCGCCCGAGCCGTCCAGCCGGACCCGGTGGAGCTGGAGCTTCATGTGGTTGTCTCCGCTCCGGGCCATGTACCACACCACGCCGGCGTCCTCGTCCACCCGCACGATGCTCGCCACCTCGAAGGGGTGCTCGGTGAGCGTGGCGAGAAGACGTCCGGTCAGATCATAGAGATAGACGTTGGCGAAGCCGGTGCGCTCGCTGATCCACAGAAAGCGCCGGCCGTCGGCCAGATAGCGTCGAGCCGGATGGTTGTCCACCCATCCCGTGGGCCATTCCTCCCGCACCACCACCCGGCACGCTCCCGTATCGGGGCTGCACGCGGTGAACTCCATCACGTTCTGGCGACGGTTGGTGCGGTTGAAGGTCAGCTCGCGGCCATCGGGGGACCACTCGACGGCGTACACATAGTGACCCACCACGTCGTCCGTGAGGGGCTGGCCGTCCCGGACGTCGATCTGCCGGGTCTCCCCCGTGGTGAGGTCGTAGACGTAGACCTCCACCTCGGGATTGGTGGTGCCCGCCTTGGGATAGGCCTCGATGTCCAGGGTGCTCTGGACCTCGGTCTGATCCATTTGCAGGTAATAGTCCTGCACCCCGCTCTCGTCGAACCGGTAGTAGGCCAGCTTGCTTCCGTCTGGAGACCACCACATGGCGGTGCGCTGGTTCAGCTCTTCGCCGTAGACCCAGGAGGCCGTGCCGTACTTGATGCGCTCCTCCTCGCTGCCGTCGTGGGTCACGGCCCGCTCCTCGGTGCCGTCGGCCCTGCCGATCCAGAGGTTCCGGTCGCGGTAGAACGCCCTCATGGTGCCGTCGGGCGATTCGGCCTCCTCGAACTGTCGTCCCCGGGCCGGACCTCCACCGAAGCGCCCGCGTCCGGCTCCGCCCACCTCGGAGGCTCCCACGTCCACCGCCTGACCCGTATCCAGATCGAAGCGGAAGCGCCGTCCCTCCCGGTCGTACTCGAAGCTCCGGCCATCGTCGGCCCACTCCACCCTCACCGCACCGGACACCACGGCGTCCCTGATCTGCGGCGCCATCTCGGCGTAGCGATCGTAGCCGGGCATGTCGGGGAGCCGGCTCTGGGCAGCGGCGGCCGGCGCCAGCGCCACGGTGAGAAGGGCGAGGCCCGAACGGGCGACGTGAGAGTTCGTGATCTTCATGGCACAACGCTCCGCGTGTGATCGATGGCGCAGGAGGACCCACGGTCCGACTCCACAGGCGGAAAAGCTGGCCCGAGTCCACGGCGAAGGCCAGTGGCATCGCCGGATCCCCTTGCGCGGGGCGGCGACCTCGGCTCAGCCCTGGCCAGCCGCCGGCGGCGCGATGCCCAGCTGCTGCGCCATAAAGGTGATCTCCCGGGCCGAGTCCTCGATCCTCAGGCTCAACGGCCGGCCGCGACCCGCCGCGTGACCACCCCGGGGGTCGTACCAAAGCACGACCGGCAGCCCCGACGCGCTGGCCGCCTGGAGCCTCGCCGTCATCCTCCGGGCCTGGAGGGGAGGCACCCGGGTGTCCAGATCTCCGGTGGCGAGGAAGACCGCTGGATAGTCCACGCCATCCCGTACGGCCTGATAGGGCGAGTACCGGCGTATGAACCCGAACTGGGCCGGATCCGTCGCATCCCCGTACTCCAGCAGGGCCGGCATGTTGTTGGTCCGGGTGAACTGGGGGAACCGGATCATGTCCAGGTCCGGATAGGTGCACAGGACCGCTCGGTAGAGGTCGGGACGCTGCGTCATGACGCTGGCCACCAGGAGTCCCCCGTTGCTGCCTCCCGAGATCCCCAGGTGCTCCGGGCTGGTGTATCCCTCGGCAATGAGGTGCTCTGCCGCGGCGATGAAGTCGTCGAAGACGTTCTGCTTGTTCTCCAGCATCCCGTCCCGGTGCCAGGACTCGCCGAACTCGTTTCCGCCTCGAAGGGTGGCCACGGCATAGACACCCCCCAGCTCCAGCCATACGGCGGCCGTGGTGGAGAAGCGCGGCTTGATGGCGACGTTGAATCCTCCGTAGCCATTGAGAATGGTGGGATGGGTCCCGTCCAGGACGATGCCCCGTCGATGCATCACGTACATGGGGGCGCGGGTGCCGTCGGCAGACGCATACCAGATCCGGTCGAGCTGGTAGGCGGATCCGTCGAAGGGAACCTCCGACTCCTCCTCCACCTCCCGCTCGCCGCTGGCCAGATCCAAGGCGAACGTGGTGGACGGGCGCAGGTACCCCGTCAGCGTCAGGCTGGCCGTCCCCTCCCCATCGGCCCCCAGACTGACGGTGCTGTGGTCGGGAACCTCCACGCTGCCCGCGGGAGTCCCGTTCCTCTCGAACACCGCGACCCGGTCGCTCACGTCATCCAGATACGTCACGTAGATCCGGTCGTCGATGAATCGGTAGCCCTGGAGCAGGTCCTCCGCCTCGGGGATGAGCTCCTCCCAGTGCTCGGGCTCGGGCCGGCTGGGATCCATGAGCAAGAGCCGGTACATGGGTGCACCCAGATCCGTGAGGATGTAGAAGCGCCCGTCGCGGAAGTCGACCTCGAAGTGAGCCCGCTCACCCACGGCGACGGGGTGGATCGCTCCAGATCCCTGCAGGTCCTGCAGGTAGAGATCTTCGCGAGCCCACCCGTGCTGGACCGTGAAGAGCCGATAACGGCCATCCGCCAGGACATCCATCCCGACGAACGCCGTGGGCCCGATCCCCGCCCCCCAGATCTCCGTGTCCTGGGACGAGTCCGTGCCGAGGGTGTGGTGCCGGATGCGCGGGCCCTCGGTGCGGGAGCGGTGAGTGTAGGTGAAGCCGGTGCCGTCATCGTCGAACTCCACGCCGCTGTACAGGGCGTTGGGCAGCCGGTCAGGAAGGTCCTCTCCCGTCTCGAGGTCGCGGATCCGGTACTCCACCTCGTCGGCGCCGCCCTGACGAATGGTGTACATCAGAAACCGCCCGTCCGGTGAAAACCCCGACATGGAGATCAGCGTGCGGTACGTCGGATCGAAGGCCGCGGGATCAAGCACGACCTCATACTCGCCGTCCAGGCCCGGCTCCTCGGCATCCTCGTCTTCCGGAGCCGGGCGCCTGTAGACGCGGGCAGCTTCTTCGCCAGGCCGCCTCATGGTGAAGTACTCGAAATCTCCGGCCTTGCGCGGGCTGCCGACGTCGGGGATGTCCATCAGCTCCTTCAGCCGACCGCGGATCCGATCCCGCAGGGGCGACTCCCCCACGACCGCCTCGGCGTAGGCGTTCTGCTCTTGGATCCACCGGCGCGTCTCGGCAGCCTCCTGGTCTTCCAGCCACCGGTAGTCATCCGCGATCTCCACCCCGTGGATGACGTCGACGACCGGGTCGACCCGGCTTTCGGGCGGAGCGGGATACTCTCCTCCGCAGCGGCTCCCGGCGACCACCAGGACGGCGCAGGTGGCAAGCCGGACGCGGCGCAGGCGGAGCGGGGAACGAAGGGTCATGGGAAGCGCCAGAGCCTACCAATCCCCTCCCTGAGGATGATACGAGCCTCCCAGCTCCGGACCGTGCTCGGCCATCCACGCCAGGAGGGCCTCGCGGCCATAATCGCATTCGGTGCAGTCGAACCCGAGCTCAGGACAGGGAAATCCGTCGGCCTGTGCCTGCTGACAGGGAGCCCCGGGGCCCGCCTTCATGGCAACGAGCGCCTCTTTGAGACGCGCGCGAGGGACAAAGTCGCTCATGGCGTCCTCCTTGGGAGATGGCCAAAGGGTAGCGACTCGCAGTGCTCAGTCATAGGGTCCGAACAACAGGTTGCCCGCAGCGGTCGGGTCATCCCCTCGGTAGAATGCGTGAGCGTGCTCGACGAGCTCGTCGTGGCTGATCGTTCCGTCTCCGTTGACGTCGAGCCGTGCGAACATGCTGCGAGCCAGGTCGGCGCTGAGCCCGTAGACCGCGAAGAAGTTGCAGTACTCGTCCGGTCCGAGCCGTCCGTCCTCGTCCGTGTCGAAAGCCTCGAAGAGCCTCGAGACCAGAGCGGTCACCACCTCCTCGTACTCGTCCTCCTCGGAGATCGCCGCCGCCCAGTATCGCAACCACTCCGGCAGATCCACGCCTCCGTCGTCGTCGATGTCGGCGGAGGCGCGCAGAGCCTCCCAGCGGCGGATGAAGCTCCTCCGCAGAGCCTCGTGGTCCGCCGACCCCTCATCGAGGCCGTGCAGTATCCTGATGTTCTCCAGGACACGCTCGAAATCGCCCGGCCCGATCCGCCCGTCGTCGTCGACGTCGTAGACCTGGAAGTAGCGGGCGAGCTTCTTCGTCTGGAGCTCGGTGAGCATCGGATCTCCTCTCGGGTGGGGTTGCCCAGAATCCGACGGCCGGTGGGCTGGCGCAACCCTTCCGACTCCCTTTCCCTGCTGCGCCCGTGCTCCGGCCGGTGACAGATCGCCGGGGTATCGCGGTACGTAGGAGTGACGTGGGCGCCGGCGCACCGCCGGCCCGTCCAACCGCAGAGGCAAGGGAGATCACGATGATGACGCGCCGGTGGCTGGAATGCGCGTGTGTGCTCGCAGGCTCGATGGCCTGTGCGCCGTCGGCAGATGTCCGACCCGACCGACCTGGCGGGCCCTACCTGGGCCAGCAACCTCCCGGTGCGATGCCCGAGCTCTTCGCTCCGGGTATCGTCTCCACGGGCATGTACACGCGCGACGTCGCCATGACCCCCGACCAGCAGGAGATCTATTTCACTGTCATGGTGGGAGGCTTCAGCGTCATCATGAGCACACGGCGCGGGGAGGGTGTGTGGACGGAGCCCGAGGTAGCACCGTTTTCCGGAGATCCCCGGTTCTTTGACGCCGAGCCGGCCATCTCACCCGACGGACAGAGGTTGTTCTTCCTCTCCACCCGCCTCCCGGAAGGGCGCAATCCCACTGATCAGGAGATCCGCGCCTGGACGAACGAGGACATCTGGGTCGTCGATCGTCAGGGCAACACGTGGGGGGAACCGCACAACCTGGGCCCTCCGGTGAACACGTCCGCGTCGGAGTTCTTTCCTTCGATGACCCGTGACGGAACCCTCTACTTCACCCGCGGGGAGGAGGGTGAGAGCCACATCTACCGCTCCCGTATCACGGACGGACGGTACGCCGAGCCCGAGAGGCTCGGCCCGGAGGTGAACTCCACGCCGTCGCAGTACAACGCCTTCGTGCACCCGGACGAGCGCTACGTCATCCTGTGCACAGGCGATCGGGACGACACGGTCGGCGGGTCCGACTACTACGTGGTCTTCCGGAACGAAGACGATACGTGGAGCGAGCCCATCAACCTGGGTGAGCCGGTGAACACCGCCGGCAGTGGAGAAATCTCGCCCTACGTGTCACCGGACGGAGCGTACTTCTTTTTCATGTCCTCGCGTGGGCGCCCACCGGAGTCCTACCCGCCCCGCTTGACCAGAGGATACCTCTGGGACGTGCACACGGGCCCGGGCAACGGGGCTGCGGACATCTACTGGATGGACGCGAGCTTCATCGAAGGCCTGAGGCCGGCTGCGCGCTAGTTGGACCCGGCCCGGGGTGAATCGCGGACGGCACGAGGCCCTGCGATGGTGGCTCCAACGCAGGGCCTGCAGCCTCGTCGAAGGTCGTGGATCAGCTACCGGATACCGGGATCGACACGCCAGCCAGGACGCTTACGAACGAGGTCTTGGAGCCGTCGATGCTGGCGTTCATCGCACGCCCCTCGATCCAGCCATTCACCCCGCCGAGCGGGAATGAGTAACCCGCACCCGCTCCGTAGCCGAAGCCGGACGAGGTATCCCCGTCGAATGTGTCTGACGAATACTTGTGGAAGAGGATTCCGGCCTCGCCGAAGAAGTAGGGTCCTCCCTGATCCTCCGTTGCCATATCCAGCTGCACCCCACCCATGAAGCCATACGGGTTGGTCTTGTCTCCATCGAAATCGGAATGCCCGTTCTGCCCCCAGAAGGCCTCGCCGAACAACGAGAGGCCCTCCTCTCCGACGGGCACACCGACGCCGCCGGTCAGGAGCACTCCGGTCTTGGCATAGTCGCCGTAGTCACTCACGGGAAACGAGCCTCCTCCTCCGATCCAGACCCACTGGGCTTCTCCCGGAGTCGGAAGGGACACGCACAGGAGCATGACTGCCCCGGCTACCACGGCGAAGTTCCTCATCGTAGCCTCCTCGAGACCGGAGAAGCGGCCTCCGGCGGGCCGCGCGTCTCGGTCAAGCGCATCCTATATGCGTCCGGACCGCCCCGGGGTCAACGAAATCTAAAGGCTCATGCGCCGTGCCACTGTCCTCCGAGCTCTCCACCCACGACTCGCCGGAACACCTCCAGGGCACCCTCCACCCGGCTGGGGGGAATCCCCATCCACTCGTCCCAAGCTTCCGGGAATCGGGACCGACGCTTCAGGAGCATCTCCATGACCCCGGTCACCGTCCGGTGGAGGTCCGGCGCCGCCAGGTTCATTCTCGACCACATCCCCGCCAGGATGCTGAGGGAGGGTCGATCCTGGGCAAACAGCTCCTGCAGCTCCTCATCGGTGAAGAAGGGCCCCTCCACGGACGCGCGCAGGCATCGATCCACCACGTCCGATACGCTGTCGTCCAGGCCTCGGAGGAGGACCTTCTGGGACCGGAGCTCCAGCACCTTCCCGAGAAAGGTCATGAGCGGATACACGGCGGGACCCAGCCCGTCGAGCACAACCTGTTCCGAGCCCTGAAGATGGAGGTACAGCCGGTCGTAGTGATCATCCTTCAAGCGCACCTTCTCCGACAGGTCCGGCGAGATCCAGTCGTACCCGACCAGCTCGGTGAACGCAGCCACGTCCGACGCCATGGCACTTCCCGGGCCGGGTCGGGAACGAGCGTCGCGTTGAGGTTCACCCGCTTCCGCATGGCGTCGCGGAAGATCGTGACGAGCTGCTCGGTGAGGAGTACGTCCAGGAGGGTCGACATCTGAGGTCTGCGGGCAGGTGACGGGCGCGCGGATGCTCTCTACCCATGAGGAGTCCCAGGGTGTCAGCCCACGGGAAGCGGAACGAGCCCCTCGTCTTGCCGGCAGGGGCTGACCTCGTTACCTGAAACGGCGTCCCCTCGCGTCTCCCCAGCCTCCGGCACCATGGATCGATCCGCCCGCCGATTCGCCCTCCGACTCGCCCAGGCCGGCGTTCTCACGCTGTGCCTCGTGCCCGGCATCTCCGCGCAGCGGCTCCCGAGCTTCAGCCGGGCGGACAGCCTCCGCGGCTCCGACGGGCCCGCCCGGTCCTGGTGGGACGTCACCTACTACGACCTCGACGTCCACGTCCAGCCGTCGGACAGCAGCCTCGCGGGCCGGAACGCCATCACCTACCGCGTGGTCGCCGGCGGGGATGAGCTACAGATCGACCTGCAGCCTCCCATGTCCCTGGACAGCCTGATGCTTTCCGGACGATCGCTCCCGGTGCGGCGAGACGGCAACGCCTGGTTCGCAAGGATCCCGGAGACCCAGCCCGTAGGGAGCGTGCACAGGGTCACCGCGTTCTTCCACGGGAAGCCGGTCGTGGCCGTGCGCCCGCCCTGGGACGGAGGATACCAATGGGAGACGGACGCCTCGGGAGAGCCGTGGGTGGCCACCTCCAACCAGGGTCTGGGTGCCAGCGTATGGTGGCCCAACAAGGATCTGCAGTCCGAGGAGCCCGACAGCCAGAGGATCGTCGTGACCGTGCCGGACCCCCTGGTGGACGTCTCCAACGGCCGCTTGCGGAGCAGCGTCCACAACGGCGACGGCACCACCACCTTCGAGTGGTTCGTCTCCAACCCGGTCAACAACTACTCGGTCTCGGTCAACGCCGGGAGCTATGCCCACTGGACCGAGGAGCTGGAGGGCGAGCGGGGGACGCTGACCATGGACTTCTGGCCGCTGGCCCAGAACCTGGGCAGAGCACGGGAGCAGTGGACTCAGGCCAGGACCATGATGCAGTGCTTCGAGCACTGGTTCGGGCCTTACCCCTGGTATGAGGACGGCTACAAGCTGGTCGAGGTCCCCTACCTCGGCATGGAGCACCAGAGCGCCGTCACCTATGGCAACGGCTATCGGAACGGCTATCGGGGGACGGACCTTTCGGGGACGGGGTGGGGCCTGGAGTGGGACTTCATCATCGTCCACGAAAGCGCCCACGAGTGGTGGGGCAACAACATCACCGCCCGGGACATCGCGGACAACTGGGTGCACGAGAGCTTCGCCAACTACGCTGAGAACCTCTATACCGAGTGCCTGACCGGGACCAAAGAGGCCGGCGCCGACTACGTCATCGGGACCCGGTCCCGCATCACCAACGACCGACCCATCGTGGGCACGTACGGCGTAAACGACGGCGGAGGCGGTGACAAGTACTACAAGGGGGGGAACCTCCTGCACACCATCCGCCAGCTCGTGGACGACGACGAGAAGTGGCGGGGAATCCTGCGGGGACTCAACGATACCAACCGGCACCAGATCGTGCCGGGTGCGCGGGTCGAGGAGTATATCACGAGGCACTCGGGGATCGACCTCCAGAAAGTCATCGACCAGTACCTGCGGGACGTTCGCGTTCCGGTACTGGAGTACCGGCTGGAAGCGGGCACCCTCTCCTACCGGTGGACCAATGTCGTCTACGGCTTCGACATGCCGGTGCGCGTGACGGTGGAGCCGGACAGGTACGGTTGGATCCACCCCACGGAGGGTTGGCAGACCCTGGCCGTGGGACTCGCCTCGGCGGAAGAGTTCCGCGTGGACCGGAACTTCTACGTGGAGGCTCGGGAGGTACGCTGAGCCGGGGCGGGTCCGTCGCTGCTCCCCGTTGCCCTCGGGCAGGCCTTGGCGCACGTTCAGCCAGCCCTCCCGTGGAACGCTGAACCAGTGAGCTTCGCCGTGTCGAACCGCCCCCTGCGCACCCCCGTGTCCCGCCCCCTCTCCACCCTCGTGCTCGCCATCCTGGTGGCCTCTGCGGCCGATGCCCAGGAAAAGCGCACCCTCACGTTCACCGACCTGATGCGGATCCGGCAGATCGAGCAGCCGTCGCTCTCCTCGGATGGACGTTGGGTCGCCTTCACCGCGGAGCCTGATCGCGGGGATCCCGAAGTCATCGTCCGCTCCACCGCGGCCGCCACCCCCCGGTACACGGTGAGCCCGGGCAGCAACCCGGTCATCTCGCCCGACGGACGCCACGTGGCCGTTCAGGTCGACCCCACGCTGGAGCAACAGGAGACGATGGACCGGGACGAGCTCCCGAAACGCGCCATGGCGCTCCTCGCCACGGCCACCGGCCAGGTCGTCCACGTGGAGGGGGTGCGGTCGTTTGCCTTTTCGGCCGATGGCGCCTGGCTGGCGTACCACAGGTTCGCGCCGGAGGATGAGCCGGAGCCGTCGGGCCAGGAGCCCGCGGAAGGCGCAGAGCCCGCGGGAGACCGGGAGCCGGGGACGGTTCTCGTCATCCGGGAGCTGGGCTCAGGAGACGAGACCGAGATCGCCGAAGTTCGCGACTACCTGTTCGACGAGGAGGGCCGGTACCTGGCCTATACGATGGCCTCGGCGGACAGCACCCGGGACGGTCTCTACGTCCGGGAGCTGCGCTCCGGCGAGCAGAGCCCGGTGCACACCATGCCCTTCGGACACTACGACGGGCTCACCTGGACCGAGAGCGGCCCGAATCTGGCCTTCGTCATGGCCAGGGAAGACGAGGATGGCGAGCCGGGCCACGGCACCGTCATGACGTGGGACGGCTCCACCACATCCACCCTGGTCCGGGAGGAGGACGCTCCGGAGGGGTGGTTCATTCCCGCCGAAGCGCGGCTCACCTGGAGCGACGACACCCGGCGCCTCTTCTTCGGCTGGCGTCCCCTGCGCGCCGACGAGACGTCGGATACGGGAGCCGCCGCGACGGAGGAGGACGACAGCTTCGACCCCTATGATGTGGATGCCATCCTCGCCGATCGGGGCGTGGACGTCTGGCATTGGCTCGACCCACGCATCATGCCACAGCAGAAGGTGATGTGGAGCGTGAAAAGGATCGAACCTACACCGCGGTCCACCATCTCGATCGGGGCGCGACCGTGGCTTTGACGGACCCTGACATGCCGAATCTGACCATCCCCTCGAACGGCCGGGTGGCCCTCGCCAGCTCCGACGTGCCGTACCGGCGGGAGGCCACGTGGACAGGGGGCCGGTCCGACGCCTATGTCGTGGACCTTGCCACCGGATCACGGACGTTGTTCGGCGAGGCGCTCGACAGCCGGGCG
>JARRLD010000038.1:20612-22621 GCA_037387345.1 Gemmatimonadota bacterium
CCGCCGGCACCACCCGGAATCTCACGCGCGCGCTCGACGTGCCCATGGCGGACGAGGACCATGACTACCCCAACCCGCCTCCCGGGTACGGCATCGCCGGTTGGATGGAGGGTGATGCGGCCGTCCTGGTCTACGACAAGTTCGACATCTGGGTGCTGCCCACCGACGGCGACCGTCCGTGGAGCCTGACCGACGGCGCCGGGCGCCCGGAGCATCGGGTCTTCCGCATCGTGGACACCGACCCGGACCAGGAGGCCGTCGGGACGAGCCAAGAGCTCCTGCTGTCCTCGTACCACGACCTGCGGAAGAACTTCGGCTTCTACCGGGCCCGCGCGGACCGGCCAGGAGTCCGGCCCCTCCTGGAAGAGGACAGGCTATTCCGATTCCTGGAGAAGGCCGACGACGCCGACGTCTTCCTCTACACCCGGGAGGACTACGGCGAATTCCCGGATCTCTGGGTTGCGGACACGGATCTCGAAGGGGCCCGCAAGGTCACCGACGTGAATCCCCAGATCGGCGAGTTCGCGTGGGGCACCGCGGAGCTCACCGAGTGGCAGAGCCTGGACGGTCGAACCTTGCAGGGCGTGGTCATCAAGCCGGGCAACTACGAGCCGGGCAGGCGGTATCCCGTGCTGGTCTACTACTACCGCTTCTTCTCCCAGCGCCTTCACGAGTTCAACGACCCATCCATCAACCACCGACCCAGCTTCCCCATCTACGCCTCGGACGGCTATGTGGTCTTCCTGCCCGACGTGCGCTTCGAGGTGGGCCGACCCGGGTTGTCATCCACCAAGAGCGTCGTGCCGGGCGTGCAGCACCTCATCGATATCGGCCTGGCGGACCCTGATGCCATCTCGCTCCACGGGCATTCGTGGAGCGGCTATCAGACGGCCTTCATGGTCACCCAGACCGACATCTTCACCACCGCCATCGCCGGAGCGCCCGTCGGCAACATGACCAGCGCCTACTCGGGCATCCGCCTGGGATCGGGGCTCGCCCGGCAGTTCCAGTACGAGCAGGGACAGAGCCGCCTGAGCGGCAGCCTCTGGGAAGCCCGGGACGAGTACATCGACAACTCTCCGGTCTTTTTCGCGGACCGGGTGAACACCCCTCTGCTCATCCTCCACGGCGATGCGGACGACGCGGTGCCGTGGGAGCAATCCATCGAGCTCTACCTGGCGCTGCGACGCCTGGACAAGGAGACCGTCTTCCTGGAGTACCGGGACGAGCCGCACCATCCCCAGACGTATGCCAACAAGCTCGACTGGGCCATCAAGATGAAGCAGTGGAACGATTTCTACCTGAAGGGCGCTCCCGCTCCGGGATGGATCAAGAAGGGAGTGCCCTACACGGGACGGTAAGGAGAGCGTGGTGGCCATGATCAGGCGCAAGCTGCCCCAGCTGCTTCTGGAAGTTGCCTCCGTCGTGTTCGCGGTACTGGTCGCGCTGGCGGTGGACGAATGGCGACAGGACCGGGAGAACGGTCAGCTGGCCCAGCGTGCCCTTGCAGGCATCGCGACCGAGATCCGGGGCAACCTCGGTGAGCTGGACGATGCTCGGGATGCGAACCGAGCGATGCTCGTGGTCCTCGATTCGGCGCTCACCTCGGAGACACCGCAGGGCTTCGGGGTGCATTTCGAGTACGCCCTGCTTTCGTCGGCTGCCTGGCAGACCTCCCAGGTCACGCAGGCGATCCATTTCGTCGACTACGGCCTGGTCCAACGAATCGCACGGGTCTACGACCTCCAGACGCTGTTCGTCGAGAGCCAGAGAGGTCTGGTGGACCAGATGAGCGGGACGGCAGGTGTCGACGATCCCGTGGCCCCGCTCCGCCGACGCCTGGAGGTGCTCATGGAGCTCGAGGCGGGGCTGACGGACGTGTACCGGGAGATCCTCCCGGAGCTTCCGGACGGCTGAGGCCTTTCCCGGACCCGAGGGTGAGCCCGTCTGCGTTCCGCTGACCTTGCGCGGAAGGGTCCATTAGTGTCTAATTGACATTAATGTCACAC
>JARRLD010000039.1:0-19875 GCA_037387345.1 Gemmatimonadota bacterium
AGCCGATCCTCTCCGACCGAGAGCGCCAGGTTCCTCATCTTGACAACGGTGTCCCCTTCGGCCACCACGGCCCCCTCGCGAGCCCACAGCCCCTGGGCTTCGAACGTGGCCTTCGCGCCGGCCGCGCCCTCGCCCTCCGCCACGGGGGTCAGGCCACCCTCCTTGGTGTAGATCTGGACCACGCCGTTGGCGGCCTCGGCCCCGAACGCCGCGGTGGCGGCTTCGCCCTTGATCACCTCGATCCGCTCGATCCCGTCAGGGGACAGGTCCGTCGGGAGCCCCTCCGCGCGCACCTCGTCGATGTAGATGAGCGGCGGTCCCGTCTCCGTCTGGGCGGCGAACTGCCGGATCTTGAGGGCCGCCTCGGAGACCTGCACGGCCCCTGCCGCCTCGTCCGACCCGGCCGTTGGCTCCACGGCCGTGGGGGGAGGAGCCTCGCACGCCAGGACCATCAACGCCGTGGCCAGCCCCAGAACAAGTACCGTGCTCAAGGGCCCTCCACGCTTCTTGCCTCGCACGATCATCGTCAGCCTCCTTTCGAGAAGCGATGGGGGTTTGGACAGGGCCGCCACCGGAAGGGGAAGCCCTGGAATCCGGGTGCTCAACTCGAGGAGCATCGCACCATAGGCGACCGGGGACACGCCCCGACCGATCACGCGCGCGTCACAGTCGAGCTCCACCGCGGCGCGAAGACGTCGAAGCTGCCACCAGAGGACGGGGTTCCACGGCGCCGTCATGACGGTGACGGCGGCACCGAGCAGCAGACCGGCGTCACCCGCCCTGCGGTGCTCGTCCTCATGGGCCCACACCATGCGGAGACGCTCGGCGTCCAGCTTCAGCGCCCAGGGTGGGAGGACGACTTCCGGAGACAACACGCCGAGCAGGGCCGGGCCGAACCCGTCCGACACGAGGAAGTCTCCGTCCGCCACGCGAGCGCGAGGCCACTGCCGCGATCGGCGCCCGAGTCGGAGGAAGCCCCCGGCCAGGGTCAGGGCCAGCAGAGCGCTGGCGACAATCCAACCCGCTGCCAGCCAGGGCTCGGCTCTCGCGACCAGGTCCGGCCGGGGTAGGGGGATCGCCGTGGGCGGAAAGAGCCCGGCCACGGAGAACACCTCCGTCCCCTCGTGGCCAGCCGGCTCGGCCGGCCCGGCTCCGACACGGAGCGGTGCCAGCGCCGGGAGCGCCAGGGAGAGGAGCAGGGCAGCGGCCCACAGCATCCGGGTCGGTCCGACCGCGCTCCGGACCACCCGCTCCGCCAGGATCGCCGCGAGGCCGATGACCAGGCTCACGGCCACGGCGTAGGTCATCCAGAGGATCATCGGTCCCCCTCCCCGCGGCGGGCGGCTTCGTCCAGGAGGGCCTGCATGCGTCGAATCTCGTCGGTGTCCGGGGGACGCGCCGTGACCAGGCGCGCCAGGGCCAGCTCCGCCGATCCCTGGAAGATCTTGTCCACGATCCGGGCAAGGGCGTGGGCGCCGGCCTCGTCCGGCCCCACCACCGGGAAGTAGCGGTAGGCGCGGCCCTCGGCCTCGTGCCGGACCATGCCCTTGTCCTCGAGGATCTGCAGCATCTTGAGGACGCTCGTGTATCCCAGCTCATCCGGCAGCGCTTCCCGGACCTCGGTGACCGTACCGGAATCCCGGCTCCACAGCACCGACATGATGTCCAGCTCACGCTCGGTGAACGCCGCCTCCCCGGCCATCGACCCCTCCCACCGACAAAGTTACGAAGGTCTTCGTAAATAGAGTAGCACGGACCCGCAGATTTGTCTACGACTTTCTTCGTAGTAATGGGTCGCAGGATGCCCCTCATCTTCTGCCCGGGAACTCTCCTCTCGCTCCCGGGGTGAAACGTCGCATGACCCTCCCGGAGCTGAACCGGAGTGAGCTGCTCCGATATGCCCGCCACCTCGCCCTGCCCCAGGTGGGGCTCGAGGGGCAGCGACGGCTCAAGAGCGCCCGCGTGCTCTGTGTCGGCGCCGGGGGGCTCGGCTCTCCTCTGGCCCTGTACCTCGCGGCCGCCGGCGTGGGTACCCTGGGGCTCGTCGACTTCGATGTCGTGGACATCACCAACCTGCAGCGCCAGCTGCTCCACGGGACCCGGGATGTCGACCGCCCGAAGCTGGACAGCGCGGCGGATCGGCTGGCGGACGTGAATCCCCACGTTCATGTCGTGCGCCATGAGGCACGGCTGACCAGCGAGAACGCCCTGGCCATCCTCGCCGACTACGACGTCGTCGTCGACGGCACGGACAACTTCCCGACCCGTTACCTGGTGAACGACGCCTGCGTGATGCTGGGGAAGCCCAATGTGTATGGGTCCGTCTTCCGCTGGGAGGGGCAGGCCTCGGTGTTCAGCACCCCGGGGGCGCCGTGCTACCGGTGCCTGTTCCGGGAGCCTCCGCCCCCGGGCCTGGTGCCCAACTGCGCAGAGGGGGGCGTGCTGGGCGTGCTGCCGGGGATCATCGGGTCGCTGCAAGCCATGGAGACCGTGAAGCTCCTCCTGGGCGTCGGCGAGACACTGGCAGGCCGGCTGCTGATCTTCGATGCCCTGGAGATGTCGTGGCGAGAGGTCCGGCTCCGCCGGAATCCCGACTGCCCGGTGTGCGGGGACGAGCCCACCCAGACCGGACTCATCGACTACGAGGTATTCTGCGGCATGATGCCGGCCCCGGGGGAGGAGGCGGGCCGGCCCGTACCGGAGCTCGACGCCCTGGAAACACGGACCCGGTTGGTCGCCGAGAACCCACCATTCCTCCTGGACGTGCGAGAGCCCTGGGAATGGTCCCTCGGAAACCTGGAAGCCCTGGGTGCCCGCCTCATCCCGTTGGGCGACCTTTCCCGTCGCCGGCAGGAGGTCCCCCGGGACCGGCCGGTGGTCGTCTACTGCCGGAGCGGGCAGCGCAGCGAGACCGCGGCCCGGCAGCTGTTGGAGGACGGATACCCCGAGGTCTACAACCTGCAGGGCGGAGCGCTGGCGTGGGCTCGGGACGTGGATCCGGACCTGGTCGTGGTGTAGGAGGGACCGGCGATGGCAGTGCCGAGGGTCGTCGTCGTCGGGGCCGGGTTCGGCGGCCTGTGGTGTGCTCGTGGCCTGGCCGACCGTCCCGTCCACGTGGTGCTCGTGGATCGCAACAACTATCACACCTTCTTTCCCCTGCTGTATCAGGTGGCCGCGGCCGAGCTGGTGCCCACCGATATCGCCTATCCGGTCCGGGCCATCTTCAGACATGCCGCCAACGTGGAAGTCCACATGGCCGAGGTGACGCAGCTCGATGTCGCGAGACGGTGCGTCGGGACCTCCATCGGTGACCTGCCCTACGACGCGCTGGTGCTCGCCATGGGCAGCGTTCCTCACTTCTTCGGTGTGGAGGGGGCGGCGGAGCATGCATTCCCCCTCCGTTGGATGGAGGATGCCATCCCGCTTCGCCACCATATCCTTACCCGGTTCGAGGCTGCGGCCGCCACGGAGGATCCCCTGGCTCGTCGCCGCCTCCTGACGTTCGCCGTCGTGGGCGGCGGACCTACCGGAGTGGAGTTCTCGGGGGCTCTCGCCGAGCTCATCTACGGTCCGCTGCTTCACGACTATCCCGGAATCGACCCCGACGAGGTGGCGGTGGTGCTGCTGGAGGCAGCGGACCGGATCCTGACCGGCATGCCGGAGCGGTTGGGTACCTACGCCGCGGAGCGGCTGCGACGGAGGAGGGTGAAGGTCCGGCTGGGCGTTCGGGTCGACTCCGTCGGTCCGGGGTCCGTGCTCCTGAACGGACGGGAGAGGGTGTCCACGGAGACGGTGGTCTGGACCGCGGGGGTCCAGGGGGATCCAGCCGTGCGGCGATGGGGTCTTCCGGTGGGTCGGGGAGGACGGATCCCCGTGGATGGGCACCTGCACGTCGTCGGACACGACGACATCTACGCGGTGGGGGATCTGGCCTATCTGGAGGGAAAGGACGGCGCTCCTCTTCCCCAGGTGGCGCAGGTGGCCATACAGCAGGGGCGGTGCGTCGCGCGGAACATCCTGGCGACCCACTCCGGGCAGTCGCTGGAGCGCTTCCGGTACAAGGACCTGGGTATGCTCGCGGTAATCGGGAGGAACGCGGCCGTGGCCCATGTCTTCGGGCGGGTCTTCCGCGGCCTTCTCGCATGGATCCTCTGGTTGGCCATCCACATCGCCTGGCTCATCGGATTCCGCAACCGCGCGCTGGTCCTCGTGAACTGGGCCTGGAACTACGTCTTCTTCCGACGGGCCGTGCGTCTCATCCTCCCGGTCGGCCTGGCTCCGGAGGGAGTGAGGGAGGCGTCACCGATGGAGCCGGACTGATCACCTCGGAGGCCAGGCGCCTCCGGGGGTGAGGCCCGCGGGCCGCCTCGGACTCAGAAGGCGGCTAGCCCGACCAGGGCCTCGACGACGTCGGCGGTCTGGGGCAGGATCACCTGCTCGAGCTGCGGGGAGTAGGCCACCCAGGTATCGAGGGACGCCACCCGTTTCACCGGCCCGTCCAACCAGGGGAAGAGCTCGTCTGCGATCCGTGCCGCGATCTCCGAGCCGATCCCCCACGACAGGCTGTCTTCGTGGACCACCACCACCTTTCCCGTCTTCTTCACCGAATCGGCGATGCGCTCCATGTCGAACGGCTGGACCGTGCGCAGATCGATCACCTCGGCATCGATCCCGTGTCCTTCGGCCACGATCTTCGCCGCATCCAGGCTCCGCTTCACCAGAGCGCCACAGGTGACCACGGTGACGTCCCGGCCCTCACGGACCACTCTTGCCTTGCCGAAGGGAATCATGAAGTTCGGCCCGGGATTCCGGCCCTTGTTGTGGACCTGACGGTAGAGATGCTTGTGCTCCAGGAAGAGCACAGGGTCGTCGCTGCGGATCGCGGTGCGCAGGAGCCCGTTGGCGTCTTCCGCCGTGGCCGGCATAGCCACGCGCAGGCCAGGGCAGTGGGCGAAGATGGACTCCCCGGTCTGGGAGTGGTAAGGGCCGCCGCCCTTGAGGTAGCCCCCATAGGTCACGCGGACCACCACGGGAGCTGCATAGGTTCCGTTCGAACGGTACCGCATCATGGCGAGCTCGTCCCGGAGCTGCATCATGGCGGGCCAGATGTAATCGAAGAACTGGATCTCGACCACGGGACGCAGGCCACGTATGGCCATGCCGATGGCGCGGCCCACGATGTTGGCCTCGGCCAGCGGCGAGTTGTAGACCCGATTCGATCCGAAGCGGGCCTGGAGGCCGTGGGTGACCTTGAAGACTCCCCCCTTGCCCTTGACCTGCGCCAGGATCTCTTCGCGGGATGCATCGGCGACGTCCTCGCCGAACAGGACGATCCTCGGATCCCGATCCATCTCGTCCCGCATGCACGCGTTGAGGAGGTCCACCATGGTGAGGAGTCGGTCCTCGGCGTAGGTGGGAGAATCCTCGGTATCGAAGTCCGGAGACGTCGCCGGGCGGTCCTCGGAATAGAGGTGCCGAAGGACTGTCGAGGCATCCGGCTGGGCATGCCCCAACGCCTCGTCGGCGGCCCGTGCGACCTCGTCGTCGATCTCCGCCTCGAGGGCGTCCAGCCGTTCCGGTGTGGCGATCTGCCGGTCCACCAGAAGGGCTCGGGTCCGCCGTAGGGGACAACGGCTGTCCTGCTCCGCGCGCTCCTCCTCGGTCCGGTACATACGTTCGTCGTCGGACATGGAGTGGGAGTAGGGACGCACACAGCGGGCGTGGAGCAGGGCCGGCCCGTTCCCCTCCCGAGCCCATCGGACGGCCTCCCCTGCCGCTCGGTAGGTTTCAGCCACGTCGGTGCCGTCACAGCCGAGCACGTGCAGATTCGGGAAGTCCTTCACCAGCCTGGAGATGCTCCCTCCCGCGGTCTGCACCTCTACGGGCACGGAGATGGCGTAGCCGTTGTCCTCCACCACGTAGACCACGGGAAGCCGGAGGTTGCACGCGGTATTCAGGGACTCCCAGAACTCACCCTCCGAGGTCGTTCCCTCGCCTGTGGAGACCACCACGATCTCGTCATCCTGGAAGCCGGCGACCACGTCTCGCAGGGCCTCGTCGCGCCGGGCTCGGAGTCCGGCTTCAGCGGCGCCCACGGCCTGCAGGAACTGTGTGCCGGTTGGCGATGACATGTTGGCGATGTTGAATCGCGGGTCGGAAAAATGGGCCGGCATCTGCCGACCCCCGGACGCGGGATCACTCTCGGCGGCGACGGCCTGCAGCATGTGATCCAGCGGGGTCTGTCCCAGGGCCAGGGTGAAGGCCCGGTCACGGTAGTAGAAGAAGAACCAATCCTTCCCGGAGCGACAGTGCTCGGCCACGGCCACGCCGATGGCCTCATGTCCGGCGCTGGAGATCTGGAAGAAGATCTTGTTCTGCCGCTTGAGCCTGATCTCCCGGTCGTCGATGTGCCGGGAGGTGACCATCGTTCGGTAGAACCGGAGGAGCTGCTCCGAGGAGAGCTCCCCCGGGCCCGTCGCCTCCGCGATCTCTCGTTCTTTCGTGGCCATCGGGTCTCGGATCGGAGAGAAGTAAGGGCAAACACTCAAGATAGTCGCATCATCCGGCCGGTCCACCATGCGCACGAGGATCGGCTGGTCGCGCTGATTCATCGAGCTGCGCCCCCAGCAGAGCCGCGTCCGTCACCGGCGCACGGCACGCGTAGGACCGGCACAGGTAGGCGGTGGGTCGACCGTCGACAGCACCTCGTCCGTCCAGCAGGGGAAGGTCGGGCACACCCTCGGAAGGATCCCCTCCCACGATGGTCAGGTTTCGCTGGTAGCTGCAAGCCGCGGCGGAGACGAGCGCACCGGTGCCCGGGTCGCCGGGATGGCCCAGGATCGCCACCTCCACCGGTGGCGCGTGAGCCCGGTCCGCCACGCACAGCAATCGACCGAAGGCCGTCGGGAAGCGTGCCATGGCCGCGCCTTCTCGCTCGACCACCCTCGCCGCGAGGGAACGATAGCGTTCATCGTCGAAGACGTGACCGGCGCGGAGCAGGAGCTCCGCGGCCAGGGAGTTGCCCGAGGGCGTGGCGTTGTCCATGGGATCCCTGGCGCGGAGGAACAGCTCCTCCCCGTCGTGGGGAGCCTCGTAGAACAGCGCCTGTTCAGGGTCCCAGAAGCGCTCGATCATCTCATCACAACACCACCGGGCCGCGGCGAGCCACTCCGGCCGCAGCGTGGCCTCATGCAGCGACACGAACGCGTTCCCCAGCGCGGCGTGGTCCTCCAGGAATCCGTGCACCGCGGCGCCGGCACCGGTGTACACGTGCAGCAGCCGTCCTGCGGGACGGAGGTTGGCCAGGATGAAACCCGCCCCCTGGGTGGCCGCCCTCACGTAGTCGTCCCGGCCCAGGCACGCGCCTGCCTCCACGAGTGCGCGCAGCGCCATCCCGTTCCAGCCCACCAGGATCTTCTCGTCCCGGAACGGAGCGGTCCTCATGCTTCGGGCCTCCCGAAGGCGTTCGCGAGCCCCCGCAAGGGTCCGGTGGAGCTCTTCGACGGACGCGCCCTCGGAACGCGCGATCGACGCCACGTCGTGAGGTTGCCACAAGATGTTCCGTCCCTCGAAGTTGCCTGCGCGGGTCACGTCGTACGCTCGGGCGACGAGCCTTCCTTCCTCCTGGCCGAGGAGGGCGAGCACCTCGTCGAGGGACCAGAGGTAGTAGGTGCCCTCCCGACCCTCGGAGTCCGCGTCGCGTGCCGAGTAGAACCCCCCGTCGGGGGCGCGCATGTCCGAAAGAACGTAGTCGAGGGTGTCCTCGGCGACCTCTCTCAGGTCCGCAGCGCCGGTGAGCTTGTAGGCGTCGACGTAGACCCTGGCGAGAAGGACGTTGTCGTACAGCATCTTCTCGAAGTGGGGGACCAACCACCTGGCGTCCACCGAGTAGCGATGGAACCCTCCACCCAGGTGGTCACGGATGCCCCCAGCCGCCATCCTGCGGAGGGTGTGGAGCGCCATGTCCAGCGAACGCTCGCTTCCGGTGCGGGCGTGGTGCCGCAGCAGGACCTCCAGGGTGACGGGCTGAGGAAACTTCGGCGCGCTTCCGAACCCACCGTTCGCGGTGTCGTACTGGCGCTCCATCACCGTGACGGCGCCATCCACGAGTGCCTCCCCGACGGGTCCGCCAGGGTCGGGGCCCTCCATGCCCTTTCGGAGCGCCGCCCGAAGCTCGCCCGCTCCCTGGCGCACCTCGAGGGGGCGGTCCCGGTACGCACGTGCCGCGGCCTCCAGGACCTGCGGGAACGACGGCATACCGTGGCGGGGCGCCGGGGGGAAGTAGGTCCCACCGTAGAACGGTTCACCTTCCGGCGTCAGGAACACCGTGAGAGGCCAACCGCCCTGGCCCGTCATCGCCTGGACGGCCCGCATGTAGACCTGATCCAGATCGGGTCGCTCCTCCCGATCCACCTTGATGTTCACGAAGCTCTCGTTCATGCGCGCCGCCACGGACGGGTCCGAGAATGACTCCCGCTCCATGACGTGGCACCAGTGGCAGGACGAATAGCCGATGGACAGGAGGATCGGTCGATCCTCGGCAAGAGCCCGGGAAAGCGCCGCGGAGCCCCAGGGATACCAGTCCACCGGGTTGTCGGCGTGCTGGAGCAGGTACGGGCTGGTCTCCCTGGCGAGGCGGTTGGTCATCGGTCGGGTCGTGGAATCGCAAGGCGCGGCGCCGCGGGCGGCCGGCACGGACACGGTGCTCTCACCCCCGGGTGGGCAACGGGTTCCGGTCGGGCACTGGGAAACATATGATTATCGGCCGGGTGCCAGGGAAGGCAGAGGGCGCCAGCCGGGGGTCCGTGGCCCCGAAAGGCCCGAGGTTCAAGGGCTATCACACCGGATCGTCTCGACATCAAATCGTTGTACCCGGGGTCCCTGCCCTCTACATTTGAAAAAACTCCCTCATCGATGGGACTCCGGCTCGGGATACGCTCTTGATCCGAACTCTGAGCAACACAGGGCGCTCGACGCCTCTCACGTCCGCGACGGTCGCTCGGAGGTGGGCGCGACGGAGGAGCTGTGCGTAAGCTCTTCCTCATCATCGTGCTCTGGCTCGGGGTGTCCTACTTCTTCCCGGACGCCAGGCGGGTCTTCTCCGATCTGGCCCGACCCCTGTGGGCTCCCGTGGTGAAGTGGGACACCCGGGAGGAGATGAAGCAGGTGGGCCGGGACGTGGTCAACCACGAGGTCACCAGCGGCCGCCTGCCGGACCGACGCAGCTGGGTCGATTGGCTGGATTGGCGATACCCCATGGACGAGCTGAAGCTCGATCATTGGGGATCCACGTATCAGTTGAAGGTCTGGGCGGATTCCGTGGCCATCATCTCCTTCGGTCCGGACCGCGTCCGCAATACCGACGACGACATCCAGATCTCGACTCCCCGAGAGCGCCGTCGGCGCCGCCGGTGATCCGGGCAGAGCCCGGACCCCCCGCGGATGACCACCCAAGCCCCTGCCTTCAAGAAGAAGACCTTCATCGCGTGGTTGATCTGTGTGGCGGCGCTCCTCACGCTCTACCAGGTGCACCGGGAGTGGTTTGACCTCGAGGGGCTCCGGGCGCTCGTCGAGGTCCACCGGGGCCTCGTCATCACGATCTACCTCTCGGTGCTGTCCCTGCTGGGCCTTACGTTCATTCCGTCCACTCCCTTTGCCATCGCCGGGGTATTCCTGTTCACCCCCGGCCTGGCCTACGTGATGAATCTCGTGGGGATCCTGACCTCCTCCACCATCGTGTACCACTTCGCCCACTTCCTCGGACTCCACACGGTGTTCGAGACGCGCTACCCGACCAAGGTCGCCCGCGTGCGGGGTGCATTGGAGATGAAAGAGCTCCCCATCATCGTCGGGTGGAGCTTTTTCCCCGTGGTGCCGACGGATCTCATCATCTACGTGGCCAGCACGCTACGCATCCCCCTCTGGAAGTGCCTCGTCGGGGTGCTGATGGGCGAGGGTGCCCTCAACGCCGCGTATATCTTCTCCTTCGGGGCCACGCTGTGAGGGGCGTCCAGGAGCACAATCGACGCCTGGCCATCACGGGAGGAAGGCGATCGTGCTCAGCGTAGCCCTCACCGGGAACGTGGCCGCGGGCAAGTCTGCCGTTGCCGAAGCGTGGGCAGAGGCCGGGGTGCCGGTGATCAGCGCAGACGAGTTGGCCCGACGCGTCGTGGCCCCGGGGTCGACGGGCCTGGAGGCGGTACGGGACGCGTTCGGAGAAGGAGCTTTCGCCCCCGACGGCACCCTGGACCGCGATGCCCTGAGGCGGGTGGTGTTCGGAGACGAGGAGGCACGCCGGCGGCTCGAAGCGATTCTGCATCCGAGAATCTGGGCGCTGAGGTCCGAATGGCTCGACGAGCAGCGGACTGCTGGCGCACCTCTGGTCGTGTCCGAGATCCCCCTCCTGTTCGAGACGGGACGGGAGGGCGATTTCGACCTGACGGTGCTGGTGGACGCCCCGGAGCAGGAGCGGACTCGCCGTCTGGTGGAGCTTCGGGGGCTGGGCCTGGAAGAGGCCCGTCGGATCATGGCCGCGCAGATGGATCCCGCCATGAAGCGGACGCGTGCGGACATCGTGTTGGACAATGATGGGACCCTGGAGGAGCTGACCTGGCGGGCGCAGGACGTGCTGGCGGCGCTGCGAGAGCGAGCCGGTCTCCGCGCGCGCCTGCGCCTCGATCTCCACCTCCATACCGCGGCGTCCTGGGACTGCCTTTCGGATCCTGGTCAGGTTCTCGATCGCGCCCTGGCGAGCAATCTGGATCGCGTCGCCATCACGGACCACGACCGCCTCGGTGCGGCTCTCCGATTGGCTGAGGCGCACCCCGACCGCATCATCGCCGGTGAGGAGGTAAAGACGGCTGAGGGCATCGACGTCCTGGGGCTGTACCTCTCGAAGGAAATCCCCGGCGGCACGCCAGCCGTGGACACCGTCGCGCGGATTCGTGATCAGGGCGGCATTCCCTACCTGCCCCACCCTTTCGCTGGTGGCAAGAGCCAGGGAGGGAGATATGCCGAGGAGCTGGCCCCTCTCGTCGACGTCGTGGAGGTGTTCAACGCTCGCCTGCATCCGGCGGCGCTCAACGCCCCGGCCGAGGAGTTGGCCCGGCGGCATGGGCGCCTGCGAGGCGCCGGATCCGACGCGCATACGCTGTCGGAGATCGGAGGAGCGTGGGTCGAGGTGCCCGACCATCCGAACCGGCCCGAGGCGCTGCTACGGGCCATGCGCACAGCCCGCATCGAGGGCAGGACGGCGTCGAGCCTGGTCCACCTGGCTTCGACCTGGGCCAAGGTGAGGAAGCGGCTTCCTGGAGCCCGCCGTATCTGAGGCGTCGCGACCGGCGAGGGGCCCGGTGCCGACGGCACGGTGCAAGGGATGGCCCGGTTCTGTAGTATTGAATCATTGCGGGCCCTCCTGTTGCCGCCCCGCCGAACGTTTTCTTCAGGGTCAGGAGTCGCCTTGAGCTACCGCACCCCGGACGCGCGCATCGCGTCGGTCAGGGAGGTGCGCAACGCGCTGCTGGCGTCGCGCCGCGCCGTGCTTACAACCCACCTCAATGCCGACGGCGACGGGGCAGGGTGTGAGGCCGCTCTGGCGGCTTGGCTGCGGGCCAACGGAACCGAGGCCTGGATCATCAACCCCACGTCCTTTCCGGACCCCTTCAAGTTCCTGCTGGAGGACGGTGACTGGGTTGTGGACGCCTCCTCGGCCAGGGCGCGGGACCTCTGCGAGCAGGCCGACCTCGCGGTCGTCCTGGACACTGGCGAGCTGGGTCGGATCGGCCGCATCCGGTCTCTCATCCGCGAGCTCCAGACCGTCGTCATCGATCACCACCAACCCGGGGAGACTCCCATCGGGGGAATCTCGCTTCGCGAAGTGGACGCCTGCGCCACCGGGGAGCTGGTCTACGACGTGATCCTCGCCGCGGGCGGGCCGTGGCCCCGGCTGGCGCTCCAGGGCCTCTACGTCGCCATTCTCACGGACACGGGTTCCTTCCGCTTCACCAATGCCACGCCGCAGGCCCACAGGGTGACGGCGGAGCTCATCAGCCGAGGGGTCGATCCGGAGCGTATGCACGCTCAGGTATACGGAGCCGCGCCGCTCCGCAAATACCGGCTCATGGAGCGTGCGCTGGCCACGCTGCAGGTGGACGAGGACGCCGGGATCGGGTGGATGGTGATCCCCCCCGACGCCTTCGAGCAGCTTGGTGCCACTCAGGACGACCTCACGGGTATGGTGGACATCCCCCGAGGGGTCGAAGGCGTACGGGTGGGCCTCCTCTTCCGGCTCTCCAGCACGGGGCAGGTGAAGGTGTCGCTGCGGTCCAGCGGGCCGGTGGACGTCAACGAGATCGCTCGACAGTTCGGTGGCGGAGGGCACGTCAAGGCCTCGGGGGCCATGGTGCCCGGGCCCCTGGAAGAGGCGATCGAGTTGGTGCTTGAGGCCACACGGGCGGCCGTGGCGCGCGGTGAATCGAGGCGGGAGGACCCGGAGTGATCGAGCAGGCGAGTCGGAGTGATGCCAATACAGAGGACCCGGGCGTGCCCGAGGCCCTTCCTCGGACGCTGGTCCACCTTCGCGACCGATTGGGCGTCGAGCGCGTCGACCGCCTGTGGATCTTCCCACCGCTACGCAGGGGGCGTCGAGAACGCGGGGTCGTGGCCGTGAGCGTGTTCGGTGAGGGACAGGACCGGCGGCGCCTGCTCACGTTGGCCTATCACGCGGAGCGCTCGGGGCTCGACCTGACCGTCGAGCACTCCGTTCACGAGGAGGGTGAGGCGCCGCCGCAGCTGCTGCCGCGCGTGATGGAGGGCGTGGTCCGCAGGGCAGGGGAAGGACACGGTGACCCGCGGGAGATCGAGATCGGCGGGGAACCGGAGCGCTACGACGCCCTGGTGGGAGAATTCGATCCGGCTCTTCTGTCCATGGATCCGAAGTGACCCAACGTTCTCTCGCTCCGTTCATCCGGTTGTTCGGCCGATACCTGCGCGAGCACGGGCTCCCGGTGACGCACCAGAGGGAGGCCGTGGCGCAGGTGGTGTTCGGCTCGGAAGAGCATCTGTCCGTCGACGACCTGGAGGACCGCCTTCGAGAGCGGGGGGAGCGTATCGGGAAGGCCACGATCTACCGGACGCTGGACCTCCTCGTTCGGAGCCGGCTGGTTGAGGAGCACGATTTCGGGGAAGGGTTCAAGCGGTACGAGCACCGGCTTTCGAGGCAACCCGTGCACGAGCACCTGATCTGCACCGAATGTGGGAAGGTGATCGAGTTTCGGAGCGCCGAGGTTGGGGCGCTCGAGGCGCACGTGCGGGCGGAGCACGGCTTCGTGGCTGCTCGGCACAGGCTCGAGATCTACGGACTGTGCCGGGAGTGTCACGAGGCGGGATTGACTCCTCCCGACCAGGGCTTGACCTGTCCCATCGATACCGCCTAGCCTCCTGCGATCGCCCATGCCGAACCGCCGAGACCGAGAGGCGTCGGGCCGTGGCATGCACCTGAGCGGAGCGGATCAACCCGTGACTCCTCCCGGACTGCTCCGGGGCCTCGAGGACCTGCCCTGGGAGCTCCCCCACACGTTCCTCGGCCTTGATGAGGCGACGGCGGCCTTCCCGACGGCGGCGGCTGTCGTGCTCCCGGTCCCGTATGAGTCCACCACTTCCTATGGAGGAGGGACACGCAACGGCCCCGGGGCCATAATCGAATCCTCCCGCTACATCGAGCTCTACGATCAGGAGCTGGACTGCGAGGCCGGGGCGATCGTCGGGGTCCACACCCTGGCGGCCCTGGAGCTGACCCGGGCGGGTGCCGCGCACGCCATGGAAGAGCTGCGGGCGTCCTATGCACGGATCGCGGAGGTCTGCGGGGACCGGTTCCTGGTCATGCTGGGAGGGGAGCACAGCATCTCGGCCCCAGCCATCCTGGCCCAGGCGGACCGTCACGCCGGGCGGTTGTCGGTGTTGCAGCTGGACGCGCACGCGGACCTTCGACCCCAGTACGAGGGCACGGCGAGCTCCCACGCCAGCGCCATGTACCGGGTGCTGGACCGTGCCGACGTGGTTGCGGTGGGGGTCCGGGCTGTGAGCGCCGAGGAGATGGCGGTGTCCCGGTCGAGCGACGCGTCCACACTGGTGTGGGCGGACGAGATGTGGGACGACGAGGCCTGGATGGACCGGGCGCTCGAGGCGCTGGGTCCCAAGGTGTATCTCACCTTCGACGTGGACTACTTCGATCCCAGCTTCGTCCCCTCCACCGGCACGCCCGAGCCGGGGGGCGGCGACTGGTACCGCACCCTCCGGTTCCTGCGCCGGGTGTTTCGCGAGCGCGACGTCGTGGCCGCCGACGTGGTGGAGCTGGCTCCCGTGGCAGGCCTCGGGGCCCCGGACTTCCTCGTTGCCAAGCTGGTCTACAAGCTGATTGGCTACCGATTCGAGGACAGGTGGGGGGAATCCTGACCACGTGCTGTGGGTGCTCCTCCTGCTCCGCGGTGTGGTCGGGGTGGGTTGATCGGCACTCCTGCACCCTAGACCTTCCGGGGTGCCTTCGGAGAGAACTTCACTCGTGACCGACGTGACCGATCCCGCGCTCCTCCATTCTTCCCGCGCCGAGGCGGGGTCTGCTCCCGATCCGGGAGCAGGGGCGGAGTCTGCCGGCGACCCTCTTGCCGGGGAGCGCCGCTTCGCGTGGCACGAGGTCGAGCGGGCCACGGGCTCGCCCACGCATAGGGGCAATCGGATCGCCCTGGAGTTCGAGGGGCCCTCCACCTTCGAGTCCTGGATCGAAGCCATCGACGGGGCTCTCAAGTTCGTCTATTTCGAAAACTACGTCGTGCGCGACGATCGGGTGGGGCGCGCCTTCCGGGACGCCCTCATCGGCAAGGCCCGCCAGGGCATCCCGGTCATGATCATCTACGACTGGCTCGGCTGTTGGGCGACGCCCCGTCGCTATTGGCGGCCCATGCGCGAAGCCGGAGTGCAGATCCGGGCGTTCAATCCTCCGGCGCTGGCATTGGGGGATCCCCTGGGCGTCCTCCAGCGCGATCACCGCAAGCTCGTGGCGGTGGACGGCGAGGTCGCTTTCGTGGGCGGCTTCTGCGTGGGGGAGGAATGGGCGGGCAGCGCGGCCAACCCTCCCTGGCGGGACACGGGAGTCGATATCCGCGGGCCGGCCGCCCGGGCGGCTGCCCTGGCCTTCGAGCGTCTCTGGGGAGAGATCGGCGAGCCCAGCTTCCTGGCTGCGACCCTGTCGGAGCCACAGCCGGCGGGGAGCACTCCGGCATGGATCGTCGAAGGGGAGCCGGGCAAGGCCCGCGTCTACCGGACGATCCATCTCACCGCGGCTCGAGCCCGGGAGAGCATCTGGATCACGGATGCCTACTTCGTGGCCCCCAGGCCGGTCAGCGAGGCCCTCGCGGCGGCGGCGCAGCAAGGCGTGGACGTCCGCATCCTGGTGCCGGCACACAGCAACTGGCCCCTTGTGCACAGCATCTCCCGGGGCGGCTATCGGTTCCTGCTCGAAAACGGGGTACGGGTCTTCGAGTGGGAGGGGCCGATGATGCACGCCAAGACGGCCGTGGTGGACGGAGTCTGGTCCCGCGTTGGGTCGAGCAACCTGAACAACGCTTCTCTCATGGGGAACTGGGAGATCGACGTGTGTGTTCTGGACGGCACCCTGGCCGGTCAGCTCGAGGGCCTGTTTCTGGCCGACCTGGCTTCTTCCCGGGAGATCGTTCTGCCGACGGGGAAGTCCGTGGTGTCCGGCCGGGTGGGCGAGCCCTACCTGCCGCGTCAGTCCCTGGACCCCCAGGGCACGCTGCCCGAGCGGCTCGAGCAGCAGCTGCGGGCCATGGGTAGCCGGGGAGGACGGATCCGAATGGCTCCCCTGGTTCGCGTGGGGTCGGCGCTGAGTGGGACCCTGGCGGGGCATCGGCCGCTGGGGAGGGAGGACCGGACCGTGCTCGGCACCCTCTCGGTGACGATCCTGTTGGCCGCGGGATTGGCCGTGGTGTTCCCCACGGTGGTGGGGTTGGCCGTGGCCGGAGTGGCCGCCTGGTTCGGGGCTGTCACCGGAATCCGTGCCTTCGCCCAGGCGAGGAGGGCACGAGCCGAGGAGCGCGAAGGCCGCCGCCTTCGGGAGATTCAAGACCGAGGAAGAGAGGGACAGTGAACGACGTCGGCTTTGCCATCGCACTGAGCGCGGGAGTGTTGTCCTTCCTCTCGCCCTGCGTGCTCCCGCTGGTGCCCAGCTACCTGACCTTCGTCACGGGGATGAGCCTCGAGGACTTGCAGGAGGGAGTCAACCGCAAGGCGACCCTCATGCACTCGTTGCTGTTCGTGATCGGATTCAGCGCGATCTTCATCCTGCTGGGCGCTTCGGCCTCCTTCCTCGGACAGTTCTTTCGCGCCTACGAGATCTGGATCGCACGGATCGGGGGCGTGATCATCATAGCCCTGGGGCTGCACATGGCGGGTGTCTTCCGGATGCTCCCCCTCCTGCAGGAGAAGCGGGTCCACCTCAACGACAAGCCGGCGGGATACCTGGGCACGCTGGGCGTGGGCATGGCGTTCGGTGCCGGATGGACGCCCTGCATCGGCCCGGTCCTCGGGGCGATCCTGACCTACGGGTTCTCCCAGGACACCATGTGGGCCGGGGTGGGGCTGCTCTCGGTCTATTCACTGGGCCTCGCCATACCCTTCCTCGTCGCCGCGCTGGCCCTGGATTGGTTCCTCCAGGCGTTCAAACGCTTTCGCCGGTGGATACCGGTGGTGGAAAAGACCTCGGGAGTGCTGCTCATCTTCCTGGGACTGCTCTTGATCACCGGGAATTTCACCATGCTGAGCGGGTGGCTTACCCAGTTCACGCCCGAGTTCATCCTCGATCGCATCTGAGGGCTGGCGGGCGCGGCGGAGGGCCCAGCCGCGTCTGCGACTCGGGCGCTTCGCTCCGGGCCCTGGCGGGCCCGAGCCTCGCGCGTCAGCGACTCGGCAGACCTGCCCGGGTCAATCCCCGGCAGGAGCCACCGCGGCGTCGGCCTCCAGCCCTTCCTCCAGCATCTGCGAGGATCTGGTCCGCGTCCATCACCGCGGACACGCGGTGACTGATGATGAAGGAGGTCCGCCCTGCCATGACCTCCCGGAGATCGGCGAGGATCTTCGCCTCCGTGTGGGTGTCCACGGCGCTCAGAGCGTCGTCTAGGACGAGGATGAGAGGATCCCGGGCCACGGCCCTGGCCAACGTGGCGCGCTGCTTCTGACCACCTGACAGGTTGATGCCCCGCTCCCCCAGGATGGTGGCATAGCCCTTCGGGAAATCCACGATCTGCTCGTGGAGCTGCGCGATGCGGGCCGCCGCGGCTACGGCGGCGCCAGGGTCGCCCGGGTCCACGTCCTGGGTGGGGTCCGCCTCCTCCAGGCCCAGGCCGATGTTCTCCTGGATGGTCTCCGAGAAGAGGAACGCGTCCTGCGGCACCATGCCGATGCGCTTTCTGAGCTCCGTGGGGTCCACCTGGACCAGGGGGACTCCGCCGAGGGAGATCTCGCCATCGGCGGGATCGTACAGCCGGGCGAGCAGCGCGATGACCGTGCTCTTTCCCGAACCCGTCGGACCCACCAGCGCCACCGTTTGGCCGGGCTCCGCCACGAAGCTCACATTCTCCAGGACCTGACGCTCGGTGCCCGGATAGGCGAACGAGACATCGCGGAACTCCACACGACCTCGAGCCCGTTCCAGAGACACCGGCTTGTCCGGAGCAGTGACCACTGGCTCGGTACGGAGGATCTTGTTGATCCGGCCCATCGAGGCGGCACCCCGCTGGTACAGGTTGACGACCCACCCCAGGGCGATCATGGGCCAGATGAGCAGAACCAGGTAGAAGCTGAACGCCACGAAGTCGCCGACGGTGATCCTGCCGCGGATGACCTCCAGGCCCCCCAGCCACAGGACCAGCACCATTGCGCACCCGGCGATGAGCGCCAGGACCGGCCGAAATGCCCCGGTAGAGGCGGCCAGTCGCATGTTGCGCCTGCGGTATTCCTGGTTGAGCCCATCAAACTGGGCAGCCTGTTCGCTCTCCTGCGTGTAGGCACGGACGATCCGAACGCCGGTGAGGTTCTCCTGCACCATGGTGGACAGGGCGGAGAACTGCTCCTGGATCTCCTCGAACCTCTTGTGGATCACCCGGCCGAAGCCGAGCACCACCGGGGGGAGGATGACCATGGGGATCATGGCGTACATCGTGAGCCTGGGGCTGATGAGGAGCATGAACGACACGGCGAATACGAAGCCCACCAGAGTGTTCACGGTGTACATGACCGCCGGACCCACCGCCATGCGGACCGCCAGCGTGTCGTTCGTCGCGCGACTCATGAGGTCGCCCGTGCGCACGGACCCGTAGAAGGTGGGGTCGAGCCGTACGAGGTGACGGAAGAAGTCGTTTCGGAGGTCGGCCTCCATTCTTCGGCTCATGCTGTTGAGCAGCTGTCGCATCCCGAACCGGGCGGAGCCACCGAGCAGTGCGGCGCCCACGAGCAGGCCAGCCAACCGTGAGATCCGGCCTCCGGTGAGGGCCAGGATCTGGCCGGAGAGACCGGTCGACTCCTGCCCCAGGAGCACGTCGCCCGTCAGGGCGTCGACCGCGATCTTGATGAGATAGGGACCCACGATCTGGAACACGTTCGCGAGGATCACGAACGTGAGGCCCGCGAGGAAGCCACGGATGTAGGGTCGGAAGTACGGCAGGATCGTGCGGAGCTCTCCCATGGCCGGCCTACTACCCCTGCCCCCCCAACGGTTCCTCTGGGCCGACGTGGGAGGGAATGCCGTGCCTCACACGGCCCGCGGCCGACATGGCTCAGTACGCGAGGGCCCGACCTCCCCTGCGCGGATCGGACCACCCGTACAGCGTCCCGGCCTCGTCCACCAGGATCACCTGGGCGTCGCCGCTCATCCCTGAACGTTCCACGACGGTGGGTCCTTGCTCGCGGAGCTGGGCCACGACGGACGCCTCCAATCCGCCGGGCTCGTAGAAGATCTGATCCGGCAGATGCTGGTGGTGGACACGCGGCGCGTTCACGGCCTGGACGACATTCATCCCGTAGTCCAGCACGTTGGAGATGGTCTGGAAGACCGTAGTGATGATGGTGGCTCCCCCGGGCGTTCCCGTGACCATGCGCAGCCGTCCCGACGGGCCCACGACGATGGTGGGGGTCATGGCCGACAGCATCCGCTTGCCCGGAGCCACCGCGTTCTTCTCGCCCTGCACCAGCCCGAACTGATTCGGCGTTCCGGGCTTGGCGGCGAAGTCGTCCATCTCGTTGTTGAGGACGAAGCCGGCTCCGGTGACCGTCACCTTGCTACCCCCGAACTGATTCGGCGTTCCGGGCTTGGCGGCGAAGTCGTCCATCTCGTTGTTGAGGACGAAGCCGGCTCCGGTGACCGTCACCTTGCTACCATACCAGCTGTTGATCGTGGTGGTCACCGCCACCGCGTTGCCCATCGCGTCCACGATGGAGTAGTGGGTCGTGTTCTCTCCTTCCGTCGGCCCGTCCAGACCGGGGCCGACGTCGCTCGAGGGGGTCGCCCGCTCCGTGGACATGTCGGACGCCCGCAGGGCGGCATACTCCGGCGAGGCCATCCGCTCGAGAGGCATGTCGACGAAGTCGGGGTCCCCGAGGTAGTGATTCCGGTCGGCGTACGCGCGTTTCCAGGCCTCGGCGTAGAGATGGACCATCTCGGGCCCGTGCCACCGCAGGGCCGCGAGGTCGTACCTCTGGAGGATGTTGGCCATCTCTGCCATGGTCACTCCTCCCGACGAGGACGGAGGCATGGAGATCACCGAATTGCCGCGGTACGTGAACGTGATCGCTTCCCGCCAGGCGACT
>JARRLD010000040.1:0-24981 GCA_037387345.1 Gemmatimonadota bacterium
CGTGGCTGGACGAGCACGGCGCGAGCGAGGGTTGGATGCTCCTGGGTCGAGCCCGGGAAGAGGCCGGGACGTGGACCGAGGCGGCCGCGGCCTACGATCGGTTCCTGCAATCCTCCTCCGGGTGGGAGCGGGACGCCCTCCTGGGGAGGATGGCTCGAGCCCGGGCCCGCGGGGGCGATTCCGGGGCGGCCCTGGCTGCCCTGGACGATCTGTCGCCCGACGGGATGGTGGTGGCGAGCTGGATGGCTCTGGAGTTGGCCTCGGCGGCCGCGGAGGACGGAGACACGGCGCAGGTGGCCCGGCTCCTCCATCGAATCGTGGACAGCGAGGCCAGGGAGGCATCCTGGCGGCTTCTCCCGGATTCACGGCTGGCAGCAGGGGACTCGACCGGTGCCGAGGCCGCGTACCGTGCGGTACTGGAATCTGAATCGGCAGAACGGCGGGCGGAGGCCGGTCTCGAGGCAGGCCGACTCGCTCTGGCCCGGGGAGATCGTGCCGCGGCCCTTCCTCTGCTCTTGGCAGGCCTCGAATCCGGGTCCGTCCAGGATCGGGCCCGTGCGGCCGCCGGCGTGCTGGACATCCGAGACCCCGACCAGTCCCTCACGCTGCGTCTGGCGCGGATCTTCGACCGGGCCGGTGATGGGCGGCGCGCCCTGCGAGCGTATGACCGGGCAGCCGTGCTCGCCGAGGAACAGGGGACGGTGCTCCCGTGGTCTTCCCGGCTCGCGAGGGCGCGGCTTCTGGGCACGGTCCGCAGCCGACAGGACGAAGCGCTGGAGGAACACAGGGCCATCCGGGAGGAGAGCGAGGACCGGGCCCTCGGGGCGCGAAACCTCGAGGTCTGGGCCCAGCTCCGTCGGAGGCAGGGGCGAACCGCGGCTCTGAAGACGCTTCGCCGTTGGCTGGTGGACGAGTACCCGGAGAGCGGCCAGGCCGCCGAGGTGGTATGGCGGCTTGGCTACGATGCCGAGAGCCGTGGGGATACCGGGGAGGCCCTGCGACGTTATGCCGAGGTGGCCCGGAACGCCCCGTCGCACGCGAGGGCGGGTCAAGCCAGGATGCGCATAGGTCAGATCCATCTCGAGGAGGGGCGTCTCGAGGAAGCCGCTGCCGCGTTCCAGGCCTACCTGGTCGATTTTCCTGACGGTCGCAGGTGGGAAGAGGCGTCGTTCTGGGCAGCCTGGGCGGCCCTGCGGGCAGGGGATCGTGAGGGTGCGATACGCTTCGTCGATCGCATCTCCAGGGATAACCCGGTGTCGTACTACGCGGTCGTCGGCGCGGAGCTCCTGGGTCGGCCCTTTGAGCTGGTCGTGCCCCCAGGTCCTGCCCCCGCGGAGGCGGGATGGCTGACCGAAGGTCTGCGCCGCTTGGACCTGCTCGTGTCCGTGGGGCTCGAGCGGGGAGCGGCAGCGGAGGAGCGACGCCTCATCGCCAAGGCGGGCCCTTCGACGGAGCATGCCCTGACCCTGGCCGGGGCGCTCATCGAGCGGGGTCGTACCATATCCGGGATCAATCTCGGCTGGGATCTCCTCGCTCGTGGACTTCCGTGGAGCCGGAGGCTGTTGGAGGTGGTGTACCCGTTTCCGTATAAGAATCTGGTCCTGTGGGAGGCCGAGGAGTGGGGTGTCGACCCCGTCATCCTCGCTGCGCTCATCCGGCAGGAGTCCGCGTTCAAGGCAGACATCGTGAGTCGAGCCGGGGCCGTGGGACTCATGCAGGTGATGCCTCCCACCGGACGCCAACTGGCCCGGACCCACGGGCCGGGAAGCTTCCGCGAAGCGAGCCTCGCCACCCCCGAGGTGAACCTTCATCTGGGCGCTGCGTTCTTCGTGGACATGGACCGGCGATTCGGGGATCTCACGCTGGTGTTGTCGGCCTATAACGCGGGACCGACCCGGGCCAACCGGTGGAAGCGCTACCCGGAAGCTCCGGACGCACTGCGCTTCACCGAGCGGATCCCGTTCGAGGAGACCCGCGGATACGTGAAGAATGTCCGCCGCAACATCGGCCTTTATCAGGCCCTCTATGGCCAGGACTGAACCGCGGCGAAGGGGATCGGAACCGCAGATCCGCGCATGCTGCCAGGGTGCCTTGCGCCGCGAAAGGACGGGGTCAACGTTGGGTTGGCCGCACGGAACGTGCGGTCGTCTGCGACTCAGCCGGAGGTGAAGGAATGAAGGGGACCGTCAAATGGTTCAACGACTCGAAAGGATACGGATTCATCGAGCAGCCAGCGGGCGATGACGTGTTCGTCCACTTCTCGGCCATCGTCGGTAACGGGTTTCGGACCCTTGCCGAAGGCGAGGCGGTGGAGTTCGAGGTTCGTGACACCGACCGGGGACTCCAGGCCAGCAACGTGGTGAAGGCCTGAACGGGTCCCAACGGATCCCTGGCGCCCCGCGGCCCGATCGGCTGCGGGGCGCTTTGCACGTCGACGCCTTGTGTGTCAGCACCTATCTTCCCACCCCGGCGCGGTTCCCGTGGCTGACCGCGACACGCTTCCCTGACCCCCGCGTTCTTTGGAGATTCCTCCCAAGTCGGCGCCGCGCATCTTCCTCGTGGACGCGTACGCCCTGATCTATCGGTCGTACTTCGCGTTCATCCGCCGTCCCCTCACGAACTCCCGGGGCCTCAACACGTCGGCACCGTTCGGCTTCACGAACTTTCTCCTCGATATTCGCGATCTCCTGGAACCGGACTACCTGGCCGTGGTCTTCGACGCGGGAGATAGCTTCAGGGACGAGGTGTACGAGGATTACAAGGCCACGCGGGAGAAGATGCCCGACGATCTGGCGGCGAGCCTGGATTGGATCCGGACGATCGTCGACGGGTTCCACGATGCGGTGGTGGAGCTGGACGGGTACGAGGCGGACGACGTGATCGGCACTCTGGCCATCAAGGCGCGACAGGCGGGGCTGGAGGCCGTGATCGTCTCGGGGGACAAGGACTTCTACCAACTCGTGGGCCCCGGCATCCACCTCATGAACCCCGGGCGAGGGGGACCCACCGGAGTCGCCGCTGAGTGGGTCTCCGAAGAGAACGCCGCGGAGAAATTCGGGATCCCCCCCTCTCAGGTGAGAGACTATCTGGCCCTGGTCGGCGACTCATCCGACAACGTCCCCGGAGCGCCGGGCATCGGTCCGAAGACGGCGGTGAAGCTCCTGGGCGAGTTCGGCTCCCTCGAGGCCATGTTGGCGCGAACGGAGGACGTCACCCCTCCCAAGGCTCGCAAGTCCCTTGAGGAGAATGCCGATCAGGTCCGACTCTCCCGCAGGCTCGTGACGATCATCACGGACCTGGAGGTGGAGCTCGACCTGGACGCCCTCCGGGTTCGGGAGCCGGACGCAGAACGGCTTCGGGACGTCTTCGTCGAGCTGGAGTTCCGTCGCCTGGCGGAGCGGTACGCCGAGCATGCGTCTCGAGAACATCCGAAGGAGGAGGTGAAGGTCGAGCCCGTCGCGTTCCGAATCCTGGAGCGCACCGCCGACGTCGCCGAGGTCGTCGAGCGGATCCGTGGCCATGGTCGGGTGTCGCTCCGGGCGGAAGGATCCGAGCCGGACCCCCTGCGGGGAGACGTCGTCGGCCTGGCGCTGAGCACCGACCCAACCGACGGCTGGTATGTGCCGCTGGGCCATGTGGCGCCCTTCGCCCTCACGTTCGAAGGCGAAGAGCAGGGCGAGGTCCGGAATCTCCCCGCCCTCTCCGATCCGGCGATGTCTCCTCTGAAGGACCTGCTCGAGGACGATGCGGTGGCGAAGATGGGGCACGACCTGAAGCACACGGCATTGGTTCTCTCCAGGGCGGGCGTGACGGTTCGGGGCGGCGCGTTCGACACGATGGTCGCCAGCTACGTTCTGGACCCCGGCCGCAGGGGGCACGGCCTGGACTTCCTCGCGTTGGAGTTGTTCGCGGAGAAGCTCGCGTCCTACCAGGACGTGGTAGGCTCGGGCAGAAACAAGATCCCGTTTCCGGAAGCTCCCGTCGAGCGGGCCAGGGACCACCTGTGTGGAAGCGCGGCCGCGGCATTGCGTCTCCGGGAGGCGTTTCTCGCCGAGCTGAAGGACACCGAGCTCGACCGGTTGATGTCGGATGTCGAGATGCCCCTCGTCTCCGTCCTGACCCGGATGGAGCTGGCGGGCATCGGCATCGACCCAACCTTCTTCGAGGACATGAGAGGGCGCCTGAGGAAGGAGCTGGACCTGATCCAGGAGGAGATCTACAAGCTCTCCGGCGCCGAGTTCAACATGAACTCGACGCCTCAGTTGAGACAGGTCCTCTTCGAGAAGCTGGAGCTTCCCGTCCTCAAGCGCACGAAGACGGGACCGTCGACCGATGCCTCGGTCCTGGAGGAGCTCGCCGCGGAGGGGCACGAGGTGCCGAAGCTCCTCATGGACTACCGTGAGCTGGAGAAGCTGCGCAGTACCTACGTCGAGGCGCTGCCGCAGCTGGTCAACCCACGGACCGGACGGATCCACACGAGCTTCAACCAGACCGTCGCGGCGACGGGTCGCTTGTCATCGAGCAATCCCAACCTCCAGAACATCCCCATCCGGACGCCCCTCGGTCGGGAGATCCGGAAGGGATTCGTATCAGCCCCGGGAAGCACCTTCCTGGGTGTGGACTATTCCCAGGTCGAGCTGAGGATCCTCGCCCACTTCTCGCGAGACGAGGCCTTCGTGCAGGCCTTCACCCGGGGCATCGACGTCCACAGGCAAACAGCGTCGGTGATCTTTGGCGTTCCCGTGGACGATGTCACGCCGGCGATGCGAGGACAGGCGAAGACCGTGAACTTCGCGACGCTCTACGGCCAGGGTCCCTTCTCCCTGGCCAGACAGCTCGGCATCGGCCGTGACGAGGCCCGTGCGTTCATCGATACCTACTTCGAGCGTTTCGCCGGGGTGCGTGCCTACCTGGACGAGCAGGTGACCAAGGCCAGAGAGCTGGGCTACGTCGAAACGGTGCTGGGTCGCCGCCGGTACGTGCCGGAGCTGAAGTCCCGCAACTGGAACGTCCGGCAGTTCGGCGAGCGGGTTGCACAGAACACGCCGATCCAGGGTACGGCGGCGGACATGATCAAGCTGGCGATGCTGCGGGTCCAGAGAGCCCTGGACCACCTCGAAGGTGGGGCGCGCATGCTTCTCCAGGTACATGACGAGCTGCTGTTCGAGGTGCCGGAAGACGAGGTCGATGCGGTGCGGGAGGTGGTGGTTCAGGAGATGGAGTCGGCCATGCAGCTCGACGTGCCCCTGGTCGCGGAATGGGGAGTCGGGCCCAACTGGTACGAGTGCAAGGGCTGACGTCCGCCCATTCGATCGTCCGGGGCTGGCCGGATCGGCCCCCACCCGCAGGAGCCACGTGCCGGGTCCGTCACAGGTCCCGCAGGGCCATGGGATCGCCCACCCTCCGGGGCGATCGTGTGCGGGCCTTCGAGGGAACTCGCCCCCCGATCGCGTCATCACCCCCAGCATCCGGAGGAATCCCGATGAGTCGGTCCGTGAACAAGATCATCCTCGTGGGTAACGTGGGACGTGACCCCGACATCCAGCTGACCAAGAACGGCACCAAGGTCGCGCACGTCTCCCTGGCCACCAACCGGCGGGTCTCGACCGACGGTGAGGCCCAGGAGAAGACGGATTGGCACCGCCTGACTCTATGGAATCGACTTGCTCAGGTCGCGGAGGATCATGTTCGTACAGGTGAACGGGTCTACGTGGAGGGACGGTTGGAGTACGGCTCCTACGAGCGGGACGGGGTGGTCATTCCCACGGCGGAGGTGATCGTCCGGGAGCTCGTTCTCCTGGGGTCGCGAGGAGGGGAGGACGAGGTGCTCGACGAGGCTGCCTGATTCTCCTCCCCGGGGAGCTTCGGGCGTCGACCCCGCGCGGGTGTCAGAGCCAGGCGTGAAACTGCCGGTCCACGGAGAACACCAGCTCCCAGCTACCGTCGGGAAAGCCACGAGCAACGTCGAGACGGAGTACGTCCCATCCCAGGGACAGGCCCAGGCCGACGGTGGCTCGCAAGCCTCGACTCCCCCTCGAATCCCAGCCGGCCGGGAGCGTCGAGGCCGGGTGGCCCCGAGGGCCGCGAACGCCCGAATTCCCGCCCATGGGTGGAAGAGGGCGCGGGTGCCCTCGATCCGGGTCAGGAAGAAGCTGTTCCCCGTGAAGGAGCGAAAGTCATGTCCGGCCAGGGTACCCCGGCCCCCGAGATGGAAGAGCTCCTGGACCGGTGTTTCGGCGGTCGCTACCCCGGCTCGAAGATCCAGGGACGTCTGCCAGGCTCGCCCCCGCGGGGCAGAGCTCCACCGGGCGGACACGCGACCGGACGCGAAAATACGGGCTCCGAGGGGGCCTATCGCCCCCAGCACTTCGGCGGTGCCGTTCCTCACGACGTTGAACGGTGCCGCCAGCTGAACGGCGCCGAGGACTCCCTCTTCCACCGGATGGACAGGCCGAAATGCGTCGGAAAGGACCCGTTCCGCCGACCGGTGGCGTTCCCAGCGGAACGTGACGCGGGGTCCGGTGCCCGGGTTCAGGC
The DNA here is from genome assembly GCA_037387345.1 of Gemmatimonadota bacterium. Taxonomy (GTDB): domain Bacteria; phylum Gemmatimonadota; class Gemmatimonadetes; order Longimicrobiales; family Gaopeijiaceae; genus SZUA-318. The sequence goes on from JARRLD010000040.1 coordinate 6,538, forward strand.
CCTTCAGCGTGAGGCGGAGGCCTCGGACCCGATAGGGGTCGAGGTAGTCCTCCCGGAATAGGAGCGCACCGAGGGTCGAGATGGCGGGTGCAGCAGCCGGAAGCGGCCCGACGTCCCCGAGTCGATCCCAGAAGAGCTCGAGAGCAGGAGCTACGGGACCCTCGGAGTCGCTCAACGAGACGGAGGCCAGAGGCTTGTTCGCGCCGAAGGCGTACCCACCCGAGAGCCGAACGACACCACGGGGCAGCGGACGGATCTGGAGACCTCCTCCCAGGAACAGCCCTTCGGCCCGGTTGTAGCGAATCCCGTCGGAGAACGAGCCCAGGTGGAGGCGAAGCGGCGCCAGACCCGACAGGGCACGGTCGGCCAGAATCCTACGGGCCTGGGTCCGGATCTCCTCGATGGAGGGGGTCGGGGCCAGGCCCTCCTCCTCCAGATCGTCGAACAGGCCACGCTCGAAGGGGAACGCGGCACGCTGTGTCTCCGGCAGGGCGCTCACGCCCCGGCCGCGGAACAGGACGTCGGGAAGGTCCGGGTTGAACTCGTACCGACCGATCTCGAATCGCCCCTGGATGATGCTCCCCGCCAGAAAGTCCAGGATGGGGAGCTCCCGTCGCAGCTGCACCTCCTGTCGATAGGGCAGCCAGTGCTTTTCCTCCCACAGCGAGTTGTCCAGGGCGATCCGGATGTAGTCCAGGTGGGGGTCCACATAGGAGGCCGGCGTGAATGTAAAGGCCATCCGGACGATGGCTGCCGTGCTGCGATCCAGGTACACCGACCCGACGAAGCCCGGTCGGTCCGGGTCCTTCGGGCGCACCCGGACCTCGTACACCCGCACCTCCGAGAGACCTCCTCCGTACCGCAGGCTGAGGGAGTCGGCAAGGCCAAAGTCGTAGACCTCAGTTGCCCCCGGGGCCATCGGGTGCAGCACGGCAGACACCTCGTCCCCGTCACCGAGACGGATGGTCTCGCCGAAATCGTCCTGGACCACCGTGAGGTGGTCCAGGTGATAGCGGATGTTGGTGGGGAGGACCTTTTCGTCCCTCAGTCCGACGATGCGCTGCTTGGTCCAGTTCGGAGCCCGCCAGTACACCTCCAGGGCGATCTGATCGGCCTTCACCAGCGTGCGCTCGTCGGAGTCCGGTCGATCGATGTAGAAGTAGACGTAGCCCCTGGCCTCCGCCTGATAGGCGAAGAGGGTGCTGTCGACGATGCTGGAGCTTCGCAGATCCCGAGCTCGGGCCACCAGAGCGAGGACCCGCCCGTCGTTCCAGATCTCGGGCTGCTGGCAGGCCACACCGGCCGGACGCAGGAGGGTCCCTGCGAGAAGGACGGCAAGCAGGGTGGGGAGATCACCGGATGATCGAGAGCTCAACTTGGATCTCCGGAGGGTGGCCGGTAGACAGTGGTACGCCCGCCCCGGACGCCGGTTCCCGGATTGCGAGAAGGGCCCCGTCCTCGAAGGACGGGGCCCCGACCGCTCATCGACGACCCGGTCGTGTCAGTTGGCTGTCCAGAACCCGGACAAGGATTCGCCGTGGGGGCTCTCGCGGAGCTTCTCGAAGGCTCGATTCCGGATCTGGCGAATCCGCTCACGGGTGACTCCGAGGAGGGAGCCGATCTCTTCCAGCGTGCGCTCCTCACCGTCGTCGAGGCCATAGTACAGATAGAGGATCTTGCGTTCCCGCTCGGTCAGGTAGGTCTCGAACATCTGCTCGAGGAAGTCTCGGCGCGCCAGGGCCTCCACATCCTCTTCGATCTCCGACCCCTCGGCTCCGGCGAAGCGCTCGCCAAAGCTGGCGCTGTCACGATCGCCCCGGTCGATAGGGGCGTCCAGGCTGAGCTCGGACGCCGCGACGCGACGCAGGGCCCGGACCGTCTCGACGGGCTCGCCCATCTCTTCGGCGATCTCCTGATCCGTCGGGGAGCGACCGAGTTGCTGCGTGAGCTGGGTGTCGGTCCGGGAAAGTCTCGCCAGGTTTGAGTTCTGGTTGAGGGGAATCCGTACGGAGCGGGTCTGCTCGGCCAGCGCCTGCAGGACCGTCTGGCGGATCCACCAGACGGCGTAGGAGATGAACTTCACGCCCTTGTCGGGATCGAACTTCTTCACCGCCTTGAGCAGGCCTTCGTTTCCGATGCAGACGAGCTCGGCCAGCCCGAGCCCGCGGCCCTGGTATTTCTTCACATAGGAGATCACGAACCGGAGGTTGGCTGTTACGAGCCGCTCCGCAGCCTCCTTGTCCCCCAGCCGCGCGCGTCTGGCGAGCTCACGCTCCTCTCGCGGGTCCTGAATCAGGGGATATTTCTCAACGTCTTGGAGATACTGGTCGAAGGAATCCAGGCCGCGTGAGGCTGAGAACATCCGTTTCCTCGTTCCTCGACGTTTATTGCTTCGTGGGACCAGGACCGGGTAGACCGACACGCCTGCAAGGGGGCCGGAATGCGGCCCCAGGGAGGGATTGTACGGTCTGTCCGGATGAGCGCGGAGCGAAAGGCAAGTTATAAAAGCCTGTTTCCAGGGTCAAAGGTTTTGTTTCCCTTCGGCCCCGGGGACCGTGCTTCAAGGAACTCGGGTACCCTGCAGGAAGGAGGGCGGTTCCCGACCGGGGGAGGGTGCCCGGTTTGCGCTCAGCCGGAGACGAACTCCGCCTCGAGGCTCTCGGTGCCAGGTCCGCCGAGGGCGAAGTAGAGCGTGCCCGACTGTCCTCCGTTCAGCTCCACTCGGCGGAAGAACGTGCTCCCGGAGACCCGTGTCGCCGTCATGGAGCCCAGCTCGATGGAATGGCTGGCCCCAAACCTCCGATACACGAAGAGGGGCGTGTCCCCACGTACGACGACCCACCCGGCGGTGAACCGCGGGCTATCCGGCAGGCGGTGCCCTCCCGCCCGGCTACCGCGCAGGCCTCCGCCCGGAGCCATGACGTCACCCTCCAGGGCCGCCCTGACCCAGCCGGGAAAAGCCTGCGGCTCGGTCCACCGTGGCCGAGCGAAGATCGTCCACGCGCCCGATCCCACGAGCCTTACGGCGAAGAGGAAGGCCCGCACCTGGGACCCCATGAACCGCAGGGCGGGCACGCCCGCCAGGAGCGCGCCGAGAAACGCCCACAGCGGCCTGTCCAGAAGGAGCACGACCAGCCCCACCACCGAGACGTCCTCGGCCAACGAGATGAGAGTCCGGTTCGGGTGCCGTCGTTCGTCGAACCAGAGCAGCACCCCCCCTCCCGTGCGCGTGGCATGGGCCGCCGAGGCGATCATGCCGGACAGCAGCGCACCCATGACGGCCACGTCCACGGGCTGTCCATCGAGGAGGAGCAATCCGAGGAGCACGCCGGCGAGAGGCCGAATGATGGCGTGGAAGGCGTTCCAGATGAGCGCTGTGGACGGCCAGCGCTCCGCGACCAGCTCGAGCGCGTAGAAGGTGCCCACCGTGAGGAGGACGCCCGGAGAGCTCAGATCTGCGAGAGCTCCAGGTAGTGTCTCCCACCACCCGAGGTAAGGTGCGGCGCCCAGGAAGAGGAGCGTCAGGTACAGGTCCACTCCGGCCGCCACCGCCAGGGGCGGGAACATGAGCAGTACGGGCTCGAACATCTCGGAAGTGCTCACGACGATAGCTCCGGGCCGGCTCCCGTCACCCGTGTGGCTCCACGTGGATCACGACGTCGCGGGCTCCCAGAGCCTCGGAAATCCGCGCTTCAGCCGCGTCGGCGATGGCGTGCGAGGCCGTGACGTCCAGGTCTGGATCCACGGAGATGGTGAGCTCCGCGAAGCGCTCGCCTCTGGGGCCCCTGGAACGGATCCTGTAAGCGGACCGCACTCCCTCGACACCCATCGCCAGGGCCTCGATGCGCAGGGGATCCACGGCGCGATGATCCACCAGGACCGGAACGGTCTCGCGCACGATGGTCCATCCGGTCCATGCGATCAGGAGCGCCACCGCCATGGCGGCGACGGGGTCGGCCAGAGGGTATCCCGCCCTGACCGCCAACAGGCCGACCAGGACAGCCACCGTGGCCAGGACGTCCGCCTGCGTGTGGGCTGCGTCGGCAACCACCAGGTGGCTGCCCAGCCGCCTCCCCACGCGTGTCTCGTACCGGGCGATACCGGCCCCGAGAAGGGCCGAGAACGCCAGGAGCCCGATGGCCCACGGATGGATGGTGGAGGGCAGACTCTCCCCGGTGGTCAGTCGAATGAGGGCTTGCTGGATCAGCTCGAATACGGTCACCGAGAGGACACCCACGAGCGCCAGGGCACCGATGGTCTCGAACTTCCGGTGCCCGTAGGGATGATCCTCATCGGGGCCCTGAGCTGCCACCCGGGCCAGCGCCAGGGCGAAGACGTTGTTGGCGGCGTCCAGCGATGAATGGAACACCTCCGCGAGGACGGAGAGCGCGTGGGCGAAGGCCCAAACGCCCACCTTGAGCCCGATGAGGCCCAGGTTCATCCAGAGAACGAGCAGCAGGACCCGACGGACCGCCTGCTCGCGATGGAATCGGGCCTCGCCGGTCATCGCGCGGGTCCCGTGAAGTAGTCGGGACCCACCGTCACCCGCCGGCTTCGGGTCATCTGGGTGTCTGCGAACCCACGCATCAGGCCCAGGGGTTCCAGAAGCGTGATGCGAAAGACGGGACCCTGCTCCGGTCGGGCTCCCAGGGGCATGGCCAGGTCGAGGCGCGCCACGCCCCTGGTCCCCGCAGGCAGCCCGATCCGGAGCCCGGCGCCGAGGGCACCCTTCCACCTGACATCCCTCCCGAAGGGTGCCTCGCCGGCCCACGTGCGTCCAACGTCGGCGAAGATCGTGAAGCCCAGATTGAGGAGGTCCGGGGCGGGCCAGCGCACGAAGATCCGATCCTCCAGGGTGAGGAGCAGCCGTTGTGAGCCGGGATACGCCTCCTCCGGGAGGCCGCGCACGGCCTCGCGGCCGCCCAGGGTGAGCTGGAACGGCGTGTTCAGGGACCAGCCTCCTGAAGCGGATACCCGGGCGAAGAAGGTGTGGCCGGGGGTCTTTCGGGAGCGCAGGTAGCCGTAGAGGTCGAGCTCCCCGATGACGTCTCGCCATCCTTCCCCGTCGAAGCCGCCCGAGAACACTTTCCGTCCTTCCAGGCCCGCTTTCAGGAAGATGTACGACGTGCCCGGATCGTGTCCCGCGAAGAAGCGAAGCCGGGCCACCAGATCGTCGTGTGCGTCCAGCCCGGTGGCGGACAAGACGTCGACACTCCGGCCCAGTGTGACGCCGACGTCCGTTCCGAGCTGGATGTCCTGAACTCCATCCAGGGCGTCCAGGCCCCGCACCCGATCGAAGTGGAGGTTGCGCTGACTGATGAAGAGGTTGAGGCGGGTGGTGGATGAGCTTCGGGATTGGGAAGCAATGACTTGGGCCGCCTCCGGGGGGGCCGGCTCCGTGTTGCTGAAGTCGTTGTCCCGAGCGATCTCGACGCTCTCGGGGAAGCCGCCGACGTCCAGCGTCTCCCGGGAAACGCCTGCGCCGAAGAGCGTGAGGTTGCCCGGCTGGCCCAGACGGGCGGCGAAGGACAGCTCGACGTGTTCGTCCAGGAAGGGCAACAGGATGTGACTGTAGGACTCCCCCGAGCCGTCCACCGAGTAGGGGAAGAGCTCATCCCTTTGCCGGAACGTCTGTCGCACGGCGAATCGCCCCACCTCTCCCACGAAGGGGTAGGCCACGGTCTCCTGGACGAATCTGCCGGCGCGGGTCCGACCGCCGCTGACGGCCACGTCCGTGCGGGAGCCGAAGAGCCAGGGGAGCTCCAGGGTGGCGCCAAGATCGCGACGCTCCCTCCGCTGCCGGTAGAAGATCCCCCCGAGGATCCCGTATCCGGCGAGGTTCTCCTCCGTGACGGATGCGCGCTCGACCTCCAGACCCTCTTCGAACGACACGCCCACGTCCACCCGGGTGGTCCACTCGTCCTGGGTGTCGACGACCACGTGCTGTGACCCGTCGGGCTGCTCGACCGCGAACACGTCTGCACGGGCGATGAACCCGTACCGCCTCAGAATCCGTCCCGACTCCTCGAGGAGGAACGGGTCGAGACAGTCGCCCACGTCGAAGAGGAGCTCACGCCGAAGGAAGCTCGCGCGGGTCTTCACGTGGAGGGTATTGGCGAGCTCGTAGACGGATTCGAGAAGGCCGGCGGCGTCCAGCTGATCGACGTCGAAGATCGAGTGGTTGTCAATGAAGATGTGCGATATGACGCCCGCAGGGCACGCCTCCTGTCCCTCCTGGGCCGCCGCCCTGATCGGGAAGGCACACAGGCTACCCACCAGGACGATCCGCCCAACGACCTGGAGCGGGTCGACGGAAATGTCTGGAAAAGTGGGAATGGCACCCTCCCCGGGGGAGGCGAGTCCGTGGATCGGTCCGAACAATCTAGGTGTGGGCGGGAGGTTTGACATGGCCTCCGGCGGCTCTCTAACCTGCAGGCTTTCCCGCGAACCACGGAGAACCCCCACTCATGGTCGATCGCCGCACCGAAGCACTGGACTATCACCAGCAGGGCCGCCCGGGGAAGGTGGAAGTGGTGCCCACCAAGCCCGTCGCTACGGCGAGAGAGCTGGCCCTCGCCTATTCACCGGGAGTCGCGGAGCCCTGCCGGGAGATCCACGCAAACCCCGACGATGTATTCAAGTACACTGCCCGGGGCAATCTGGTGGCCGTCGTATCGAACGGGACTGCCGTGCTGGGCATCGGCAACATCGGCCCTCTCGCCTCCAAGCCGGTGATGGAAGGCAAGGGAGTGCTATTCAAGCGGTTCGCAGGCATCGACGTGTTCGACCTCGAGGTCGGCTCGGAGAAGGCCGAGGACGTGATCAGGTTCTGTCAGCTCCTCGAGCCCACCGTGGGTGGGATCAACCTCGAAGACATCGCGGCCCCCGAATGCTTCGTCATCGAGCGGACGCTGAAGGAAACCATGGGCATCCCCGTCTTCCACGATGATCAGCACGGCACGGCCATCATCGCGGCGGCTGCCCTCATCAACGCGGCGGAGCTGACCGGAAAGCGACTCGAGGAGCTGAAAGTCGTATTCAGCGGTGCGGGGGCGTCCGCGCTCTCGACCGCCACCCACTTCCAGCGGCTCGGCGTCCGTGGGGAGAACATCCTCGTCGCGGACTCGAAGGGGGTGATCTACAAGGGGCGTGAGGAGGGCATGAACGAGTACAAGGAGCCCTTCGCCGTCGAAACCGACGCGCGCACCCTGGCCGAGGCCATGGTGGGGGCCGACGTGTTCGTGGGTCTCTCCATCAAGGGGATCGTTACCGGGGAAATGGTGGCCTCCATGGGGGTCGATCCCATCATCTTCGCCCTGGCCAATCCCGACCCCGAGATCTTGCCGGAGGAGGTTGCGGAGGTCCGCGACGACGCCATCATGGCGACCGGGAGATCCGACTACGCGAATCAGGTGAACAACGTCCTGGGATTCCCCTTCATATTCCGGGGTGCCTTGGACGTGCGCGCCAGCGCCATCAACGAGGACATGATGCTCGCCGCGACCCGTGCGCTGGCCAGCCTGGCCCGAGAAGAAGTACCGGACACCGTGCGGGGGGCATATGACGGAAGCGATTTCACGTTCGGGCGGGAATACCTCATTCCCAAGCCCTTCGATCATCGCGTGCTCTTCTACGTGGCCCCGGCAGTGGCCGAGGCGGCGGTCCAGAGTGGCGTGGCCACCGCCGCCCAGGACATGGACGAATACCGGGAGCGATTGAAGGCCAGCCTCAGTCCCGGGCGTGAGGTCATGCGCTGGATGACGAATCGCGCGCGTCGGCGGAGGGCACGGGTCGTGTTCCCGGAAGGTCACAACGACAACGTCCTTCGGGCCGCCTCCCAGCTGCTGGAAGATCGCACGGTCCACCCCATCCTCCTCGGCCGTGAGGCCAGAATCCACGAGAAGGCCGAGACCATGGGCTTGAAGCTCGACGGCGCGGAGATCATCTACGGCTCCGATCAGGAGGAGATGCGTCACGCGTATGCCGCAGAGCTCTTCCGGAAGCGAGCGCGAAAGGGGCTGACGCTGGCTGAAGCGCAGTGGAACCTGTACAAGCCCATCTATTTCGGAGCCTCCATGGTGGAGGAGGGTCAGGCCGACGCCCTGGTCGCCGGAATCGAGGCCAACTACCCGGAGATCCTGCGCCCCGTCCTGGAGGTCATCGGGGTGGCGGGGGGTGTGAAGCGCGTTGCCGGCCTCGAGTTGCTCGCCTTCGCGAACCGTGAGCTCATGTTCTTCGCCGACACCACCGTAAACATCGAGCCGGACGCCGAGACGTTGGCCGATACGGCGCTACAGACGGCCGGCTTCGTGCGGGACCTGGGGATCCGGCCGCGCATCGCCATGGTCACCTTCTCGAACTTCGGATCGGCTCCTCATCACGAATCCCGCAAGATGGCGGACGCGGTCGAGCTGGTGCGCGAGGCTGATCCGGAGCTGGAGATCGACGGGGAGATGCAGGCGGATACGGCCGTGGACGCGCTCAAGCTTGACCAGATCTATCCCTTCAGCCATCTGGCGGGACCGGCCAACGTCCTGGTGTTCTCACGCCTGTCGGCGGCCAACTCGGCGTACAAGCTCCTCGACCGGCTGGGGGGAGCCGACACCATCGGCCCGGTCCTGCTGGGGATGAACCGCCCGGTCCACATCCTCCAGCGTGGTTGCTCCGTCATGGACATCGTGAATCTCACCACCATCGCGGCGGTGGACTGGCAGGCGAGGACCAAGCAAGTTTAGGTCTCTCGACCGGCAACCGCCGGAGATTCTCGGACGAGGCCCCACACGGGGGCGCGTCACGCTTCTCGAAGAGTCGGAGCAACCTGATCCATGAGCGAGAACAATCCGGGCTCCCCCACGGTGGGTGCCACCGGATGGAGCAGCTACAGCCTCTCCAATCACGGGCTCCAACCCAGGATGGACGTCTACTGGAACCTGTCTCCGGCGAGGCTCTACGAAGAGTCGTTCGCTCGGAACGACGGACGTCTGGCCCACATGGGAGCCATCTCCACCACCACGGCGCCCCCCACGGGGCGCTCTCCCAACGATCGCTTCGTCGTGCGGGACTCCTCCACGGAGGACGTGGTGGACTGGGGCAAGGTGAACGCGCCGATCACCGGTGAGGACTACGAAGTCCTGAAGGCCGACGTGGTGGGCTACCTGAACGCCCGCGACCTCTTCGTCCGCGATGCGAGAGCCGGTGCCGACGACTCCTACGGCATCACGGTGCGGGTGGTCAGCGACAGCCCGTGGCACTCCCTTTTTGCCTACAACATGTTCCTTCGGCTGACCCCCGACGAGCTGGAACGGGCCGTCCCGCAGTTCACCGTCCTCCACGCCCCCCACTTCAAGGCGGATCCGGAGCGGCACGGCACGACTACCGAAACGGCCATCGTCGTGAACTTCAAGGCCCGCGAAGTGCTGGTTGCGGGTACCCGGTATGCCGGGGAGATCAAGAAGTCGATCTTCTCCGTGCTGAACCACATCCTGCCCGAGAAGGGTGTGTTCCCCATGCACTGCTCGGCCAACGTGGGTCGGGACGGCGACGTGGCCCTGTTCTTCGGTCTGTCGGGCACCGGGAAGACCACGCTGAGCGCTGATCCCGAGCGAGGGCTCATCGGGGACGACGAGCACGGCTGGAGCAGCCACGGGGTGTTCAACTTCGAGGGCGGATGCTACGCGAAGACGATCCACCTCTCCCCCATGGGTGAGCCGGAGATCTTCCGGGCCACCCAGATGTTCGGGACCATTCTGGAGAACGTGATCCTCGACGAGGACACGCGGGAGATCGATTTCGGTGACGGTTCGATCACCGAGAATACCCGTGCGTCCTACCCCATTCACTACATTCCCAACGCCGTGCAAACGGGCAGGGGCGGTCATCCGAAGAACGTCGTGTTCCTCACCGCCGACGCGTTCGGCGTCCTGCCTCCCATCGCGCGACTGACGCCCGAGCAGGCCATGTACCACTTCCTCTCGGGATACACGGCGAAGGTGGCCGGCACGGAACGCGGCATCACGGAGCCGGTGGCCACGTTCAGCGCCTGCTTCGGCGCGCCCTTCCTCCCGCGACATCCTGGTGTCTATGCCGAGATGCTGGGCGAGAAGCTCCGCGACAATGACGCGCGCGTGTGGCTCGTGAATACCGGTTGGACCGGTGGTGGGTACGGCGTAGGCAACCGCATGAGCCTCGGGTACACCCGGGCGATGCTGAAGGCGGCGCTCGCCGGGCAGCTGGACCATGCGGAAACCCGCACGGACCCGGTGTTCGGGCTCGAGGTGCCGCTCAACGTGTCGGGCGTGCCCTCCAGCATCCTCGACCCCCGAGACACGTGGACCGACGGGGAGGCCTACGACGAGGCCGCGGCGAAGCTGGCGAAGATGTTCCAGGAGAATTTCCGCCGATTCGAGGGTCAGGTTCCCGACGACGTCAAGGCGGCAGGTCCACGCTGATCACGGACGGAGATCTTCCTGGAAGCCGGGCCGGTGAGCGTGCCGATGCCGGCGATGGAACGCCTGCACCGTCGCTCTGGGAGCTCGTCGTCACCTACCTGAAGATCTCGCTCCTCGGCTTTGGTGGGCCCAACGCCCACCTGGGCCTCATGCTGGACGAGGTCGTGGAGCGGAGGAGGTGGCTGACGCGGGAGGGCTTCCTCGAGATCATGGCCATCACCAACCTCCTGCCGGGCCCGAACTCCAGCGAGGTGGCCATCCACGTGGGCTACAGCCAGCGCGGTTGGGCCGGAGCCCTGGCCACGGGTCTGACCTTCCTGATGCCCACCTTCATCATGGTGACGGGTCTGTCCGCGCTCTACTTCCGCTTCGGATCCCTGCCCCAGATCGAATCGATCTTCTGGGGGCTCCAGCCGGTGATCGTCGCCGTGGTCCTCTCGGCCGGATGGAAGATCGGCCGGGCCGGAGTCAAGAACCCCATTCAGGGGATGCTCGCGGTGGCGGGTGCCGGTGTCAGCCTCGTCTCGGGGCAAGCCATCATCGGAGCGATGGTGCTCGGTGGCCTCGCCACCTGGTGGCTGCGGCGCACGGAGCGCGGAGAGACGTCAGCGCCAGAGCGCAACGACGGGCCGACGTCCAGAGCCGGCTGGCTGTTTCTACCCCAGGCGCTGGCGGGGCTCTCCCTGGGGACGTTGGGCACGGTATTCCTTACCCACCTGTGGATCGGTGCCGTCCTGTTCGGCGGTGGCTACGTGCTCGTGGCGCTCCTGCAGCCCTATGCGGTGGAGCAATACGGATGGCTGACGAGCACCCAGTTCCTCGACGGTGTGGCGCTCACCCAGGCGGTACCCGGGCCCATCTCCACGTTGTCGGCGTTCGTGGGGTATGCCGCCGCAGGCGTGCCCGGAGCGATCCTGGGAACCCTCGGCATCTATCTTCCGGCCTTCGTGTCGGTGCTCGCCGTGGCCCCCAGGCTGGAACACCTGCGGAGGGTCGAACCGGTCCGCCACGCCCTGGAAGGGGTGGTCGCCGTGGTGGCAGGCGCCGTCGTGGGCGTGGGTGCCTCCCTGCTCGTGGCGGGCGTGCGCGACGGGGTGGCGGCCGCGATTCTCGTGGGCGCCCTCGGCCTTACGGTATGGCGAAAGACTCCCGCCCTCTGGCTGGTGGCCGGGGGGCTCGTGGCAGGAATCCTCCACACGCTCCTGGCCTGATCCCCCGATGCTGCCTCCGCCCCTCCTACGCCACGCGTCGTCTACGGGCCCAGAGCCCGGCCAGGGCGGCGCAGGCGACCAGCAGCAGCCCGGTCCCGGTGGACGCGCTCCGGGGTAGTCGGGGCCCAGCCGAAAACGACCCCACATGGGTCCGGACCCAGGCGACGGTCCATTCGCCCACAGGCATGCCAAAGGCGGCCTGGAAGGCCACAGGCACGTCGTGGGGCGAGCGCCAGAACGCCGCGAAGCGCTCGGGACCGAACTCGACCTCGAGGTCCGCGAGCAGGTAGTTGTCGTAGTGGGCGAACGGTTGTCGGTAGGCTTCCTCCCGGATGGCCGATACCGGGGAGCGGTCCACCACGTGCTGAACTTCCGCCCGGCTCTCGTCCGCCTCTGAGAAGGGATCGAGGAACAGACGTCCACAGGACCGCTCGGCTCCCGCGAGGCACCGCCCGACCTCCTGGCTCTGGACCCAGAAGGATGGGCCGCCGGTGCCGAAAGGGGACCGCACGAGGTCGGGCCGCAGCATCGGCCCCGCCTGCTCATATACGGGGTCTGCGGCAAAGCCCAGGCCGCCCCGCTCCAACCAGGCCAACAACGCCGGACCCGGCATTCCATAACGGGCGATCAGGCGACAGGAGCCCAGGATGTTGGAGTAGCGCCTCTGGGGAGCCAGGCTCACGCGGCGGATCGGGCTCGAACGGGGGGTCATGCGGCCTGGCGCCGCCAGGACACGATAGCAGTAGGGTTCCCCTCCGAGCGTGCCTATGTACGTGTCCTGGGTCCGCCGCACGTCCTCGACGACGGTCTCGGAAGACGCGATGGAGGAGGGTAGGAAAAACACACCCACCACGGCCCGTCCTGCGCCGCCGGCGCGGGCCAACTCCTCTTCGACCCGGACACGAACCGAATCCAGAGTGGCCTCATCGACGATGCGAGGCGCCCCTCCCACGGCGAGGCCTCCGCGGGCCGTGGCGACGGTGAGGGGGGCCAGGGAGTCAGCCCACCGGGTCCGGCGGAGGATATCCTGGGAGCGGCGGAGCTCCCGTCGAAGCTCGGCCGCGCGTGCTTCCGCGGGGCTCGCCGCGACGCTACCGGCGGTCCGCTGGTACGGGGACGGAGGCAACATCCAGATCCCCAGCGCCAGGGACCCGGCTGCGGTGAGGCCGATCCAGGTTCTGGTGTTCAGCGCCATCTGGTGCTCCTCAGGGCCAGGGTCCCAAAGCCGGCGAACCAGAACAAGGCCATCATCAGACTGAGGCCGGTGCCTGCCTTGGAGGCCGGACGATTCGCCTGGACGTGCTCCAACCAGGCGGACGAGAGCTCTTCGGCGGTAAGGCCGGACGCGCTGAGGAGCGCCTGGGCAGGGGTAGCCTGGGGATCGCCCCTGAGACGGTCCCACGCGCCGGCTCCTCCCTTCTGGAGGGCGATCCAGAGCAGGGCGGCTCTCGCCGGGGGGCGGAGCGGAGCGAGCTCGCTCGGATTCCCGAGGGTGGTCAGGCGATCGGCGAGGAGCACGTCGCAGCTACGCAGCGTGCCGGTCTCGGTGCAATCGTCCCGGAGGGACTGCAGCGTGCGGCTCCAGTACAGGCGCCCCGCGAGCGCGCGACGCTCCTCGGGGGAGTACCAATCGTCGAGGGGGTTGGAGTCGGCCCCGGGATCCAGGCCCATCCCGACCCAGCAGGAACGGGCGTTCCCAGCCAAACACGCCCGGGACGCCCTGGAGGGGGAGAGGGCGAGCTGTCGGTACAGCTCCTCCGGTCGCACCGGCGTCCGCACGGCGTTTGCCCACGCGAGGATCTGTGTTCCGGTGAGATCGTCGGCCAACGCGTTGATGATACTCTGACGGATGACCTCGGTCGGTCGGGTCGGGCGCCACCGTACCAGCTCCACCCGTTGCGGCGCCCTGCCTTCGACAAGAATGGGTCGAAGCTCCATGGCCCACTGGAAAGTGAACCACTGGTCGCTCAGCGAGGGGCTCGTGCCCACGAAGGACGCGAAGTCGTTCTCCCACACCCGGCGGAAGAGCCGGGCGGCAGCGTCCCGGTTCTCCGGTACCGTGACGATGGTGAGAGGACCGACAGAGAGCGTATCCGTGACGGTGACGTTGGCGCGGCGCTCGGCCTCCGCGCGACGCGCTCGAGCCAGGTCGGCCTCCACTTCCGCCGCCTCCAGCAGAGGCCTGAGCGAGTCGATCCTGCCGAGAAGCGTTGCTTCGGTCGTCTGCTGGGCATGCATTGGCGGCGGGGAGCACAGGAGCGCCAGAGCTCCTGTCGACAGCGCCCGGCACAGGTCCGCCCTAGACATCGATCAGCATCCAGTTTCCGGTGAACACCTGCAGGGGACCCGGCGCCCGGATGAGTGCCTCGAGGGCGAGCTCCAGAAGGTTCGTCCGGTAGAGCACCGGGAAGTACCCGACCAGGAAGTCGGTGACCACGTTCCCCAGGATGAAGAAGCCGATGACGCCGGAGATGATCCACACCGTGGTCTTCACGGTTCCGGCCGCCATGGCGAAGAGCAGCCCGTAGGCGACCAGGGTGGCCGCCAGAAAACGCAGGGCCAGCTGATTCGGGTAGGCGTTCAGCCCGGTCGGCAGGTCCACGAAGGAGGTGGCCACGTGTGCCCCCATCCACAGGCCGGCCGCTGGCAGGAGCGCCAGGGTGGCTCCGGCCCCCATCTTCAGGAGCGCATAGCGCCAGCGCGGCACGGGGAGGCTCAGTGCATGGACGTGCCCGAGCTGGTGATCCCAGTTCCAGGCCGACAGCGCCAGGGTGACGCCGATGACCGCGGCCAGCAGGGGGAAGACCGGCAGCCAGATCTGGGCGCCGGCAACGATGCGGTAGGCTTCCAGCGTGCTGGAGTCCATCCCTGGCGGTGTGCCCAATCCCTGCACGGAGAGCAGAGGCAGGGCGTAGGCCGCCAGGATGAGTGGAATCAGAGGAATATTGATCTGCTTCCAATGGAGGAAGAGCATCGACCGATACATGGGCTCAACTCCGGTAGGAGGGCTGGGGCCGGGACGAACGGAGGAGCTCCACGAAGCCTTCCTCCAGGTCCAGGTCGACCACGTCTCGCAGGGTCATGCCCACGCTGTCGAAATACCCTCGCATGGGGTCCTGCCAACCACGCACGATCCAGGTCTCGGCGGTGCTCACGCCGTTGGTGCGTTCTCTGGACAGGAGCGTGAACGGCAGCTGGACGGGGACTTCGTCCACGTCGTCCACGCGGATGCGCTTGATGCCGTTCTTGAACTGGGTCATGGGCAGCTCGGCCACGAGACTGCCGTTGTCCATGACGCCCACCCAGTCGCAGATCCGCTCGAGCTCGTGCACAAGATGACTGGAGATGAACACCGTCGCGTTCCGCTCCCCCACATAGTCCAGGACGGCGGTGAGGACATCCCGGCGGACCACGGGATCGAGGCCGTCCGTGGGCTCGTCCAGTACGAGGACGTCCGGCCGCTGGGACAGGGCCAGGAGGACCAGGAGCTTACCGGTCTCACCCTTCGACATCCGTGAGATCTTCCTCGTGGGGTCCAGGCCGAGGCGCTCGATGAGCTCCTGTGCCCATCCCGGGTCCCACAGGTCGAAGAAGGAGGCGTGGTACTTCACCTGCTCCTCCACCCTGAGCGCCGGGTACACGTGGGGGCGCTCCGGCACGTATCCCACTCGGGCGAGGATCCGGGGCAGGTCGCGGGGCACGTCCATCCCGAGGACCCTGATGTCGCCCCGGTCCGGCTTCAACATTCCCATGAACGTCCGGATCGTCGTGGTCTTGCCCGATCCGTTGGGTCCCAGGAAGCCGTAGATGGATCCCACAGGCACGTGCAGGCTCAGGTCCCTCAGCTCGAAGGACCGTCCGGCCCGCCAGCGGACGTTGGACAGCTCGATGGCATTATTCACGGACGTGTGCTCCTGCTTCAGTGTCGAAGGCTCGGGCGAGCTCCTCCGCCCCGATTCCCAGCCGCGCGGCCTCCTGCAGGAGCGCACGCACGAGCTGCTTCGCCTTGGTCATCTTCTCTTCCTGACGAACGGTCGCCTCCACCTCACGGACGAAGGTTCCCTGGCCGTGCCGCGTCTCGACGAAACCGTCGGCCGCCAGGTCGTGGTAGGCCTGCGCCACCGTAGCCGGGTTCACCCGAAGCGTCCGGGAGAGGTTGCGCACCGAGGGCAGGACCTCGCCGGTCGACAGCTCTCCCGCCGCGATGGCCACGCGTATCCTGGCTGCGATCTGCGCGTAGAGGGGAACGGGGCTCCTCGCATCGATGCCCTCGAACACGTTCTCAGTCCTCCTGGGGCTTCGTGGCGGCGGCGGGGCCACACACGATGCTTCCGTTGGGCCACCCCGGGGGCACGGCAGCGCCGTACCCCAGACCGCAGAGGCGGTCGAGGCCGGGATGAGCGAAGACGCCGGCCCAGCCCCGTGCGTCGGCCGTCACGATGTCGACCCCGATGTCCTCGGGCTTGTCCCACGAAAGGGAGTCCGCACTGGCGGAGGACGTCGCGTGCCCGGCGTAGTAGATCTCCTGCGCGGAGGCCAGGCGCATGATGGCCTCCCGCACGCGGGCCATGAACTGTGCCGAGGTCCCCGCCGCTGCGAGGGCATACGTCCGCACGAAGTTCACGTCGTCCTGGCCCAGCCACCGCCCCATCACCGAGCCGGGAGAGATCTCCTGGGGATCGAAGCGCGCGGGGATGGCGGCGAGGGCCTCCGGTACTCCCGCCGATGTCACGACGGTCCAGGTGCGAAGGCCGTCGAGGGTGACGCCGGGCTCACGGATCCAGAGTCGGCCGTCCCTGGCCACGCGCACCACGCGCATCGAGGGCGTCACGGACCGTCCGCCGGGCGGAGGCCTCCAGGCCCCCATCCACCCAGAACCGGCCGTACAGCCAGACGTCCAGGGGGAAGACGGTATCCTGGCTCAGCTCTCCGGCGGGGATCTGATGCGAGAAGCTGCCCGACGTGTCGAAGACCGAGACGCGTCCGGTCCAGGCATCCAGCGCCAGGATGGACCCGTCGCCGCCCGAATAGATGCGTGACAGCGCACGGAACTCGCCCGGGCCTCCCCCACGGCCACCCCACCGCCGGATGAAGGTCCCGTCGGGCCCGTAGACCGACACCTCCGATGCGCCGGCGTCGGAGACGGCGATTCTGCCGGAGGGAAGATGGAGCGTGCTGACGATCCGCTCGAAGAGGTAGTCGGGATCGCCGTCGAGGACGCCGATCTGAAGCGTCGGCTCTGCCGAGAGCGAGAGGACTGGCACCTCGGGCACGCCGGGTGCGACGTCCGCCCGGGAGCAGCCAAGCAGAAACAATGCCGCGAGGCCGGCTCGCCACCGCAAGACGCCGAGGCAGCGTACCGGTCCTTGCGGGGCTCCCCCCTCGGAGCGGGTCGTCACGAGCTGATTCGGAGCCTGGGGCATTCGGGTGTCCTGGTGTAATGGTCCACTAATACACTCAGCCACCCCCGGGGACGGCGTGTCAATACTCGCGTTTTCGAGGCCCGCCTCCTTGTGGACCTTGGAGCGCCTGCCTAACGTGCCGGTGCATGGAAAAGCCTCCCTATTCCGAATCCCGCGAGCGAGCTGCCGCCGACGCCGACCGGCAGGCCATGGAAGAGGTGCGCGCCTCCCTTGGCGAGGAGTATGAGGTCATTCGCCAGCTCGGGAAGGGAGCCATGGCCCGGGTGTACCTGGCCAAGAACCGGGCGCTGGGGGTGCTGGTGGCCATCAAGGTCCTGCGCCAGGGCAAGGCGGCGGACGAGACCGCCCGCCGTCGCTTCGAGCGGGAGGCTCGGGCAGCCGCTTCCCTGGCCGAGCATCCCAATGTGGTCGCAGTCCGGCACTTCGGACGCCTCGAACCCAGCGAGACACCCTACCTCGTCATGCAGTACGTCAAGGGACGAAGCATGGAGGAGCGCCTGAAGGCCGAGGGACGCCTGCCGAAGGAGGAGGCCAGGCAGGTTCTCGCCGAGGTGACGTCTGCGCTGGCGCTCGCTCACGGGAAGGGCATCGTCCATCGGGACCTGCGGCCGGGCAATGTGCTCTGGGACGAGGAGAAGCGGCGGGCCCTTCTCACGGATTTCGGCATCGCGGCCATCCTGGCCACCGGTGGCGAGGAGGTGACGCGCCTCACCAAGACCGGGCAGCTGGTGGGAGATCCCCGCTACCTGAGTCCCGAGCAGCTTCTCGATCACGAGCTCACGGAGCTGGCCGACATGTATCTGCTCGGTGTGCTGGGGTACGAGCTGCTCACCGGGGAGGGGCCCTATGTGGCCCGGAGCAACACGGAGTGGATCACCGCCCACCTGAACAAGGAGCCGCGGAACCTCACGGAGCTCCGGCCGGACTGTGACCCGGCCCTCGCGGATATGCTGATGCGCTGTCTGTCCCGGGAGCCCAACCACCGGCCCAGCGCGGCGACCGTGGCCCGGGCCTTCTCCGACGGAGATCAAGGTACTGCGGCGGGGCTCCCCGAGCCCGAAGGCCTCGACCTCGTCAAGAAGAACCTGCACTGGGCGGTTGCCGCGGCGGGGACTGTCGGACTTGCCCTCTTCGGTGTCGCGGCGGCGCTTGCGGATCTGGACTTCATAAGCCGGAAGAGCTTCGAAGTGATCCTGATCTTCATCGTCGGCGGGTTTGTGGCGTCCCTCGTCGGTGCCTGGTTCCACGGCGAGAAGGGGAAGCAGCGCGCCCCCCTCATCGAGTGGGTGCTCTACGTCCTGATCGCCGTCGCATGCACCGTGGTCGCCGTGGTGACCTAGAGGCCCCGATCCTCGGCCTCGC
>JARRLD010000041.1:0-17034 GCA_037387345.1 Gemmatimonadota bacterium
CGTGGACCTCCACGAGCGGCGAGGACCACAGCCGTGCCCAGACCTGCACGGGCTCGCCGTCCCAGTGGGTGAGGAGCGCCATCGCGACTAGGACGCCACGCGGAGAGATACGTCCGCGCTGGGAGCCGAATGGGTGAGGGCGCCGATGCTCACGAAGTCCACGCCGGTCTCCGCCACCGAGCGGACATTCTCCAGGGTTACGTTCCCCGACGCCTCCAGCTCGGGCCGACCCGCACCCAGCTCGCGGACCCGGGCCACGGCCCGCCGGAGGGCCTCAGGAGGCATGTTGTCCAGGAGGATCCGGTCCACCTCGAAGGCGAGGAGATCCTCCAGCTCCTCGAAGGTCCGAACTTCCACCTCCACCGGCAGGCGCCGGTCGTTGCGCGCCAGAGCGGAGCGGACCGCCGCGTCGATCCCCCCGGCGGCGTCAATGTGGCTGTCCTTCACCAGAACCATGTCGAACAGACCCACGCGGTGGTTCGAGCCCCCGCCATCCCGCACGGCGGCCTTTTCCAGCAGGCGCCAGCCCGGGGTGGTCTTCCTGGTATCCATGATGCGGGCGCCGGTGCCCGCGACACGGTCAACGAAGCGCCGGGTCATCGAGGCGATCCCTGAGAGGCGACCGAGGAAGTTGAGGGCCGTGCGTTCCCCCACGAGGAGCGCATGGGCCGGTCCCCGGAGACGGACGAGGACCCGGCCGGCCTCGACCGGCGTGCCATCGTCCACGGCCACGTCCACGGCCAGACGGGGATCCAGGGAGCGGAAGGTCTCGACGACGCATTCGGTGCCCGAAACCACCAGCGGCACTTTCGCGATTACCGCCGCCTCGGCCGTGAGCTCGGCATCGACCGTCCACAGCGTCGTCCAGTCGCCCTCCCCCACGTCCTCCTCGAGAGCCAGCTGGATCAGCGCCGAGCGGGCCCGGGCCAGCGCCGAGGAATCCGAGACGGTCATCGAACGGCGAGATAGAGGAGATAGGCCGACGCCACCACCCAGCAGTAGGGGGCGAACAGGTGGAACGACCGGCGGTCGAGCATCCGCACAAAAGTACGGATCGCGAGCACGCCCGTCACGGCGGCGGCTATCCCCCCAACCGCCAGCGCGACCAGGCCGGGCCCCGCGGACGCGGATGACAGCTCCGGCAGCTGCAGCACCGCCGCCCCGGCGATGGCGGGAACCGCCATGAGGAACGAGAAGGCCGCCGCCTCGGAGGCCACCACGCCGAGCCAGAGCGCGGCAACCACCGTGCTACCGGAACGGGAGATCCCGGGGATCAACGCCGCGGCCTGCGCCACCCCGATGAGCAGTGCCGCCCACAGGCCCGGGCGCTCGGCAGCCGCCCTCGCCAGCGCCCGCCGGGTGGGCCACAGGATGAGTCCAGTCACCAGGAGAGCCACGCCCGGAGCCACCGGGTTCTCGAAGAGCGCCTCGATGGACCCTCGGAAGAGTAGCCCCGCCGCCACGGCCGGGAGCGTGGCCACAAACAGGAGGCCGACGTACTGCCAGGCCGAGGTGTCTCTCGCCGCCATACCGGCCAGGAGGTCGGCGACGCGGGACCGGTACACCAGGAGGATCGAGGCCAGCGTGGCCACATGAACGACCACCTCGAACAGGACTCCACCGACGTGGATGTCGAGCACCTCCTGGAAGATCACCAGGTGACCCGAGCTCGACACCGGTAGGAACTCGGTCGCTCCTTGCACCACGCCCAGAACGAACGCTTCCCAGGCGCTCACGAGGCACCTCCCGCACCCTGGGCGACCTCTCGGTAGAACGCCTCGTAGCGGGGCACCACGGCGTCGGCCGAGAAGCGCTCGGCCGCCAGCGTCGCAGCGGCCTCCGACATGGCCTTGTGCGCCGCCTCATCCAACAGCAGCTCACAGCCGGCCTCGGCCATATCGTCCACGGCGTCCGGGGGAAAGAGGTAGCCCGACACCCCATGATCCACGACCTCGGGGAGCCCGCCGACCCGCGAGGCCACCACCGGGGCCCCACAGGCCATGGCTTCCAGCGCAGCGAGACCGAAGGACTCGTTCGACGACGGAAGCAGGAAGAGATCCGCGCAGGCGAGGAGCTCGTCCATCGAGGCGTGCTTGCCGAGGAAGAGCACCCGGTCCCGCACGCCGAGCTCCTCCGCTCGGGTCACGGCCCGAGGTCGCTCGGGTCCGTCCCCCACCATGATGAGCCTCGCGTGGACCCTTCCGAGCATGCGTGCGAAGATCTCGACGACGACGTCGACGCGCTTCACGGAACGGAAGTTGGACACATGCATCACGATCTTCTCCCCTCCCGGCGCGAGGGTACCCCGATGGCAGGGCTCCTTCCCCGGGTGCCAGACCCTGGTGTCGATGAAGTTCGGAATGACGCGAATCCGCTCCGCCGGAACGGCGAAGTCCCGAACCGTCTCGTCCCGGAGAAACCTGGACACCGCGGTGAGTCCCTGGGACTTGAGGATGCTGAACCTCGTGATGGCGTGGAACGATGGGTGCAGTCCCACCAGGGTGATATCGGTGCCGTGGAGCGTCGTGATCACGGGAAGCTCCCGCTGTCCAGACAACATCTCCCGGGCCACCCACGCCGACGTGGCGTGGGGAATGGCGTAGTGGACGTGCATGACGTCCAGCCCCTCCCTCAGGGCTGTGTCGTGCATGGCCACGGCCAGCGCGAGGGAGTACGGCGCGTGGTCGAAGAGGGGGTAGTCCTCCATCTCCACCTCGTGGAAGAACACCCGCTCGCGGAAGTGTCCCAGACGGAATGGTTGCTTGTAGGACACGAAATGCACCTCGTGTCCCAGGTCCGCCAACTTGAGCCCGAGCTCCGTGGCCACGACCCCTGAGCCGCCGTAGGTCGGATAGCACGTGATCCCGATCTTCACTGACCCGCCTCCTCGTTCGTCATCCGCTCCGCGACCCGCCTACCGTTCCAGGCTTCGACCACCGTACGAATCTGCCTCTCCATCGGGGCGAGCGCATCCACCCTCACGGTGTCCCGGGGAAGCTGGTTCCGAAACCAGGTGAGCTGTCTGCGCGCGTACCGGCGTGTATTCCGGCGGATCGCCTCCGCCGCCTCATCCAGGGAGCTCCGTCCTTCGAGAAACGCGAGGATCTCGCGATAGCCTACGGCGCTCATCCCGGGTGCGTCCCGGCCGTAGCCGGCCGCCACGAGGTCCTCCACCTCGCCGACCCACCCCGCGGCGACCATGCGTGACACCCGCTCCTCTATGCGAAGGTCCATCTCCTCGCGCGACAGCTCCACGACCACGACCACCGCCGGGAGCGCCTTTTCCTCCGGCTCGGCCACGCGGTGCCATGAGGAGAGCGGCCTGCCCGTCAGGAGCGCCACCTCCAGCGTGCGGGCAAGGCGCTGCGGGCCCCCTTCGGCCGCCAGGTCCGCTCGATCCGGATCCAGCCACCGCGCCCAGGCCTCCAGTCGGGCCCGAGGCTGTCGACGAAGGTACGCTCGCAATCTGGACCGCCGATCCTCGTCCAGCTCGGGCTCGGCGAACAGCGGCTCCGTGAGCGCCTTGAGAAAGAACCCGGTGCCCCCGACCACGAGGGGAATGCGCCCCCGATCCCGGATGCCGCGGATCCATCCCCGGGCATCCCGCGAGAACCGGCCGGCGGAGTACCGCTGGTCCGGATCCACCACGTCGAGTCCGTGGTGGGGCACACGAGCGCGCTCGGCGGCCGTGGGCTTGGCGGTGCCGATGTCCATCCCGCGGTACACCTGCCGCGAGTCGGCGGAAACGATCTCCGCGGACAGTCGCTCGGCGACCGGCAGGGACAGCGCGGTCTTTCCCGAGGCCGTGGCCCCCGTGACGATCAGGAGGAGGGGATCCGGGCCCTCGTCCACCTCGGCGCTGCTCAGCGCGTCCACGAAGCGCTCACGATCCCCGGGCGAACCTGCGCGCAAGCTCCGCGGCGGAGAGTCGGATGATGGTGGGACGTCCGTGGACGTCGTGGTGTGGCAACTCCGTGGCGAACAGCTGGTCGAAGAGATCCTGCATCTCTTTGGCCGAGAGGCGCTGGCCCGCCTTGATGGCCCCCTTGCACGCGAAGGTCTTGGCGATCCTCTCGTGCTGATTCCGCGCCGATCGGACCAGCTCCGATCCGTGGGTCAGCTCCGCCACCATCTCCCGGAACGCTCGCTCGGCGTCGAAGTACGGGTGGGGGTTGGGCACCGCATGCAGGATCACCGCGTCGCTCCCGAACGCCTCGACCTCGAACCCCGAGCGGGCGAGGAGCCCGCCCAGATCCGTGACCTGCTCCAGCTCGGCGCGGGGGAGGCGCAAGGTCAGCGGAAAGAGGAGCCGCTGACTCTCCATTCCCCCTGCCTCGAACGCGTCCATCAGGCGCTGGAACAGGACCCGCTCGTGGGCCGAGTGCTGGTCGATGATGATGAGCCCGTCACGCGCTTCGGCGAAGATGTACGTATTCAAGACCTGCCAGAGCCGAGAAGGGGACGGGGCCGACCCCGCCACGGGATCGGCGTCATCGACCTCCACGGACGTGCCGCCCGAGGCGAACAGCGCCATCTGCGTCTCGCCGGGCTGCGCCGCTTCTCTTTCGGGTCGCTCTCGTACCTGGGGAACGGAGGTGACCTCGAAGGTGGCGGCGCTCTCGTCCATGTCCAGAGCTCCGCGGATCGCCTCTTCCAGCTGCGCCTCGACCCGCTGGGCATCCCGGAAGCGGACCTCGATCTTGGCAGGGTGCACGTTGACGTCCAGGTCCCCGTCGGGAACCTGGAGGAACAGGAACATCCACGGTCGCGCCCCCTGGGGGATCGTGGTCCGGTAGCCGCGCTCGGCCGCCCGGACCATCGACGACGCCTTGAACGGCCGACCATTGACGAACAGGTAGACCCGTCGCAGGCCGGGCCTGGCAGCGTCAGGCCGTTGGACCAGTCCCCGCACCGTGACGCCCCCATCTTCCACGGCCTCCACACCGATGAGCGTGCCCGCCTCGGTCCCCGCCCAGAGCTGGGTGACCCGCTCCGCCACCCGGTCGGCCGGCGGCGCGTCGATCAGCGTCCGACCGTCGGAGGTAAGGGTGAAGCCCACCCGGGGATGAGCCAGCGCCAGGGTGGTGACGGTCTCGCTCACCGCGCGGGTCTCCCCGGGCACGGACTTGAGGAACTTCGCCCGGGCCGGCGCGTTGAAGAACAGGTTTCTCACGTCCACCGTGGTTCCCCGGCGACGGGGAAAGTCCTCCACGCCACCGATCCGGCCTCCGTTCACGGCGACCCGGGTTCCCACGGTTTCCTCACCGTCGCAGCTTTCCAGCGTCATGCGTGCGACCGCCGCGATGGAGGGAAGCGCCTCCCCGCGAAAACCCAGGGTTCGGACTCCGCGGAGATCCCCGGCTTCCCGGATCTTGCTGGTGGCGTGACGGTCCAGGCAGAGAAGGACGTCCTCGCGCCCCATTCCCACCCCGTCGTCGCTGACGCGGATCCGCCGCTTGCCTCCCCGTTCCAGAGCTACGTCCACGCGGGTGGACAGGGCGTCCAATGCGTTCTCGACGAGCTCCTTCACCACCGACGCGGGACGTTCCACCACCTCGCCCGCCGCGATCTGATTGGCCACGGCGTCGGGAAGGATCTGGATGCGACGAGGCACGTCGGGTCTCTCCTCAGGTCTCCAGGCCGTAGAAGCGGCACGCGTTTGCCGTGGTCCGGGCCGCCACCGAGGCCACGCCTTCCCCGAGGTGCCCGGCCACGGCCTCCGCCACATGACGGACGAACGCCGGCTCGTTTCGCCTGCCCCGCCTGGGGACCGGCGCCAGATACGGCGCATCCGTCTCGATCAAGAGACGGTCCGGCGGCACCTCCCTCAAGAGGTCCCCGATGCCGAAGCTCTTGAACGAGGCGATACCGGAAAAGGAGACGTACCACCCACGCTCACGCGCCGCCTCGAACGACTTCTCTCCACCGGTGAAGCAGTGAAGCACTCCGCAGACGCCGGCGGGTGCCCCACGGAGGGCCGCGGCGACGTCGTCGTCGGCGTCCCGCGCGTGGACGACCACGGGAAGGCCCAGCTCATCGCCGAGGGTCAGGTGGGCCGTGAAGAGCGTTCGCTGCACGTCCCGCGATGAATGGTCGTAGTGATAGTCGAGGCCGGTCTCCCCGACGGCCACCACCTCGTCGGCGCGGGCCAGCTCCCGAATCCGGTCCAGTGCGCCGGCGCCTGCGGCGCCCGCCTCGTGGGGGTGGATCCCGGCTGTGGCCCTCAGCCCTTCCTCTCGCCGGGCCAGGTCGACCCCGGCTTCGGCGTCCTCCACATCCGACGCGATGGTCACGATCCGTCGGACCCCTGCCTCACGGGCCCGATACAGGACCGCCTCCCGGTCTTCCCGGAAGGCGGCGTCCGTCAGATGACAGTGGCTGTCGAAGAGCTCGATCACACCGTGGCGGGCTCCGGCTTGGGCTTCTTCTCGCGCATCTTGCCCTCACCCCAGCGCTTCTGGATCTCGATGAGCGCCGGCGAGGCGACGAAGATGGAGGAGTACGTCCCGATCACGACACCGAGGATGAGCACGATCGTGAAGTCCTGGATCACGGCCCCGCCCAGAACCAGGAGCGCCACCAGCACCGCCAGCGTGGTGCCGGACGTGAGCACCGTGCGTGGAAGCGTCTCGTTGATGGACTCGTTGACCACGTCCACGGGGTTCCGCTTCCTCGCGCCCTTCTTGTGCATGTTCTCCCGGACGCGGTCGAACACCACGATGGTGTCGTTGAGGGAGTACCCGACGATGGTCAGGATCGCGGCCACCGTGGGGAGCGCGATCTCCACCCGGAACAGCGCCAGGAACCCGAGCGTGATGATCATGTCGTGGAAGGTGGCAATGATGGCCGCCAGCCCGAACCGGAACTCGAACCGGATGGCCAGATAGACCAGCGTGAGCACGAAGGAGAACAGGATCGCCAGCATGGCCTTCTGCTGAAGCTCCCCGCCGACCTTCGCGCCCACCAGCTCGGTGCGCACCACCTCGAAGCTGTCCGCTCCCAGCGCCGCGGCGATCTGCGCCTCGATCTCCCGCTCCACCTCCGTGATGGACGCGTCCTCGGCCAGGGGAGCCCGGATGACAAACTCGTTCTCCTCACCGAAGCGGGTGATGGGCGGAGCCTGGGAGCCTCCCAGGGCATCGCGCAGCTCACCGGCGGTCATGGGCCCTTGGAACCGCACCTGGATCAGGGAGCCCCCGGTGAAGTCGACGCCGTAGTTCTGCCAGCTGCCCAGGGCGAAGACGTTGAAGAGCATCGCGGCGATTCCCAGGGCGACGAGGGCCCCGGAGAAGACGTACGCCGTCCTGCGACGCTCGATGAACTTGTAGTTGGCCTTGGCGAAGAATCTCATGGTCGGTCCGTCAGATGCTGATGGGATCCGAGGCCTTCTTGCCGCGGAGGTACAGCAGGAAGAAGGACCGGGTCACGAATAGCGCCGAGATGAAGGACGCCACGATACCGATGGACAGCGTCACGGCGAAGCCCCGCACCGGACCGGTGCCGAACTGGAACAGGATCAGGGCGGTGATGAGGGTGGTGAGGTTCGCGTCCACGATGGCCGAAAGCGCGTTGGCGAAGCCCTCGTCCACCGCAGTCCGCGTGGCCCGTCCGGCAGCGAGCTCCTCCCGGATCCTCTCGAAGATGAGGACGTTGGCATCCACGGCCATCCCGATGGACAGGATGAGCCCGGCGATCCCCGGGACTGTGAGCGTCGCGTCCAGCCCGGCCAGGCCGCCGAGGACGAGCACGACGTAGAACGCAAGTGCGCCCACCGCGAGGAACCCTGCCACGCGATAGTAGGCCAACATGATCAGGACCACGAGGACGATCCCGACCATTCCCGCGACCTCCCCCTGGTCGATGGAGTCCTGACCCAACGACGGCCCCACCGTCCGCTCCTCGATGATGTTCACCCTGGCCGGCAGAGCGCCGGCGCGCAGGACGAGGGCCAGCTCCCGCGCCTCCTCCAGGGGCGTGCCCGCGCCCATCTCGATCTGCCCCCGCGCACCGATACGGTCCCGGATGACGGGCGCGCTCATGACCTCGCCGTCCAGGACGATGGCGAGGAAGTCACCGACGTGCTGGCCGCTGAACTGCTGGAAGCGGCGGCCACCCGCGCGGGACAGCTCGAACTGGACCTGCGACTGGTTGAACTGGGGGTCGCGCCCGGCCGTGGCGTTCTCCAGCATGTCCCCGGTGAGGAACGCGTCCTCCTCCAGCACGAAGAGCTGCCGGTAGTTACGGGCGCCCCGCCCCACCACGTCGGCCCCCCACTGCAGGGTCTGGTTCCGGGGCAGCGCCCGCTGCACGGCGTCGAGGGAGAGGAAGTACTCCGCGGTGGGCACGTCCTCCACGGCGACCAGGTAGGTCCCCTCGGCGTCCCCGTAGTTGAGGAGGGACGAGAAGGGGTGCAGATCCCGTGCTTCATCCTCCGCCAGGTCCGGTGCGACGGCCGTGTCCTGCGCGGCGCTGTCCCCTGCGACCAGGCTGTCCTGCGGGCCGACGCTGTCGGCGGCCGCCTCGGTGGTGTCCGCACCTCCGAACAGCAGCTCCTCGATGTCGGGACCTGCCGTCTCACCCTCCACTGCCCGGCCCATGGCGCGGATGGAATCCACGCCGAGGGTGGCCACGATGGCCCGGTCGAGGCGCGGGAGGGCGTTGTCCATCTCCGTGGTGGGGAGCACCAGCTTGAACTCCAGGAAGGCGTTCCGCTGTACCACCCTCTTGGCCTGTTCCTCGTCGGAGATGCCGGCGAGCTCCACGATGAGCCGGTCGTTGCCGACCTTCTGGACGAGAGGCTCCACAACTCCGAACTCGTCGATCCGGGTGCGGATGATCCGGTCCAACCGGTCGATCATGTCGGACTTGGCTTCGCTGGTCATGGTCCCGTCGGGGTCGTCCACCTCGAGGACCAGGTGCATTCCCCCCTGGAGGTCCAGGCCCAGGTTCAGCCCGTGCGAGTACAGCTGCCAGCCTGCCACGGCCGCCACGACAAGGATGGCGACCAGGCGGCCTCTGACCGTCTTGAACATGTCCAGCGCGTTCGTTCGGCGGAATAAGGGACCCCAGCAGGGGCCTTGGAAGACAGAGCCTGTAAAGCTGTTCAGGGTATGGGGCAGTGTCAATCCGCCGGCGGCGGCGACGCCGTCAGCCGTGGACGGGAATCCAGGGAAGGTCCAACTCGGTTTCGGCGTCCGGAAGGCCGTCTCCAGGCCCCAGGATCCGCTCGACCTCCACGAGCGTGGTTCTTCCCCGCTCTACCCATTCCAGCCCCACGTCGTGCAGGGTCCTCATGCCACCCTGGGTGCCGATCCGCTTCACCACGTCCCACTCGGCCTGCTGTTCGAGGGCCTGCCGGACCCTGGGCCCCGCCAGCAGCACCTCCACGGCCGGGATCCTGCCCCGATAGCCCCTGAAACGACAGGCGGAGCACCCCACGGCCCGCACGACGGGCTCGATTCCGTGGCGGTCCGTGAGGCGACGCTCATCAGGTGTGAGATGGCCCCGCACGGGTTCGGCGCAGCTGGTGCACACCCTTCGAAGCAGGCGCTGGGCGACCACCCCGCTCAAGATCGGGGCGATCGCGGTGGGCGGCACGCCCAGCTCGGCCAGCCGGCGAAGGGAGTCCACCGCATCGTCGGCCCGAAGGGTCGCCAGTACCAGGCGTCCCTTGACGACCGCCTGTGCCGTGGCCACGGCCACGTCTGGATCCCGGATCTCTCCCACGAACAGCACGTCGGAGTCCTGCCGAAGAGCTGTCTGGAGCGCCGTAGCGAAGGGCATCCCCCGGGCCGGAGCCACGAAGGTCTGGGCCATCCCCTCGACGTCGTATTCCACAGGATCTTCGAGGGTGACGATCCTGACCGATTCGTCTGCGAGCTCACGGAGCGCCGCGTACGCGGTGGTCGTCTTGCCGGATCCCTCGGGACCGGCCACGAGCACGAGACCGTCCCTGCGCCCCAGAAGGCCCCTCAACCGGTCCAGCTCCGGGGGAGGGATATCCAGATCGTCCAGGGTGCGCGTGGCGGCCGGCTCCCGTACGTGGACGACACACCGTTCCGATCCGTCGACGGGAGTCGTGTTGATATGCAGGTCGTAACCGTGGCCCTTTACCCGTACCCTGGCCTCCCCCTCCTGTGGTCTCCGGTGATCCGTGACGTCCAGCCGCGAGATCTCCTTGACCCGGGAGATCACCCGACTCAGGACGGGCAGCGGAACGTCCATGTGCTTGCGCAGGACGCCGTCCACGCGAAAGCGGACAGACCCGAGCCGCGTCCCGGGCTCCAGGTGGATCTCCTCGGCCCCCGCGGTGATCGCGTCCCGGATGATGACGTTTGTGAGCTCGATGACGGGCGTCGCAACGGCGTCATCCTCGGTGATGGTCTCCGGGCCCAGCTCCTCCACCACGCGGACGGCGTCCTCCGAGCCCTCCAGGTCGGCCAGGGTGTCCGGCGTCGGCTCGGGGGGGAAACGTGCGTCGATGGCGTCGCGGATGGCGGACGGCGGCGCGACGGCGAATACGACCTGGCGTCCGGTGCTGAAGCCCAGGGTGCGCTCCGCCTCCATGTCCGTCGGATCACAGGTGGCCACGATCAGGTGCCGGTCCGACTCGAACAGAGGGAAGACGTGGAGCCTGCGGATCGTGGACTCGGAAACCACCAGGGCGGCGTTCGAGCTGGCCTCGCCCAGGTCGGCCAATCTCAGGTGGAAGTACTCGGCTACGAGCCCGGCCAGTCGCTCGTCGGGCAGTCCGTACGCCCGCGCCACGACGGACCACACGTCCACCGCCCGGGCGCCCGGGGCGACATCGGGTCGCTCCATGTTCGAGAAGCCGGCGCGTTCGGCGATCCGGACGAGCCAGTGTACCTTCCCGCCGGAGAGCTCCTTGGTGAGCGCCGGGTCCCCGAAATCGTCGTTCATCCTCCCATCGCCACCCGCTGCTTGCCCCTCTTCTCCTCGTACATCGCCCGATCGGCTTCTGCCAGCAGGTCCTCGAGGCGGGCCATGACGTCCACGTCCAGTCGGCACATCCCGATGCTCACCGAGATGCGATACGGCTCACGGCTGGTCTCGTTGAATTCCCGGAAGCGCTCCCGGAGGCGATCGACGAGCGCCTCCGCGCTCTCTCCGGAGGCCTCCAGGGCCAGGACGGCAAACTCGTCTCCGCCGAGACGGGCCACGATGTCGGATCGGCGGAACGTGGCCTTCAGGATATCCGCCGTCTTCTGCAGGGCCCGGTCCCCGACATGGTGGCCCAGGGAGTCGTTGATGGTCTTGAACCGGTCCAGGTCCACGAAGACCATGGCGACTCCACGGGCCGTCCGTCGAGCCAGCTTGAGATACTGCTCGCCGAGGTCCGCGAATCCCCGGCGGTTGTAGAGCCCCGTGAGATCATCGATCAGGGAGAGGGAGCGAAGCGCAGACAGGAGCTGATGTCGCTCGATGGCGTGGCGGACCGACCGGGCCAGCAAGCCGGGTGTCACTTCGTCCCGCACCAGATACTCCTGGGCGCCTCCCTGCACCGTCGTGACCCCGAGGTTCTCGTCGCTGACTTCGGTGAGCACGATGATCGGAACATCCGGCGCAAAGGCGAACATGCGCTCGAACGTCACCAGGCCGGAGCTGTCGGGCAGCTCGAGATCGAGAAGCACGGCGTCCACACCTCCCCGTTCCAGGCGCGCCAGCGCCTGGTTGAGCTCTCCCGCCCACTCCAATTGGATGTCTCTTCCGGCCCGCACGTCCCCCAGCTGTCCGCGCAACACGTCCAGACGTTCACGGTCGGATTCGACCAAGAGGACCTTGATGGGCCGCTGGTGCAAAGAGTGTCCGGGGTTTGGGGGGATGGACCGCTACCAGCCGCCGGCCGGATCCATCTGGACCGGCAGGCGGGGTTGCCCGCTCTTCTTTATTTCCAAGTTAATGCCCGGCCCAGACCGACGCCAAAGTAAAAACAGCGGTTTTCGGGTCCATCCCAGGGAGGGAAGCCTGAACGGTGGACGACGAAAACACGTGTAAGAACGCAGGGGGGCGATCCCGGAGAACCCGGGTCGCCCCCCTGAGCCGACGGATGTCGGCGCTCAGCCGCCGGCTCGACCCAGGAGGATCTCCTCGAAGAAGGCCGGCACGCGTTCGTCATCGGACTGCGCGAGCCAGAAGAGCGCCGACCGCCTCGTTCCGGGATCCTCGGCCGTCCGCGCCAGGTCCATGAGGATCGGAACCCCCTCCTCGGGAGGCCTCTGCGAAAGGGCAAACACCGCGGCCTCGCGCACGTCGCTCTCCTCGTCCTCGTCTCGCGCCACCTCGGCCAGGCCTTCGGTGACGGCCTGGGCGGCCTCCTGCCCGACCCAGAACAGGGCGGACCGGCGAACCTGCTTTCGGACGGTGTCGTCGCGGGCCATCGCCAAGAGATCGACCCACACCTCAGGAACGTCGGCCAGGACCACCGGGAAGAGGAGGTCCGCGTCTCGCCGGGCAGTGCCGTTGCGGGCCAGGTCCAGAAAGTACTCCACCGCGGATTCGGCGGGCACGGCTCCCAGATCCACCGCCCCCGGCGTCGCCTCGTCCCGGTCACGGATCACCTCCGCTTCTCGCACGGCGCCGGCCCGGACGCGAAGCTCGACCTCCACGGGACCGCGCCGACAGCCCGTGGCCACGACCTCGCCATGCCGGGTCTGCCACCAGACTCGATGGCCCCCCCACCGAATCCCCTGGTCACAGACCTCCACCCCCGGCCGCGCCGGGTAGGCAACGCGAGCGGTCCCCTCCCCCACATCCGCCACCCGCTGGGCGAGCTCCTGCCCTCGGGCACCACCGCTCGTCGCGACCGTGAGCAGCAGCGTCGTGAACCACCCCCTCCACCCCCTGCTCATCGGATGAGGCTCAGGAGGAACTCGGCGACGCGCGGGTCGTCATTCTGGCCCAGCCAGAAGATGGCCTGTTCCCGAAGCTCGGGATCCTCGTCGTCCCGGGCCACGCCCATGAGGAAGTCCACGGAACCCGCTTCCCCGCTCTGACCGGCGACGAAGATCACCTGTTCCCGGAGCTCCGGATCCGACAGGGTCCGGTACAGACGGTCGAGCTCGTCCATGCCGAGCCCTCCCATCTGCTCGGCCCAGAACAGGGCGTCCTTACGGGTCTCCGTGGGCTCCGAAGGATCCATGGCCCGCTCGACGAGCCAGGCTCTGCTCTCCTCGCTGCCACCCTGAGCGATGCCGAACAGGAGCTGTTCCTTGAGCTCCGGGTCGTCCATCCGCCCATAGAGGGAGATGAGGTAGTCCACCTGCCCGGATTGGCCGAGCCAGAGGATGGCCTGCTCCCGCAGCTCTCTGGGAGCGTCGGCGCGCTCGGCATACCCGCGCAGGATCGCCGCAGCCCGATCGCTCCCGTGCTGCGAGATGGCGAAGATGGCTCGCTCCTGCATCTCCGGCTCCGCGCTCTCCTGGAGGATCGCCTCCAGGGCGTCCAGCGCCTGGTCTCCCTGGACCTGGGAGAGCCAGAAGACCGCCTGCTCCCTCACCTCGGGATCCGGGTCCGGATTCCGATGCGCGAGGTCGAGGAGGAGATCCACCGACTCCCCGGTCATCGTCTGGGAGATCAGGAACACCGCGCGGCGGCGAAGCTCGACCGAGCACTCGTCCCGTCGCTGGAGCACCTCCCGGAGGATGGGCATGGCGCGCTCGGGATTCATGTTCAGCAGGGCGTTGAGGGCGGCGGCCCGTACCGCGTCCTGCTCCCCACACGGATCCTCCTGGGCGCGGCGGGCGATCTGCGCGGCGGCAGCGGCGTCCCCTCGCCGCGCCAGCAGCGACTCGACCCTCACCGTGAGCTCTTCGGCATCCGCCCGGGTGTCCGCCTCCGGGTGCTGCGCCTCCTGCACGGCCAGCAGCTCCAGCGCCCTGCGATAGGAATCCTGACCACCCTCCCGGTACAGGGCGAAGGCCTCCCAGTAGTAGGAGTCGGCTACGTACGGCGAAGCCGGATAACGCTCCCGCAGGCCTCGAAACTCATCAATGGCCTGGCGGTACTTGCGGGCGTTGAGGGCCTCGCGCGCCCCGGCGTAGGCCCGGGCGGCAGCGCTCTCCTGGGTCCAGGGCGCGGGTGCGACAGTCCGGAACGACCGCTGCTCCTGCTCCAGTGCCTCCGCCCGCTCCAGCGAAACCCGTCCGGCGACTTCGGCCGCCCTGCTTCGTGCCTGCCCCTGGGCAACACCGGCGCCCGACAGGATGGCTGCCAGAGCGACACCCGCCACGGCCACCACCTTCATCTTCCTGTTCCCGCTCATGGTCCCTCTCCTGGTCAAGTCCCAGCCAACCCGTCACCGGCGGGCAGAACCGCCTTGATCCGGGCAAGCACGTCTCTCTCTTCGAGGCCCTCGAGGGCCAGCGTCAACTCCGAGCGTTTGCGGGCCGGGTCGTCCTCCGACTCGGCCACCCCGACGATCTGGACCAGCACCAGCTCGAGATCCTCCAACAGCTCTCCAACCGCCGGATCGTCGGCTCCCGGCATGTCCATGAGGAGGCGGGTCTCGGCGAGGAGTCCTCGGGCCCATTTGACCATGCCGGGGTCGACCGTGCCCGTACGGGCGTCGGCTCGCACCATGGTCAGCAGGGATTCCGTCCGCCCGAGATGCTCCAGCTTGGCCGCCCGGGCCACCGAAGACCGCCGCACCATGGTGAGGCCCTCGTCGACGGCGGCTCCCGGTGCCGTCAGACGTCCGATCCCGAAGCCGAGCACCAGGACCGCGGCAGCTGCCGAGGCCCACGCGAGCGGGTGCCTTCGCAGGGACAGCCGCCTGGATCGCGCCCCCCGGAGGGACAGGACGTCCGTGGCGGGCTGGCTCATCCCGAACCGGATCGAGGTCCACATCTCCTCACGAGGTACTTCAGGCGGCGGGTTGTAGTCCTCCCGCAGCCTCTTCACCAACGGTTCCCATCGTTCGTCTGACATCTCAGGCATACTCCTGCATTGCCTCGCCAAGGCTCTCCCGGAGCTTCCTTCGGGCCCGGAACAGCCGAGCTTTCGACGTTCCCTCCGCGACCCCCAGGCTGTCCGCGATCTCTCCGTGGCTGTAGCCTTCCAGGTCGTGCATGAGGAACACCACCCTGTACATCTCCGGCAGATCGTCCACGGCGTCTTTCAGTCGCTCCCGGGCCCTCCCGTCGATGCCACGTGACGTCGAGGCGACAGGGGCGGCGTTCTCCAGCGACATCTCCCGCTTGCGGTGGCGATCAACCTTCCTGAGTCCGTTCAGGGACACGGAAACCGCAATCGAGTGCAGCCACGTGGAGAACGCCGCGTCCCCGCGAAACTGGTCGAGTCTCTGCCAGGCCCGCAGAAACGTCTCCTGCGTGAAGTCCCTGGCCAGGTCCTCGTCGCCAGCCATGCGGTACGTGAGCCGGAAGATCCGCTCCACGTTCGCCTCGTAGAGAGCTCGGAAGGCGACCTCGTCGCCAGCCCGTGCGCGCTCCACCAATTCCAGTTCTTTCAAGAGAAGAGCTCGTTTGATCGCCGTTGACTCCCTCTTCCGACCATGGGACACGACCCCGAGGGCAACGGTTGCGTTACCACGCCCTGCGGGCCCGTGGACGAACGGAGACGCGGACTCAGACGGGCAGGTCCATGGGCAGGATGAGGCGCGCCCGTGCCCCTCTTCCTCCCTCGCGGTTCTCCAGAACCAGAGAGCCACCGTGGCCTTCGGCGATCTGGCGGGAGAGCACGAGCCCGATTCCCGAACCGCCCGGCTTCGTGGTGTAGAAGGGCACGAAGAGGTTGCCGGTCTGTTCCAGGCCGGGCCCCTCGTCCTCGACCAGGACGTGGAGCCTTCCAGCCCGGGTCAGCCATCGGAGGGTCACCGCCCCGGTGGCGCCGTCCTCGATGGTGGCGTCCACGGCGTTCCGCACGATGTTGATCAGGGCCTGCTCGAGCTGATCGGCGTCGGCCCGGACCGTGATGGGCGGGCCGGAGACCACGTCCACCGACAGCCGGGTCTCCAGGTCGGCCACGCCCCGCACCAGAGACGGCACGTCGACAGGACCCAGATCTGGCGCGGGCAGCCTGGCGAGCTTGGCGTACGACGACATGAACCGGCCCAGAGACTCGGCCCTCGTGGAGATCACCTCGAGTCCTCTGCGCACATCGTCGTCAAGCTCGGCGGGGAGGGTCTCACCGGCGATGAGGCTCTGCAGGCTACCCGAGATGGACTTGATGGGAGCCAGGGAGTTGTTGATCTCGTGAGAGAGCACCCGGATGATCCGCTTCCATGCTTGCCGCTCCTCCTCGCGGAGGGCCCGGCTGAGGTCCGAAAGGGCGAGAAGCTGCAGCGGATAGCCCTCCTGCCGGACCACGGATCGACGCAGCTCCCACCGTCCCGTCCCTCCGGGGAAGGTCACCTCGAGCGTCCTGGGTGCCACTCCCCGCAGGGCGTCGGCCAGGCGCAGCTCGCTGGCCGACTTGCCGATGAGCCGGTCCGCGGTCTGTCCCAGGAGGCGCTCTCCGGCCCGGTTCACGATCCGTAGCGTCTCGTCGGGCCCGAAGGCGAGAACCGCGACGTCGATCTTCTCCAGCACCTTCCGGAGGGTCTCGGTGGCTTCGACGGCTCCCAGGCGTTGCTCCCGGAGGATCTCCTCCAGCGCGTTGACTTCGAGATAGGCCAGCGACAGGGGATCGTCACCGGGTCCCACCCGGGCACGGATGGAGAAGTCACCCTCGCGGAGGGCCGCCAGCATGTTGGCCAAGGTGCCCAGGGGCCGCCGGCTCAGCCCCAGCGCCTCCGCCGCCCGGCTGACATTCCCCTGGTAGCGCTCCAGGGCCTTCTCGATGAGGAGTCGCTCCGCCTCGTCGAGCGTCAGCTCCTCCATGAGGGTGGATCCGTCCTCTCGACGCCGAAGGCCCAGGTCCGCCCCTTCGATGCGACTCCCCCGCGCCATGAGCACCGACCGCTCGATGGCATGCCGAAGCTCCCGGACGTTTCCGGGCCATGGATGGCGCATCAACGCGTCCAGCGCCGAGTCGCTGAAGCCATCCAGGTCACGCCCA
>JARRLD010000042.1:0-23185 GCA_037387345.1 Gemmatimonadota bacterium
GTGAGGCTGATGGCGTGGAGCTGGGCCACGTTGGCGATGACCGGGTGCGCGGCGTCGATGTCCTCGTCGTCAGATCCGGAGACAGGCACCCGGTCCGTAACGGTCGGGGCGACGGTGGGCGGCGGGGGCTCCGCCTCCCAGACCGGTGTGGATCGAAGCCGAGCTCCCGGAGTGGGGGCGCCGGAGGCGTTGGAGCTCCCCGAAGTCCAGGACTTCACCTCGAGCAACGGGATGCGCATCGTGATGGTGGAGCGGTCGGCGCTGCCCCTGGTGAGCCTAGAGCTCCAGTTCCGGGGAGGTGCGGCGGCTCACGCGCCCGCCAAAGCCGGGCTGGCGGCCATCACTGCGGACATGATCGACGAGGGCACCCGGACCCGGTCAGCTCTGGAGATTGCCGATGAGGTGGATCTGCTGGGGGCGAGCCTGTCGAGCTCCGCGGGCTATGATGCGAGTCGAATCCGGATGTCGGTGCTGCGCTCCCACCTTCCCGAGGCCCTGGAGATCCTGGGGGATATCGTGGCTCACCCCACGTTCCCCGAGGCCGAGCTGGAGCGCCTCCGGCGGGAGCGGCTCGCCCGGATCATCCAGCGGTCGGACGTCCCGGCCGCCCTCGCCGACGACGCATTCAACGCCGTCCTGTACGGGCCGGACCACCCCTATGGCGTTCCGCTCCTGGGGACGCAGACCAGTGTCGAGACCCTGTCCCGCGACGATGTCGTAGCCTACCACGCGGCCCGGTACGCGCCCGGGCAAGCCACCCTGGTGGTCGCCGGAGACGTGACAAGGGAGGATCTGGAAGAGCTTCTCGGCGACACATTCGCCGATTGGTCGGGGGCAGGCGAGGACCCGAGCCCCCTCCCTGAGGTTCAGGCCAGGACGGACCGGGTCATCTACCTGGTGGATAAGCCGGGGGCCGCCCAGAGCGAGGTCCGCGTCGGGCGCGTCGCGGTGGATCGGCGAAGCGGCCTCTACTATCCACTGCAGGTGCTGAACACGGTTCTGGGGGGATCGTTCACCAGCCGGCTGAACATGAAGCTGCGCGAGGAGAAGGGATACACCTACGGCGCGGGCTCAGCCTTCGACATGCGCCGGGTTCCGGGGCCCTTCGCAGCGGCGGCGGCCGTGGCGACGCCGGTCACCGACAGCGCGGTCGTGGACTTCGTGCGCGAG
The DNA here is from genome assembly GCA_037387345.1 of Gemmatimonadota bacterium. Classification (GTDB taxonomy): domain Bacteria; phylum Gemmatimonadota; class Gemmatimonadetes; order Longimicrobiales; family Gaopeijiaceae; genus SZUA-318. Next base: position 1,171 of record JARRLD010000042.1, read on the forward strand.
ATCGACCGCCTGGCGGAAGAGGCCGTGCCGGAGGAGGAGCTGGTCCGGGCCCGGAACTACCTGGCGCTGCGCCTACCACAACGCTTCGAGACCCTGGGCGACGTCGTCAGGCGCCTGTCGGAGCTGGTGCTGTACGCCATCCCCCTCGAGTTCTACGAGGGCTACGTGGACGGCGTTACGGCCGTGGATGCGGCCGCGGTGCTGGACGTGGCCGCGGCGCAGCTGGGAACCCGTCGGATGGCCATCGTGATCGCGGGAGACCGGTCCGTCATCGAGGAGCCGCTCGAGGCCCTTGGATTGGGGTCCGTCGTGGTCCTGGACGCCGCTTCTCCTTCCCCGCAGGAGTAGCCGCGTGACCCGACTGTCGGTTCCCGTGGCCCGCCACCGCCTCCACAACGGGCTTCGGGTGGTTCTCTCCGAGGATCGGTCGGTGCCGGTGGTGTGCACCAACCTCTGGTACGGCGTGGGATCCCGAAACGAGCCCGCGGGGAAGACGGGATTCGCTCACCTGTTCGAGCACATGATGTTCCAGGGCTCGGCCCATGTGCCGAAGAACAGGCACTTCGAGCTGGTGGAACGGGCCGGCGGGACGCTCAACGCCACCACCTGGTTCGATCGGACCAACTACTTCCAGACCCTCCCATCCCACCACCTGGAGCTTGCTCTCTGGCTGGAGTCGGACCGGATGGGCTGGATGCTGCCGGCCATGGACCAGGAGAAGCTGGACAACCAGCGGAACGTGGTGAAGAACGAGAAGCGGCAGCGCTACGACAACCAGCCCTATGGGGACTGGGACGAGCGTCTGCAGGCCCTGGTCTTTCCGGCGGCGCACCCCTACCACCACACCGTCATCGGCTCCATGGAAGACCTGGACGCCGCCACCCTCGACGATGTGGCCTCGTTCTTCCGGACCTACTACGTGCCGAACAACGCGGTGCTGACCCTGGCGGGGGATTTCGACAGCGGCAGGGCGCTCGATCTCGTGGAAGCCTACTTCGGGGAGATCCCACCGGGCGCGCCCATTCCCCCGGTGCCGTGGGAGACCGAGGTGGAGCCCGTCATCGGAGAAACCGTACGAGACCGCGTGATCTCCGACGTTCCCCTCCCCAGGGTGATCATGGGCCTGCGCATCCCACCCTATTCGCAGGCCGAGTTCACCGTCGCGGAGGTCACCCGCGCCGTGCTCGGATCCGGTCGGGCCTCGCGCCTCTATCGTCGGCTGGTGCGTGAGGAGAAGGTGGCCAAGGACGTCGTGTCCTACGCGTTCCCGCTCATGTCGGGAGCGTCCATGCTTCTGGTCTGGATCACCGGGTACGCAGACAGCCGGGTGGACGACCTGGAGTCGGCCCTCGGTGGCGAGCTGGAGGCCCTTGCCGACGTCGAGCCAGACGAGGTCGAACGGGCCGTAGCCCTGACCGAGACGGACCTGGTCCGGGCCCTGGAGCGGGTGGGGGATCGTGCCGACCTGCTTTCGATGTTCGACCTGTACTTCGACGATCCGGGCCGCCTGAACCGGGAGGTGGAGAGGCTCCGGTCGGTCAGGGTCGACGACGTGCGCCGGTTCGCGGTGTCCCACCTGGGAGGGGACAACCGGGCGGTGGTGTCCTACGTGCCGGAGGGTGGATCATGACGTCCCTCGATCGAGGTCGCGAGCCGACGCCCGGGCCCATCCGCCCCTTCGACTTCCCGAAGGTGGATCGTCGCGAGATCGACGGGCTGGATCTGAGGGTCGCGAGGATATCGCAGCTTCCCATGGTCGCGGTCAACGTATTCGTGCGAGCGGGTGAGTGGGCCCTGGAGGAGAACGTGGCTGGGCTGGCGGTGCTCACCGGTGACGCCCTGGAGGGGGGCACACGACGGCGGAGTGGGACGGAGCTGGCGGAGAGCCTCGAGCGCCTGGGCGCCCGGCTCCACGTCTCGACGGGATGGGAGGGAACGAGCGTAAGCCTCTCCTGCCTTGCCGACCGTCTGACCGACGGACTGGCCATCCTCGCCGAGACCGTCCTGAGTCCGGCGTTCCCGGACGACGAGGTTCGGCGGGCCCGGGAGCAGGCTCTGGCGGGCATCCGCCAGGCGGCGATGGATCCCGCCTCGGTGGCGTCGCACGAGGCGTCCCGGAGGATCTTCGCCGCCGGCGTGCCGTACGCTCGGCCTGTCGAGGGGACCCTCGAATCGGTGGGCTCTCTTCATCGACGCCATCTGGAGGGTCTTGCCGAGGCCCTCTACGGTCCCAGGGCCGGGGGCCTGGTGGTTGTGGGGGACGTGACGTACGACGAGATCGAGGCCATGGTCCTGGATCATTTCGGGTCGTGGTCGGGTGGCCCGTCCACGAGACGAGAGGCCGTGGTGGAGCCGCGCAGCAGGGAACGGGGAATCTTCGTGGTGGATCGCCCGGGCTCCGTGCAGTCGGAGCTACGGGTGGGCCATGTCGGCATCGAGAAGAGCCATCCCGACGAGCTCCCGGCCGTGGTGCTCAACACGTTGCTGGGTGGAGCGTTTACGAGCCGCCTGAATCTCAACCTGAGGGAGCGCCACGGCTTCACGTACGGCGTGCGCTCACGCTTCTCGCTGCGGGGCGAGGCGGGCCCGTTCAGCGTCAGCACGTCGGTGGCGACCGACGCCACCGGCCCCGCCATTCGCGAGATCCTCACCGAGCTGGAGGGCATCGTGTCCGGTGGCCCCACCGCCGCCGAAGTGGAGGCCGCCCGCGACTACATCGCAGGTGTCTTTCCCCTGCGGCTCGAGACGGCGGGGCAGGTGGCGGGACGCATCACCGAGCTGCTCGTCTACGACCTCGAGGACGACTACCACGATCGGTACCGGGACCGGGTCCGGGGCGTGTCCGTGGCCGCCGTTGCCGAAGCTGCCCAACGGCACATCCGCCCCGAAGAGGCCCAGATCGTGGTGGTCGGCGACGCCGAGGCGGTGGTGGCGGAGCTGGAAGCCCTCTCTGTGGGTCCGGTGGAGATCGTCGGCCAGGATTGAGGCCGCGTTGCGGCGTTCCGTGCAACCCCATCCCGCATGACCCGTATCGTATCCCAGGGAAGGGAAGTCGGGTCAAGACCGAAGCCTATCCAGGGAGAAGCTCGTGAAGGACTCGGCTGCACGTCACCGTCTTGCCAGTCGTCTGATCCATGACGGACGCATCGTGAAGCTCAGTGTCGATACGGTCCGGTTTCCCGACGGTTCGGAGGGAGATCTGGAGATGATCCGCCATCCGGGTGCTTCTGCCGTCCTTCCCGTCATGGGGTCGCTGGAGGAGGAGGATCCGGAAGTGGTCATCCTCCGGCAATTCCGCTACGCCAGCGGTGGATACCTGTACGAGGTGCCGGCCGGGCTTCCCCTGGGCCCCGAGGAATCCTGGGAGGAGTGTGCGCGCAGGGAGCTGGAAGAGGAGACAGGATACAAGGCGGGAGGGCTCCTGCCCCTGACGCGAATCTATACGACGCCCGGGTTCACGGACGAAGTCATCCACCTGTTCGCCGCCACCGGGCTTTCCGACGGGGAGTCCCGGCTTGATGAGGACGAGTTCGTGGAGGTGGTCCACCTTCCCTTCTCGGAGGCGGTGGAGAAGGTCCGACGAGGGGAGATCGTGGACTGCAAGAGCGTGGCCACGATCCTGTATGCGGCCTCGTTCGTGTTCTAGGGGTGGTGCAGGAAGGAATCAACATGTGTCCTCTTCGCCTCATGAAACGTCTCAAAGATGGGACGCAGAGGCTGGAAACAGCCGTCGAAAGGCGGAATTCCGCGCTGGCACAGCCTGTGCACACATAAACTATTGGAGGAGTGCTCCCGCCATTCTGGCGGGATGCCGCTCGACAAGGGAGGTGACGACGTGGCCAATGTGACTGCAAAACGGGCCAGGGCGGTCCAGGTCGAGCCCGGAGGGGCGGCCGAGCGCCGGCGTGTGCTCCGTGACCGCACGGACAGCGAAGTGGTCCAGGCGTCCCTGGAGGGGGACCCGCGGGCCTTTGGCGAGATCGTTACCCGATACGATCAGCGACTCCTGAACTTCGTGTACCGGACCATCGGTGACCGCGAACGGGCACAGGACCTGGTTCAAGAGACATTCGTCCGCGTCTATCGTCACCTGCACCGATTCGACCAGTCGAAGAAGTTCTCCACCTGGATCTACACGATTGCCAGCAACCTGGCGAAGAACGAGCTGCGCAATCGGTCCCGCAATCCCCTCGTTCTCTTTCAGACCATCAAGAAGAACTGGGATGCGGATCACCGTCCCCTGGAGTGGGAGGATACGCAGTACAAGCCCGACGATCTCTTCCGGAAGCGACACCTGAAGCAGAAGGTCGAGGAGGCTGTGAACCTCCTGCCGGAGCATCATCGCATCGTCTTCGTCCTCAGGGAGCTCGAGGGAAAGACGTACGAGGAGATTGCCGACATCACGGGCTGCAACCTCGGGACCGTGAAGAGCCGCTTGAATCGGGCTCGGAACAACTTCGCCTCGATCATCGCCCCGATGATCGACTGACAGAGCCCCTGCGCCGGTTCCCTCGGGGAGCCGGAACGGGACGAGTCCCACCCAGATGACGTGGAGGGGCCTCGGTGCCAGGGAACCCCTTCCCTCTGGGACAAGTATGAAAGTGCGACCCCGGCCATGGGAGCCGGGGCAGATCCATGCACCGGGATCCTGGGACTCGCCCTTCATGACCTGCTCGGAATTCGTCGCACGCTTCTCGGAGTACTACGACGGCACGGCGCCGGAGGAGTACGTGCGACGGGCCGACGAGCACCTCGCGGCGTGCCCGAACTGTTGTCGCTATCAGCAGGTGGTGGAGCGTGGCGCCGGACTTCTTCGGCGCTTGCCGACCCCGGACCTGCCGGAAGACTTCCGCCCGCGCCTCCAGCATCGGCTCTTCCACGTCGACGACCCGGCCGTGCCGGGCGGCGCCACGTCTTCGGTGTCCACGGTCCTGGCCGTCCTCGGAATGGCGGTGCTCCTGGCCGGGGTCGCCTGGTCGCCAGCCCTCCGTCCGCGGGCGCCCGTGATCGATCTGCCTCCCATCGAGGTGTCGTCCCCTCCTGCTCCGCTCCGCTGGTCGCCTGTTCGCACCTTCCCCTTCGGGGCCGCGGCTCCCGTGGGGCGGTTCCGGGACGTCCAGAGCTGGGGCGATCTGTGGGACGACGCGAACTGGCTCCTGTTTGAGCACTCGCCGCTGTCGCGCCGCTACGGGGGAGCGTCGAGTGTCCGTCAGGTGGGGCTCGACTCCGATCGCTAGGACGGACTTGGACCGGGGCGGGCCCGCGGGATGAACCCGCTCGATGAGATTCCCAGCCTGAGCCAGGCCAGAGGGGGCGTATTCTACCTCCACGGCGAGGACGGCTTTCGGAAGGAAGAGGTGGTGCGGGCGCTGATCGACAACCACCTCGATCCCGGGATCCGGGACTTCAACCTCGACCCCCTGCGCGGGACCGAGGTCGACATCGAGACCCTCGCGTCGGTCCTGGCCACTCCACCCATGATGGCGGAGTGGCGCGTGGTCGTGATCCGGGAGGTCGAGGGTCTGGCGTCCAGCTCGAAGGCCAGGAACGTGCTTCTGGAGACCGTGGCGTCCCCGCCTGCGGGACTGGCCCTCATTCTCTCGTGTACCGTCCCATCTGGCTCGAAGGCGAAGTTCTACAAGGACCTGGCGAAGAAGGGCCGAGCGGTGGAATTCCGCCCCCTGGCCCCCGACGATGTTCCCGGGTGGCTCATGGAGCGCGCCCTGGCGCGGGGGGACGTGGAGCTCGACGTCGAAGCGGCCCAGGCCCTCGGCGCGGCCGTGGGGACCGACCTGGGCATTCTGTCCCGCGAGCTCGAGAAGCTGGTCGACTACGTGGGTGATCGACGGAGGATCCGGCGGGTGGACGTGGAGGCGGCGGGCACGCGCTTGCCGTCGCAGGACCGATGGCGCTGGTTCGACCTCGTGGGAGAGGGTCACCTGGAAGAAGCCCTGGAGTCCGTGGGCGTGCTCCTGTCCCAGGGGGAGAACGGCGTCGGGCTGACCATCGGCCTCGCCACCCACTTCCTGCGCCTCGGGATCGTGGTCGAGCGGGGCCCCGCCGCTCTGGAGTCGGCCCTGCCCGCCCGCCAGCGGTGGTTGGCGAGTCGGCTCGTGAGCCAGGCGAAGCGATGGCGGCCGGCGGAGATCGACCACGCCCTGGAAGGGCTGCTTCGACTGGACCGTCTGCTGAAGGCCAGTCCCGTGTCCGACGAGCACCTGTTGGAGGAATGGCTCCTGGGGCTCCTGGCGGAACGGAGGGCGGCGTGAGGCAGATGCACCTCGTCGTGGTCCTGGTCGTTCTCGTGGGCCTGCCTGTCGGTGCGTCGTCCCAGTCGTCCGCCACCCTGGACCAGATCGAACAGCTGGAACGGGCCGGTCGGACGGAGGAGGCGAGACAGGGGCTGCTTCGCTGGTGGGACGATCAGTACGCCGACGCCTCCCGTCTGGACGTCCAGCGAGGCCTGTGGCTTCGTGCGCGCCTCACGGTGGACCCGGGACAGGCCAGCCTCGACTACCGGAGGCTGGTGGTCGAGTACCCGGGAGGACCCTACGCGGATCTCGCGCTCTTCCGGCTGGCTCAGGGGGCCTTCGCCCTGGGAGACTCGGCGTCCGCGAGGCAGAGCTTCGAGCGGCTGCAGCGGGACTACGTGGGCAGCGCCGTAGCCCGCGAGGCGGCTGAGTGGTGGGCCGATCGGGGCCCTCTTCCGACCCCGGCCGTGCGACCGGCACAGCCGCCGACCGCGCCGCAGCCTCCCCCGGAGGTCGAGCCGGATGCAGCGGAGCCGCCGCTTCTCGCGGTCCAGCTGGGAGCGTTCTCCGTGCGCGAAGGAGCGGAGTCGGTCCTGCGGGCCGTGAGGAACGCCGGATTCTCGGGCCGGATCGTGCGCCTCGGGGGCGATGGGCTGTATCGGGTCCGGGTAGGGCGATTCGGCTCGTCGACCGAGGCCGCGGAGACCCTGGACCGGCTGCAGGAGCTGGGATTCGCGGCGGCCCTGGTTCGTGACGCTCGTCTGGAGAGGCCCATCGGCCGGTGACGGGCCGGCAGCTCGCGCCACCCGCCGGGGCCGTGGCCGTCAGAGGGACGCGACGACGCGCTCCATGCGTGTACGCACCTCTTCGGCCATAGGTGCCATGTCCTCCCGACCCGCGACACCCAGCTGCTGGACGGGGTCGAGGATGGCCACGACCGAGCTGCCGGGCTCCGGCCCCTCGTAGACGATCACGTTGCAAGGCAGGAGGAGGCCGATGTCCGTTTCCTCGGTCAGGGCCCGGTGGGCCAGCGGAGGATTGCAGGCCCCCAGGATCCGGTAGGGGCGGAAGTCGACGTCCAGCTTCTCCTTGAGCGTCGCCCTGACGTCGATCTCGGTCAGGATTCCGAAGCCCTCGGCCTTGAGAGCATCCCGGACCCGGGTCTCGGCCTCCTCCACCGCGGTCCGGAGGGTCTTCTTCATCGCGTAGCCGACCTGCTGGCTCATGGTTCGTCCTGGATGGGGTCACACGGTCGTGTCGAGCTCCCGAAAGCTACCCAAAGAGGGGGACGACCGGGTAGCGCGACCGCGCCTTGTGGCCCGGCCCTTCGCCGGGCGATGTTGGAGTCGCCCTTCCGTCTCCTCCGAAGACCCCATCTCCATGACCTCCAGCCACGCCCTCGAAAGCGAGCCCCGGGGACACGGGTTCGGCACGGCGCCCGTCTTTCTGGCAAGCATCAGCACGATCCTCGGGGCCATCATGTTCCTGCGGTTCGGGTACGCCGTGGGCAACGTCGGGCTCGTCGGGGTGCTCTTCATCATCCTCGTCGGTCACGTGGTGACCGTGCCTACGGCTCTGGCCATCGCCGAGATCGCCACGAACCGTCGGGTGGAAGGCGGTGGGGAATACTTCATCATCTCGCGCTCCTTCGGGACCACCATCGGCGGAGCGATCGGCATCGGCCTCTATTTCTCCCAGGCCATCTCCGTGGCCTTCTACATGATCGCCTTCGCCGAGGCCTTCCGTCCCCTGGCGGGTTGGTGGGAAGGTGCCGTGGGCCTGTCCTTCGATCCCCGCATCGTCTCGTTGCCCGCGACCGTCGGCCTCATCGCGCTCATGCTCACCCGAGGAGCCGACCTCGGCGTCAAGGCGCTCTGGGTTGTGGTGGGAGTCCTCGCCCTGTCGCTTGTCATGTTCTTCGCAGGCTCGGCTCCCCAGGAGATTCGGCCAGACTCCGTCGTCCTCGTCTCCGATCTGGTGGACGGGGACCCGTTCATCCTCGTATTCGCCATCGTCTTTCCGGCGTTCACCGGCATGACCGCAGGGGTGGGCCTTTCGGGGGATCTGGCCAACCCCCGCAGGTCGATCCCCCTGGGGATCATGGCCGCCACCGCCACCGGGCTGGTGGTCTACGTGTTTGTCGTATGGAAGCTGGCCATCTCGGCCGACGCCCAGACGTTGTCCGAGGACTACCTCATCATGCAGCGCATTGCCCTCTGGGGACCCATCGTACCGATCGGGCTCGCGGCGGCCACGACGTCGTCCGCCATCGGATCGGCGCTCGTGGCGCCCCGCACCCTTCAGGCGCTGGGAGGCGATCGGATCGCGCCGTGGCCGCGGCTGAACGAGTTCGTGTCGGCGGGCGTGGGAAAGGAGAACGAGCCGCGGAACGCGACGCTGGTCACCTCGGTGGTGGCCGTGGTGTTCGTCCTGGCGGGGGACGTGGACCTGGTGGCGCGCATCGTGTCCATGTTCTTCATGGTCACGTACGGTGCGCTATGCGCCATCTCCTTCTTCGAGCACTTCGCCGCCCGCCCTTCGTACCGCCCCAGCTTCCGGTCCAAGTGGTACCTGAGTCTGTTGGGCGCCGTGATGTGCCTGGTGCTCATGCTCCAGATGGCCTTCGGGTACGCCGTCCTGGCCATCGTGATCATGAGCGGACTGTACGTCGTCGTCCGCCGGAGTCGCGGTGGAGTGGACGACCTGGCGGCCATCTTCCACGGGGTCATGACCCAGGCCACCCGGTACCTGCAGATCCGGCTCCAGAAGATCCCGCCGGACGACTGGCGTCCCAGCGTGATCATGGTCACACCGCGCACGTTCGACCGCGCGTCGCCTGTGCAGCTTCTCGAGTGGCTCTGCCACCGGTACGGCTTCGGCACCTATCTCCACTACATCCCGGGGCTTCTCGAGCCGTCGTCGTTCCTGGAGAGTCGAGAGATCCAGGAGCGGTTGATCCGGTCCATGGACCAGCGCAAGGGCGCCATCTACGTGGACACCATGATCAGCCCCTCCATGGCGTCCGCGCTCGCCCAGAGCCTCCAGATGCCCGGCGTGTCCGGCATGGACAACAACACGATCCTCTTCGAGTTCGGAGTGCACGACCTGCCTGAGGTGCTGCAGGAGGTGCATGACGGTCTCGCCCTGGCTGGCGTCCCCAGGATGAACCGCCTTGTGCTCCGCCACGGAGACAACTTCTTCGGCGCCAAGAAGAGCATCCACGTGTGGCTCACGTGGCATGACGCGCGGAACGCCAATCTCATGATCCTGTTGGCGTATATCCTGCTAGGCCACAAGGATTGGCACGGAGCGGAGATCAACATCTTCGCCGCCTTTCCTCGGCGGGAGGTCAAGGAGCGGTCGGAAGAGCTCCACGAGATGATCACCGAAGGGCGCCTGCTCATCAGCCAGAAGAACGTCCTGGTCATCCCCACCGACGACACCATCGACTTTCAGCGGCTGGTGGAGGTTCGCTCGGGAACCGCCGACCTGGTCATGATGGGCTTCACCACGGAGCGGGCCGAGCGCAAGGGGCCCGAGCTCTTCCGCAGATTCCCGGCGTGCCGCGACGTGCTCTTCGTGTCCGCCGAGGAGACCATCTTCATCGACTGAGGTCGGCGGGTCCCCGGTCGGGGGCCGTTCATCTATTCCCGCCCCATCCTGGCCCGCACTTCGTCCAGCCAGTTGATCACGATCCTGGTCTCGGCGATCTCGGGATTCCTGGCGAAGAGGAAGGTCTGCCCATCCGAGAGCAACGCATAAGTCGTATGATGCGCGTTCTGAAGGAAGCCGTGTGTCTCGAACAACCGGACGGGCTGGCCCGTCTGGTTGAATCCCGCTTCCAGCGAAACAGGCACCGTCATCAGGTGGGTCGACGTGCGGAAGAACAGCTCCTTGCCGTCCGGGCTCCAGTATGGCTCCGAGCCGCCCCCGATGGAGATCTGATGCATTTCCGCGGGGTTGTCGATGGATCGCACGAAGACCTGCCAGGCACCGAGCTCGTCGGAGACGTAGGCGACGTACTTCCCGTCCGGTGAGACCATTGGACTGACATCGTTGCCTGCTCCGGCGGCGATCGGACGGCCGGATTCCGGATCCCCGATGTCGTAGAGGAAGATGTCGCTGTCATCGGACCGGGCGCGATCGCCCTGACGCACGACCATGCGATTGCCTCCGGGCACGAACGCGACTTCGATCTCCCGGCCCGGACCCAGCAGGAGCGGCTCTTCCACACCCGACCCATCCGCGTTCTTCCAGTACAGGTCGTATACGCCGTCCGTCACGACATAGTAGGCCACACGCGTCCCATCGAGGTTCCAACTCGGATAGAACGCGGCGGATCCGAACGTGATGCGGCTGCGCGTTCCCGATCCCAGGTCCAGGACCCATATGTCCGACAGCTCGCCGACGATCTCCTCGAAGGCGATCCGGTTGCGTTGCGGGTCCATGCGAAACCCGATGTTTCCGGTTACCTGTTGTCGATCGACCCGGACACCCGACCTCGATACCGACACCAGATCGTACTGACCCGGCTTGGCGACCTGGTAGATCAGGGTCCCGTTCGCAGAGACATCGAACAGGTCGTGGTACTCGTTGCTGGGTATGCCCTCCGCCAGTGCCAGAATCGTCCCGACGCCCGCCCGCCGGGTGAAGTCGAAGCGCTGTCCGTAGAGGGTTCCCGATTCGACCCAGATCATCAGATCGTCATCGATGATCCGGGCGCTTCCACCGGCTCCGAGTGTGTCGACTGCGCCGGTCCCGAAGTCCAGCACGCCGAACGAGCTGCGCGAGCCGAACCGGCCACCCGAAATGTCGACGAAAGCCGCGTCCTGACCTGGTATCACCATGGCCGCCGTCAGCGTGAGCCCGTCTGCGCCGACCGTCGCAAGTCGCTGGGGCGTGCCACCGGAAGCAGGAACCCGGGCCAGATTGTTGCTCGTGTCATTGAAGTAGATGAACCCGTCATTCTCCCAGCGGACAAAGCGTGGGTTGGTGAGATCGGCGGATTCGGCCACGACCTGGGAGCCGCCGACCCCTTCCGTGATCGGAATCGTGCGAACGGCGAGGCCGTCGTGATACGCGAGCGAGAGCGCATCCGGAGAGAACGACACGGCGGAGATGATGTCGCTCGAGACGATCAGGCGGCTCTCGAACGAATCGAGCGAGCGGACACTCAGCGCGGCCCGGCCGTCCGTGCCGGTGTGTATGAAGGCGACCTGGTTGCCGTCCCGGCTGATCGCCGGTGAGAAAACCGAACCCGGGCCAGCATTCGAAGCGTCGGCGCCCAGCACGTTCAAGCGCACGACAGGCCGCGGCGATTCGCGCGGCCCGATCCAGCTCCGGGCGGCGATTCCGGCCATCACGAGCGCCAACGCCGGCCAGAGTATTCGCCGCCATACCGGAACGGCGCTGACTCCGATGCCGGGCGAATCACCGTAGCGGAACCCGGGATCCGCCAGGGCCCTGGCAAAGCCCTGTGCTCCACTGAACCGGTCCGCCGGTAGCTTTTCGAGCGATTTCCGGATCGCGGCGTCGATGTTGGCCGGGATGGTCGGACGGATGGTGGATGGAGCCCGCGCCGACTCGGTGAGGATCCGGGTCAGGACGGCCTGGGCGCTGCTTCCCGTGTACGGTGGATCACCCACGAGCATCTCGTAGAGCACGCACCCGAGCGAGTAGACGTCGCTTGCCGCCGTGGGCTCGCGATCTGCCGATGCCTGTTCCGGGCTCATGTAGTAGGGAGTGCCCAGGGACAATCCCGTCTCGGTCAGCCGGCCACCGCCCGCTGCGCTGACCGCCAGCGCGATGCCGAAATCGGCCACGAGCGGGCGACCCTTCGTGAGCAGGATGTTGGCGGGCTTCACGTCCCGATGGATGACACCCTGCTCGTGGGCTGCGTGCAGCGCTTCGGCCACGTCGCTGGCGATGCGAGCTGCCTCATCGACCGGCAGTTGCCTGTCGCGCGTCAGCCGGTCCGCGAGCGTCTCCCCGTCGATGTACGGCATCACGTAGAACAGGAAGCCGTCCGCTTCGCCCGAGTCGAACAGCGGCAGGATGTGCGGGTGCTGCAGGTTGGCCGTCGTCTTGATCTCGGCCAGGAACCGGTCGGCCCCGACAACGGCCGCCAGCTCCCGCTTGAGCACCTTCAGCGCGACCTTGCGCTCGTGCTTCAGGTCATCGGCGAGATAGACCGTCGCCATGCCGCCCTGCCCGAGCTCACGCTCGATGACGTAGCGGCCCTGGAGAGCGGCGTTCAGGCGAGCGATGGGATCAGGCATGGCGCCCAATATGTGTCGCTGTCGGAGACGCCTATCGCCCGATGTACCGGTCGGGAATGGGGTTATCCGGGCGCTCGCTGTCCCACATGACGGAGACCACCCACCAGCGCGAGCCGTCGTTCATGAGCTGGAACGAGTTGATGCCCCGGGCGAAGGGCTCGGGGTCGTCTGCGCTGCTCCGGGATTCGTAGGTGCTGAACAGGTGGGCGATCTGGCCGAAGGATTCCAGAACGCGACCCACCTCCACCTCGAAAAACCCCCTCTCCTCGAGGACCGAGCCGTTTCTCTCGGCGTACTCCTCCGGAGAGATGACCTGGTGTCGCACGTTCCCATCCGGGCCGCGGAACACGGGAATGAGCCGCGCTCCCTCGATGAAGAGCGAGTGCCAGCGATCCCAGTCGCGCGCTTCACCAGCCGGTCCCGAGATCACGTCGTAGACGGCGGCAATGATGGCATCCACGGACTCCACGTCGGCAGGGTCGGCCTCCTGGGCCACGAGGGAGGATGCCCCGGCGAAAAGCAGGGCGACTCCGGCGGCAGTCCGAATGAGCACGCGGATTCGATTCATGGTGATGGTCCGTGAGGGGAGTGGGATGAAGGCACGGTAGGCCCGGGCGGCCCTCCACGCCAGCCGGGGACGCCTTTCGGGTCGGGGCAGGTTGCTTGCCTCCGCTTCGCTCGGTGGCACACATTTGAGATGTGCCGTCGTCACCTCATCCGATGGAGTCCACGGTCGCCCGCCTCACGGTCCCTGATTCCCCTCCCGAGCCAGGTGATCCCCCAACGGGGTCGCCGGCACCCTCTGTCGATCTCTTCTCCGAGCTGAAGCGTCGGAAGGTCTACCAGGTGGGCGCCGCCTACCTCGCGGTGGTCTTCGCCGTGCTGCAGGGGGCGGACCTGGTGTTCCCCGCGCTGGGCATCGAACCCCGGGCGTTCAACGCCATGGTGCTCGGCAGCCTCCTGGGATTCCCGCTGGTGGTGAGCCTGGCGTGGATGTTCGACATCACCAGGTCCGGGATTCGAAGAACAGGTCCTGCGGAGGCCACCGATCCCCAGACATGGGCGCCAGACCGGTGGGGCCGTGTGAAGGCCGCGATCGTGGGTGCCGGGTTCATGGCTATCGTGTGGTTCGGGGTCCGACTCTGGCAGGTGCCGGCGCAGGATACCGACCGAGGGCTCGTTTCCACCGAGCGCCCAGTGGTGGCCGTCCTCCCCTTCGCCGACATGTCTCCCGCCGAGGATCAGGCCTACTTCGCCGACGGACTCCACGAGGAGCTCCTGCATCAGCTTTCCGTCCTGCCGGATCTCCGTCTCATCTCGCGGACGTCGGTGATGCACTTTCGGGGGAGCCCCGCCACCGCGAAGGCCATCGCCGACTCCCTGGGTGCCCGGTATGTGCTGGAAGGAAGCGTCCGCCGCGCCGCGGACAGCGTGCGGGTCACGGTGCAGCTCATCGACGCCGAGACCGACGAGCACCTCTGGTCCGAATCCCTGAGCCGGGCCCTGTCCATGGAGGAGCTGTTCGACCTGCAGCAGACGCTGGCCATGCGCGTGGCGCGGTCGCTCGGGGGAACCCTCCTGGCCGCCGGAGGCGAGCGCCTGAGGCGTCCTCCAACCTGGAGCCGGGAGGCGTACAACCATTACCTCCGCGGCCGTCACCACTTCCACCAGTTCAGCCGGTCGGGCATGAGGGACGCGGCCGACGACTTCGAGCGTGCCCTGGCGCTGGATCCGGAGTTCGGGCTGGCCCATGCCATGCTGGCCTTCAGCTACACCGTCCAGAACAACCTCGGCATGGGGACCCCTGGAGAGTACTTTCCGCGCATCCGGAAGCACGCGGGTCTGGCCCTCCGGTATGCCCCGGACGAGCCCTGGGCCATACTCGCTGCTGCGGTCGTCCCGTACACCATCGAGTGGGATTGGCAGGCGGCGAAGGAGCTCCACGAACGGGCCCTGTCCCTCGACCCCAACTTCACCGCCGCCCAGTGGGGGACGGCAGAATGGCAGGGCATCGTGGCGGGGAACACCGAGCTGGCGCTCCAGGTCACGGACGAGGCGCTTCGCCTGGATCCCTTCGCCGCCGGCGCGGCCTCGACCCGGGCCTCCATCCTGCACTTCGGGCGCCGATACGCCGAGGCGGCCGAGGAATACCGGGCCATGCGGGACGTGGATCCCGCCAACCCCACCAACACCATGAACCTGGTGTCGAACCTGGCGCTCTCCGGGCAGGTGGAGGAAGCCCGCCGGCTCCTGGCGGAGGCCCTCCCGGAGGTTCGCGCCACCTATGGCCCCACGTTGGCCGTTCACCTGGCCCGGGTGGGGGACCTGGAGGGGGCGCGGGCCGTCCGGGACGAGTGGGTGGCGCGCCGTGAGGCCGGCGCGGCCGTCGCGGCTTCCCGGCTGGCGGCGGCGGAGGTCGCCGTGGGCAACCTCGAGGGAGCTCTGACCTGGCTCGAGCGCTCGTTCGCCGATGAGGGCGGGATCTACACGCTACGGGACCCCCTGTGGGATCCCCTCCGGAGCGATCCCCGATTCCAGGCGCTGTGGGATCGGGTAGGGCTGCCGGGCGAGCCACCGTCGGCGGGCTGAAGGGTCCCGCACCCCGGGCTGCGCCCCTGCACCGCGTGTGCGCTTCTGCCGGTTGATCCTCCGTCCGTCGTGGGGGTATCCTTGGTGCGCTCATGGCCACCTCCGACGATACTCCGCTCATGCAGCAGTGGCGGGAAGCCAAGTCCCGCCACCGCGACGCGCTGCTCTTCTTCCGGGTCGGCGACTTCTACGAGCTCTTCCACTCCGACGCCGAGGAGGGAGCCAGGCTCCTGGGGCTGACCCTCACGTCGCGCAACAACGGAGCCGCGGCCCGGGTCCCCCTGGCGGGCGTGCCGGCCAAGGCGCTGGAGGACTATCTCGGCCGGCTGGCCAAGGGGATCGTGAAGCGGGAGGTCACCGAGACGGTGACCCCCGGAACCGTCCTTTCCGACGCCCTGCTGACCGAACGGAAGAACAACTTCCTGGCGGCGCTGGCTCCCGATGCCGATGGAAGCTTCGGCCTGGCGGCGCTGGATGTCTCCACCGGCGAGGTGACCGCGCAGCGCGTGCCGGCCGGCGAGCTCCGGGGGGAGCTTGGCCGCCTCGAGCCCTCCGAGCTTCTCCTGCCCAGGGCGCTGGAGGAGACCGGGCTCCTGGCCTCGGACGTGAGTGGGGCCGCGCGCACCTACCGGGACGACTGGATGTTCGAGGAAGACGTGTGCGCGCGGGAGCTATGCCGGGTGTACGGCGTGCAGTCCTTGGAGGGCTTCGGCTTCCAGTCCGGAGACGGGTCGCTGACGCGAGCCACGGGTTCGTTGGTCCAGTACCTCAGCGAGATCCGCCCGGCCGGGGTAGGGCATCTCCGACCGGTGCGCATCCGGCGTCCCGGATCGGTCATGCTCCTCGACGACATGACCCGCCGGAACCTCGAGCTCGTGGAGCCTCTCCGTGGGGGGGAGGAGGGAGGTACCCTGCTGGACGTCGTGGACGATACGGTCACGGCCATGGGGGCCCGTCTGCTGCGTCGGTGGGTGTTGGAGCCCTTGATCACGGCGGAGGCGATCTGGAGCCGGCAGGAGGCCGTCGAGGAGCTCGTCGATGACGCGGCCCTGCGGTCTGCGCTTCGCGAGAAGCTCAAGGGAATGTCGGATCTGGAGCGCGTGGCCGGAAAGGTCGGCACGGGACGTCTCGGACCGCGGGACGTGACGGGCCTGAGGAGATCGCTGGGCCGACTTCCCGGGATCCGCGATCTGGGAGGCGATGCCCGCTCGGCCGTACTGAGGGAGGTGACCTCGGACATGGACTGCCTGGAGGAGGTGACCGGGTATCTGCAGCGGTCCGTCGCAGAGGATCCGCCCCCCACGCTTCAGGATGGCGGCGTCATCCGGGAGGGCTGGTCGCCGGAGCTGGACGAGCTCCGTCGGGTCCGGGACGGAGCCGTGGATTTCATCGCGAGCCTCCAGGCCAGGGAGCGGGAGCGGACGGGCATTCCGTCCTTGAAGGTCGGCTTCAACAAGGTCTTCGGATACTACCTCGAGGTGACGCGGGCCAACCTCGACAAGGTGCCGGAGCGCTACCATCGGAAGCAGACCCTCACCAACGCGGAGCGGTACTTCACGCCCGAGCTCAAGGAGTGGGAGGAAAAGGTCCTCGGCGCCGAAGACCGGATCGGGCAGCTCGAGGCCGAGGTATTCGCCGAGGTGAGGGCACGACTCGGTGCCGAGGTGACGAGACTCCAGGATGCCGGGGCGAGGGTGGCCCGGCTCGACGTGCTGACGACCCTGGCCCGCGTGGCGGAGCGCAGGGAGTACACCCGCCCCGAGGTCCACACGGGGTACGATCTGGAGGTCCGGGCCGGGAGACATCCGGTGGTGGAGACCATGATGCCCCGGGACGAGTTCATTCCCAACGACATCACCCTGGGCACGGACGGCTGGATCGTCGTGCTCACCGGACCGAACATGGCCGGAAAGAGCACGGTCCTGCGTCAGGTGGGCCTCATCCAGCTCCTGGCCCAGATCGGATCGTTCGTCCCCGCGCGGTCTGCCCGACTGCCCGTCTCCGACCGGATCTTCACCCGGGTGGGAGCCTCCGACAACCTGGCGAGAGGTCAATCCACCTTCATGGTGGAGATGAGCGAAACCGCCGCCATCGTCCACGGCGCCACGGAGCGCTCCCTGGTGTTGCTGGACGAGATCGGCCGCGGGACCTCCACCTATGACGGTGTGTCCATCGCCTGGGCGGTGACGGAACACATCCACGAGCACCTCGGTGCCAAGACGATCTTCGCCACCCACTACCACGAGCTCACCCAGCTCGGCGATCTGCTTCCCGGCGTGAAGAACATGAACGTCGCCGTGCGGGAGGTGGGAGACGCGGTGGTGTTTCTTCGGCGCCTCGTGGAGGGGGGTGCGGACCGCTCGTACGGGATCCAGGTCGCCCGCCTGGCGGGCATTCCCGACGAGGTTCTCGCTCGAGCCCGGGAACTTCTGACGGAGTTGGAGGGAACACATAGCCATGGAGGCGAGGGCCTCGGGCGTCGCGGCGAGCACCGCCCTCGCTCGGAGCCGCCTCCGGACCAGCTGTCGATCTTCCAGGTGGAGCACCCGGTGGTGACCCGGCTTCGGGCCGTCGATCCCGACGGCCTGACGCCTCGGGAGGCGCTGGACCTGCTCTACGAGCTCGAGCGGGAGGTGAAGGACCAGAAGTGACTTCGTCCAACGATCGGACTCCGTCCAGCCGGGTCGTCTTCCCGGGTCTTGTCGGAATGGTGGTCCTCCAGCTGGCCGCTTGCGGCGGAGAAGGGGAGATCGAGCAGCCGGCGCCCCTCTACGGTGAGGTGCCCATCGAGTACCCTCTCCAGCTCTGGGACGACGACATGGAGGGCGAAACCATGCTCCGTGTTCGTGTGACCGACACCGGGCGGGTGGACAGCGTGGAGGTCCTGGAGAGCTCCGGGCACCCGGCCTTTGATTCGGCCGCCGTGTGGGGAGCGAAGGACCTCCGTTTCAGTCCGGCCCGGCGCGGCAAGCGGATCGAGGTCTGGGCCAAGGTTCCCGTGCGATTCTCGAAACGACCGCGGGGAGACACGCTGGGCGTCTCCTGAGGCTACTGGATTCTGTCGCTCCACCTCGCTACGCTCCCCCGAGCCTGCCTCGGTCCCCGAGGCCCGTCGTGAGCTTTTCGGAGCGTCCTTCATGAGCGAGCGTCACCGGCGTCCGTACGACGACGTCATCCAGATGATCGGATGGACTCCCCTGGTGCGCCTGAACCGGGTCGTGGACGGCTGTCGGACACCGGTGTTCGGAAAGGCCGAGTTCATGAATCCGGGAGGATCCGTGAAGGACCGTATCGGCCTGGCCATGATCGAGGCGGCCGAGCGGGACGGAACCCTCAAGTCAGGCGGTGTGGTGGTCGAGGGCACGAGTGGAAACACGGGTCTGGCGCTGGCCATGGCCGCCTCGATCAAGGGGTACCGCTGCATCTTCACCATGCCCGACAAGATGAGCACGGAGAAGGTCAAGCTCCTGCGTGCCTTCGGGGCTGAGGTCATCATCACCCCCACTGCGGTACCGCCGGACCATCCTGAGAACTACGTGATGAAGGCGAAGGCCATCGCTGCCGACACTCCGGGTGCCGTTCTGGCAAATCAGTTCTACAATCCGGCCAACCCCGAGGCCCACTACCGCACCACGGGCCCGGAGCTGTGGGAGCAGAGCGAGGGGCGGATCACTCATTTCTTCGCCGGTTCGGGAACGGGAGGCACGATCACCGGAACGGCACGCTTCCTGAAGGAAAAGAACCCGGATATCCAGATCGTGGGCGTGGATCCGACGGGCTCGATGATCGGCCCCTTCTTCAATACGGGCAAGGAGATCGACGGCGGGCCCTACAAGGTCGAGGGTCTCGGCAACGACAAGATCCCGGGGACGCTGGACCTCTCGCTCGTCGATCGCTACGTCACGGTGGGGGACGCCGAGTCCTTCCAGATGGCGCGCCGCCTGACCCGGGAGGAGGGCCTCTTCGTGGGTGGATCCTCGGGGCTCATCGTCCACGCCGCCGTGGAGGCCGCCAGGGAGATCGACGATCCGGATGCCTACCTGGTCGCGGTACTCTGTGACTGGGGGGAGCACTACCTGAGCAAGGCGTTCGACGACGAGTGGATGCGCGAGAACGGCTTCCTGCCGCGGGCGAAGAGAAAATCCGTCGCCGAGATGCTCGCGTCGAAGGGGGGAGAGGCCGGGGTGGTTGACGTGACACCGACCACGTCGGTGCGCTCGGCCCTTTCGGCCATCACGGCCCACGACATCGGACAGCTGCCCGTGGTGCGCGATGGGGAGTGCGTCGGCTCCCTGGCCGAGGGAGACCTCATGGCCCGGATCATCGAAGATCCATCCCTTCTGGACACCCCGGTGGAGTCCATCATGGACGCCCCCTATCCCGTGCTGGACAGCCACGCCGACGCCGACGAGGTGACGGCCATGCTCCAGCGTGGCAACGCCGCCTGCCTGGTCCGGGAAGATGGGGCCCTGACGGGGATCGTCACGCGTTACGATGTCGTGCGTGCCCTGACCGGGGCGTCACTCTGAAGACGGAAGAGGAGGGGAGTCGGGGGTGAGGATCGCCGTGCTGATGGGCGGGACCTCGGACGAGCGCGAGGTCTCCCTGTCGTCGGGAGTCCAGGTCGCCCGGGCGCTGAGGGAGGCCGGCCACGTCGTCGTGGCCGTGGACACCGTGAAGGGCCTTATGCCTCCGGAAGAGGAGCGCCGCCTCCTGACCGAGGGGGTGCGGGCGACTCCACCCCGGCAAGGAGATCTGGTCCGGCTCGACGAGGGGCATACGGTCGCGCTCACCCGGGATCCCTCCCTGGGGGAGGTGGACGTCTTCTTCCTCGCGCTCCACGGTGGATCGGGGGAAGACGGCACCATCCAGAGCCTCCTCGACGTCGCCGGTGTCGCCTATACCGGCAGCGACCGACTGGGATGCTCGTTGGCCATGGACAAGGAGGTGTCCAAGCGCCTTCTGCGTGACGCCGGGATTCCCACGCCGGATTGGCTGGCGGGGGACCTCGACGCGGACCGTGTCGTGTCGGCTCTCGGCCTCCCGGTCATCGTCAAGGCGTCCGGCGGTGGATCGTCTCTCCGGCTCGAGCTGGCCCACGATCGCTCGGAGCTGAAGGCGGTTCTCCAGGCGAGCGCCTCGTGGGAGGATCTGGTCCTGGCGGAGCGCTACGTCCAGGGAAGGGAGCTGACGGTGGGCGTGGTCGGAGACCTCGCCCTGCCGGTGGGAGAGATTATCCCGGCCCATGAGATCTTCGACTACGAGTGCAAGTACCAGCCCGGCCTCGCCCGGGAGGTCTTCCCCGCGGACATCCCGTCCGACCTGGCCGAGGAGCTCCGGGATCTCGCCCTGCGGGCCCACAGGGCGCTGCGCATGAGGGATTTCTCCAGGATCGACTTCATCGTGGACGCGCAGGGAACCCCATGGTGCCTGGAAGCCAATGCCCTTCCCGGCATGACGGCGAACAGTCTCCTTCCCAAGGCCGCCCGGGCCGCCGGGATGAGCTTCTCCGAGCTGTGTGACCGGATCGCCTCCCTGGCTTCCGCAAGAAGGACGACGCAAGATTCGTAGATAGGAAGTGGATGTCGGGGCGCGGCCACGGACTGTTGAGGAGAGGGTCCGAGGGTCGGAACCTGACCTGGATTTACGGGTTTGAGGCAATCCCGGCCCAGCAGCACACGGACAGACCATGGCCTACACCTCCAGGAGCATCGGATTCGGCGGCGCCCTCACCCCCATGGTGAAGCGACTGCTGATCGCCAACGTGGCGGCGTACGCGGTCACGCTCCTGGTAGGGCCGGAGATCATCTACGACTGGTTCGCCTTCCAGCCCCGTAACATCGTCTTCCGGCCGTGGGGCGTCTTCACCTACATGTTCGTGCACGGTGGCCTGTGGCACGTCGCGCTCAACATGTTGGTCCTCTTCTTCTTCGGGCCGTCGTTGGAGAGTCGCTGGGGCTCTGGGGAGTTCCTCAAGTACTACGTGGTCTGTGGCCTGGGGGGCGTCGCCCTGAGCTACATCTTCCTCCCGGCCTGGGTGATCGGCGCCTCCGCCGCCGTCTACGGCGTCATGCTCGCCTTCGCCATGAACTGGCCGGATGCGCCCATCTATGTGTGGGGCATCTTCCCGGTGAAGGCCAAGTGGCTCGTGACCTTCCTGTTCGTCGTGAGTCTTCTCAGCGCCCTCGACGGAGGTGGAGGCGGCGGCGTCGCGCACCTCGCGCACCTGGGCGGCCTCCTCAGCGGATTCGGGTACCTGAAGAGCGACTGGCGTCCCGGTCGGCGGATGAAGCGATTCCGCTCCGCGGTGAAGACCCGTCGCATGGCCATCGTGCCGGGTGGCGAAGGCCTGGGCGGGCGACGGGACCGATCCGCGGCACGGGCGGAGCGGGAACAGGAACGGGCGCTCCACGACGCCGTCGATCAGGTGCTCGACAAGATTTCGGAGCACGGGATGGATTCGTTGACGCCCAAGGAGCTCGAGCTCCTGGACCAGGTCTCCCGGAAGCACCGCTCGAACTGAGCTCCGGACCTCGCAGCCCCTCCGGCACCGCTCTGCCTCACCCTGAAACGGCGTGGCCTGTTGACATCAGATCGAGATATAGTAATACATATATGTCGTTGGACTGATGCGGAGGAAACATGACCACCACGAAGATGCCCGAGATCCTGACAGAAGAGGCGGTGGAGAACACGGCGCACGTGCTTCGGTGCCTGGGCCATCCCCTGCGACTCCGGATTCTCGACGTCCTGGAGAAGGGTGGCGAGGCGAACGTCACCGAGATCTACGAGGCCCTGAGCGTGGAGCAGGCCGTGGCCTCGCAGCATCTGACAACCATGCGGGACAAAGGCATTCTGAGTCGACGCAAGGACGGGGTCCACGTGTACTACAGCATC
>JARRLD010000042.1:23194-26563 GCA_037387345.1 Gemmatimonadota bacterium
GAGCCCAGGAGCGCCCCATCGGCCTGGTGGACGCGCTGGCAGAGGCGCGGTCGGGGAGCCACGACGTTCAGGTAGCCCGGTCCAGGGCGGAAGCTGCCCGGTATGCCGAGAAGGCTGCGGGGGCCTTCCTGCTGCCCACCGTAGGCATGGAAGCCGGAGCTGTGCGGTCCGACGACCCGGTGGCGGCGTTCGGAGGCCGCCTGCGACAGCAGCGCTTTACCCAGGACGACTTCGACCCGGCGCGACTGAATCGTCCGGACCCCCTTACCGACTGGAGCGGAGCCGTGGCAGCCGGTTGGGCGCCTCTGGACGCGTCGGCGCTGTCCGGACGGAGAGCGTCCCGGGCCGACGCCGACGCGGCGGCCCTGGGAGCCGACTGGACCGGGCGGGCTGCGGTCTTCCGGGCCGAGATCCGATACATGGAGGCGGTAGGCGCCCAGCAAAGCCAAACGGCCGCCGAGGCCGCCCTGGCGGCCGCCGAGGAGGTCGCGCGACTTGTGGAGCTGCGTCACCGGGAGGGGCTGCTCACCGATGCGGACCTGCTCCGGGCGCGGGCGGCCCGGGAAGCGGCCCGCGCAGCGCACATCGACGCCTTGCGTGCCCTGGTCGACGCCCGGGACCGACTGGCCGTGGCCATGGGATGGCCGGAAGGTGCGGTTCCGGTGCCAACCGACACGGTCTTCTCGGACGAAGCGGACGCCCCGGACATCGATGTCGACCGGCGGGCCGACCTCCGCGCCTCGGCCCTGTCCGTGGATGCGGCCGCAGCCCGGGCGTCGCAGGCCCGCGGGGCGAGGCTGCCGAGGCTGGAGGGCTTCGCCCGCGTGGAGACCCACTCCATGAAGGCGTGGTCGGGGGCCCGGCAGGACTGGACGGTGGGGCTGCAGGTCCGCCTGCCGCTCTTCGCCGGATTCGCCGTGACCTCCCGCGTCCGGGCCGCCTCCGCGCTGTATGAGGCCGCCGGGCGCGAGCACGAAGCCCGCGTCAGGCAGGCCACAGCGGATCTGGCGGAAACCCGACGCCGCGTTGAAGCAGCGCGACGGGGGACCGAGGCTGCTCAGGCGGCCGCCGAGGCCGCAGACGAGGCGGCGCGGCTGATGCGGCGTCGTTTCGAGGAAGGGCTGACGACCACCGCGGACCTTCTCGGCGCCGAGGCCCAGGCGGCCGACCTCCGGGCCCGAGCCATTCAGGCTCGCCTGGGGCTGCAGATGCTGGTAGCTCGCCTCGCTTTTCTGACCGACACGACCACCGACGACCTCCCCGGAGGAATGGAACGATGAAGCGTCTGACGCTGGTGCCTGCGGCCCTGATCGCCGTCGGGTGTGCATCCGATGAACCGGGGCGGCTACCCCAGGAGGAGGCCCCGACTTCGGTGGCGGTCTCGGCCGCTACCCGGGCTCCCCTGGTGGAGAGCTTTCCTGCGATCGTCGAGTCCGAACGGGCGGCCGAGATCGCCACGCGGATGAGCGGAACCGTCGAAGCCGTCCTGGTCGACGTCGGCGCCGCTGTTCGGTCCGGGGAGGTCCTGGTGAGGCTGGATGCCACCGACGTGGAGGCCAGGGTCGCTGCAGCCCGGGCCCAGGCGGAGCTCGCCCTCCGCTCCTTCACGCGCATCGAGAATCTGGCGCGAGACGGTGCGGCCTCCCAGGCGGAGCTCGATCACGCCACCGCCGCGCTCGAGGCGGCCCGCGCCATGCAGAGGGAGGCCGAGGCCCAGCGGGCCTACGTGGCGGTGCGCGCCCCCTTCGAGGGAATCATCACGTCCCGCAGCGTGAACGACTGAGATCTGGCCGCGCCCGGCCGTACCCTCCTCACGTTGGTGGCCCCGGGTGCCCTCAAGGTCGTGGCCGACCTTCCGGCCCAACGGGCCGGCACGCTCGAGGTGGGCAGCGCGATCGGGATGCGTGTCGGGGATGCGGTGGTCCCCGGCTCGGTGAGCCATGTGGTGCCGGCCCTCGGTCCGGGGAGCCGGACGTTCCGCGTGGAGGCGTCCCTGCCGCAGGGGCTCCCGAAGGCCATTCCGGGGCGGTATGCCCGACTGGAAGTGGTGCGACCCGGAGGAGGACCGCGTTGGATTCCAGCCGATGCCGTGGTCGAGCGGGGCCAGCTGAGGGGTGTCTACGCGGTGGAAGGAGATACGCTCCGGCTCCGCTGGGTACGGCTCGGTCAGGTCAGGGACGGGGCCGTGGAGCTGTTGGCCGGCCCCTCGGGCGAACTGACGGTCGTCCGGCGACCTGCGGCGGATCTGTACGACGGACGGGCGGTGTCCACGACGCGCGTCGAGCCGTGGGCTGCGCCGGGTGCAGCCGCACGGGCCGGGGACATGGAGGTGGTCGGGTGAAGCAGAACATCGCAGGACGACTGGCGGGGATATTCCTGGAGTCGAAGCTCACCCCGCTCCTCATGGCTGCGGCTCTGGGCGTAGGGGTGTGGACCCTCTCCACCATGGCCAGCGAGGAGGAGCCCCAGATCATCGTACCCCTGGCCGATCTCTACCTCCCGCTTCCGGGGGCGTCACCGGTCGAGGTCGAGAACCGGGTGCTCATTCCGTTGGAGAACGTGCTTTCCGGCATCGAGGGCGTGGAGTACGTCTACAGCCATGCCGAGCCGGGATTCGGGCTGGTGACCGTCCGGTACGAAGTGGGGCGGGACATGGAGCGGAGCCTGGTCCAGCTGTACAGCACCCTCATGAAGCACGCCGACCGCATGCCACCGGGGCTTCAGTTCCCGCTGGTGAAGACGGTGACCATCGACGACGTGCCCTTCTTCACGGCGACCCTGTTCGGAGCAGGCATGGACGGGGCGACGCTGCGGCCGCTCGCCGACGAGCTACGGTCCGAGCTCCAGACCCTGGCGGACGTCAGGGACGTGAAGGTGGTGGGTGGCTACCCCAGGGAGATCCGGGTGGAGCTGGATCCCGAGCGCCTCGCCACCTACCGCATCGATCCCCTCACCGTGGTGGAGCGCCTGGGGCGGGAGAACGTCGAGGCGGAAGCGGGGACCTTCACCTTCGACGATCAGGTGGTGCGCGTTGTGACCGGTTCCTTCCTGGCCGATGCGGAGGACGTGGAGAACGTCGTCGTCGATGTCCGGGACGGCGCCCTGGTTCAGGTCCGGGACGTGGCCGACGTCGTGGATGGCCCGGCCGAGGTCACCCAGTACACGTTCCACACCGAAGGCGGGAGCGAGTGGCTACCCATGGTGTCCCTGGCGGTGTCGAAGAGACCGGGGGCCGACGCCACCGAGCTGGGAAGGGCCCCGGTCTCTTGGACACCGCCAGGGACACCATGGGTAGCCACTCGCTCCCGCCTTCGGTGTGGAACGTGTACTGGGTGACCTCGGCCGGGCCATCCACGACGTCGGCCACGT
>JARRLD010000043.1:0-25341 GCA_037387345.1 Gemmatimonadota bacterium
GAGTCCGTGGGCGCCACCTCGTGGCTTCCGGTAAACGGCCGCTATCACACCTGGGGCTTCTACTGGGATCCGGAGGCCATGGATGGCTCCAACGATGACGCCTGGTACTCGACGGACGTGCGGGTCTTCGCCGGGGACTACTTCGGCTCCCTGGGCATCGAGCTCCTCGCAGGCCGGAGTCCCCTGGACGTCGACCTCGAGGTCGAGCCCGTGGTCTGGGTGAACCAGACCGTGGCCGAGCAGAACGAGGATCCGGTCGGACAGCAGATCTGGCTCGCCGGAGGGACACGCCGGATCGTGGGTGTCGTGGAACCGATCCCCCACTCGGCGCGAGGAGATCTGTCCCCGAAGTCCTACGTTCCCCACGCCCAGTACGCGGACAACCGGAACTGGGCGCTCATCCAGACGGTTCGCACGGAAGGGGGCCTTCCAGACCTTCGGGAGCGTATCCGCCAGGAGCTGGCCGCCATGGACGGTGCCCTGGTCCTCTACCGGCCGCGGGCACTCCAGGAGGTTCTCACCGAGGTTCGGGCCCAGGACCGCTTCGCCACGCTGCTCATGGGCGGGTTCGCCGGCCTGGCCCTGCTGCTGTCCCTGGTGGGAACGTACGGAGTTCTCTCGGGGACCGTGGCGGGCCGACTGCGTGAGATCGGCATTCGCATGGCCCTCGGCGCCGACGCGGGCCGGGTCCGCCGCATGGTCCTGGCCTACGCCGCCTCCCTCACCCTTCCTGGACTCCTGCTCGGGCTCCTTGGCGCCTGGGCGGCCGGCCGCTGGGTCGAAGCGCTGCTCTTCGGCGTCCGGGCCACGGACCCCGTGGCCTACGGGGTCGTGGTGGCCATCTTCGTGGCGGTGGGCCTCTTTTCCGGATGGCTCCCGGCCGAACGGGCCACCAGGGTGGACACGGCGAGGACGCTGGCCGCGGAATAGCCGCGGCCCGAGCGCCTCGGATCCGGTGTCGCTACCCGGCGGAGCCCGCTCGTACGGTGTCCGGTCGTGTCGTGTCGGCGGGAAGCGTATCCGGCCGGAGCGTGTCGCCAGGGATCGTATCCCGTCGTAACGTATCCGCTGCAAGCGAATCCGCGACGAGCGTGTCGGGTGGCGGAATCGTGTCCCGACGGCGCACGAGCCCTCGCAGGAAGCCGGTGGCTCGTTGCTCCAGCTCCTTCTTCTGCTCCTCGATCCGCTGCTGGACCTCCTGCGTCGCTTCATCCTGCACCGCGTCGGCCAGGGTGCGCACCGGAGACCCCGCGTCCGCGCGCACCGTAGGCTGGCCCATCGAGCCACCGATCCTGAGCACGGCCTGGACCACGTCCTCACGCTGCCGCAGCCGCGAGGCGACCTCACCCACCACGCCGAGTCGCTCAAGGGCGTCGGCGTCCAGCCGCTCCACGGGAAGATCGAAGGCGGCCAGCAGATCCAGGCCGCCGTCCAGGGCGATTCCGCCTCCCACCAGCGGTGTGCCCGGAGCGCCATCCACCGTGGCATCCATCAGCCGGAGGACACCCTCCTCCAAGATGAAGGACGTTCCCCAGTTGCGTATGCTCGGCTCCCGCAGATCCTCGATCCCCAGGAACGAGGCGAGCTCGCGGGTCACGGGCGTCGCCCTCAGCCCGCCGCCCGTGACCAGATAGCGGCCGGCCCCGACCAGGGATCGACCCGTGGGGAGGAGGAGTCCGTCGAGGTTGCCGGTCACGTCCATCTCCAGGGTGATCCTCCCCTGCACCACGGATCCGAGGGGCGTCGTCGCTCCCAGGAAGGCACCGGCGTCCACGTCCGTCGCCTGCAGGGCCAGCGTGAACGGTTGCGCCGGGTCGTCACCGAGGGAGAGGTTGAACGTGCTGCGCAGCTCACCGCCGTAGCGGCGGAACGACGCTTCGGTGACCTGCAGGTACCTGGGTCCGAACTCCACCTGGGCACGGAAGTCCTGACTGCTCCCTCGCCGATCCACGAGGGTGTCCAGGGATACCTCCAGACGCCCAGCCAGCGGCAGGGAATCCGGACGGGAAAGGCCCATGTCCCGGGCGGCCTCGTCGGGTGGTCTTCCGCGCACCGACAGTCCGCCCAGCCGAGCGAAGGCCACCCTGCCATAGGTGAGCACCGTGTCCGGCGGTGGCTCGGCCCGAAGGTCCAGCAGCGACAGATGACGTCCCTCCACCCTCGCCTCCAGCCACGGCGTGCCGTCGGGATCGAGGAACGCGGGGAGGTCGCGCAGCTCACCGGATGTGGTCAGGACGTCCCCGCCCAACGCCATACCCAGCTCCCGGAAGGTCGCCCGGTTCCCTTCCAGGCGCAGGCTGGCCGACAGCACCGAAACCGGCACTCCGAGCTTGGGGTGGGTCCCCTGGAGGTTCCTGGCGCCCACGTCGCCGACCAGCTGCAGGCGGGCCGGATCGTTTGCCGGACCCACGACGCGGACGTCGGCGTCCAAGCGTCCCGACAGCGTGACGCCTTCCGGAAGGACGCCCAGGGCTTCCAGCCGTGCCAGGTCGGCGGCGGTCCGGATCCGCAGATCCAGCATGGGGTCCGTCAGCCCTGCGACGGAGCCCTCCAGCGACGCAGGTCCCCCGAGAAGCTCTCCTGCCAGGCTCGGCGTGACCGAGCCGTCGGCCAACGTCACCGAGCCGATCACGCCCGCAACCAGGGGGTTGTCGGACAGCAGCAGCGTCCCCTCGGCGACCGAGGCCCGGCCGGTGACGTCCGGTCGGGCGTCGGGTCCCAACCCACCCTCGATGTGGAGGTCGGCGGAAAGGGTCCCTCCGGCGCCCACGCGTCCCCCGGCTCGCAGGCTGTCCGGAAGCAGGGCGACGATCTGGTCCAGGGGAAGATCGCTCAGCGTCACGTCGAGAACGACCTGGCGGACCGGGTCCTTCAGCCCCTCCACACCACCCCGGGCACCCACGGACACCCCCTCCACGGCCACGGTTCCGTCACGTACGGTCAGAGCGTCGAAGCCGGCGTCCGCCTCCATGTCGAACGTCACGTCCACGGGCAGCGCGTCGGTCCCGAAGCCTCCCACCGCGGTCATGGTGAGGATGGCCCCCGAAGCACCCGCGAGCTCCCAGCTGCCCTCCTCGTTGCGCCGGACGCGACTCTCCACCGACAGATCGGCGACTTCCACCGTCGAGGAATCGACCGCGCTTCCGTACCGGATCGAACCGCCGACGATCCGCACGCTGTTCAGCTCCAGCCGGAGCGGCGAGCTCCCTTCTTCGGGTGCGGGCCGCTCCTCGGGCGAGAAGTCGCCGAAGTTCGTGAGCCCCTCCGGGCCCACCTGCAAGGTCAGGCTGGGATTCTCGAGGGTGATCCGGTCCACGCGCACCTCCCGCCGGATCAGCGGGAAAAGCCGCACCCGCAGGGCAAGCGCCTGAACCCGGGCCAGCGACGGGGCGAGGCCCGTGGGATCCGACACCTCCACCTCGCCCAGCTTCAGCTGGAACGGCACGAGATGGACGGAAGCCGTTCCGATGGACACGTCCCGATTGACGGCCGCGGCGATGCGCGGCTCGATCCAGTCGGCGAGGCGAACAGGATCCAGGAAGCGGCTCAAGGCGAAGACCGTCCCCAGATACAGGACCGCAAGGGCCACCAGCCCGATCAGCGCACGTCGGATCCAACGTCGGGACGCGCGGGCCGGGGGAGGAGCGTCGGCCGGCGGGTGATGCGCCGGTATCTCGTCAGGAGTCATGGCTGCTGTTACCCGGAACCACCGCCGGGGATCGCCGGCCTCTCACGAAAGGGCGCTGCAGGCCCGACACGACACCAGGGCGAGTCATGGAGGACGTACCAAGACAAAGGGCTCCGCGACGACCTCGTCGCGCGGAGCCCCCGGGCGGTTTAGCAGGTTGATCACCCGGATGCAATCGCCAGAAATGGCCGGGGCACGCCCGCTAATGCGTGCGTATCAAATATCGCGGTTCTGACCCCTCGCGGGAAGCCACTCCGGTTCAGCCCGAGGTCACCAGAATCCCCGAGTCCGACAGATGCCGCTCGACGAAGAAGTAGACCACCTCCCCGTCCCGGAGGGTGACGTCCCCCGTACGGACACCGCGCTCCTGGCCCAAACCGTTCCAGGGAGCGGCCTCGGGATACACCTTGATCCGAAAGCTGCCTTTCGCGGCGATCTCACTCTCGACCCCATACGCGAGCACGGGAACAGGGTTTCGTCCCTGATGACCGAGGCCATGTCGCGCCGCATCGAGCCGTCTCATTCCGTGATGGGCTTCCCCTTCTCGTACTGCTGGAACCACTTCATCAGGGAGAGCTGGGTCCGCATGAAGTTGGAGGGCTTGCTACCCGTTCCGTGGTACTCCTCGTGGAATCGGAGCAGCTTCGTGGGCACGCCCACCTGCTTCAGGGCTTGATAGTACTCCTCCGTCTGGCTCATCGGCGTCCGCAGGTCCAGCTCGCCCGTCATCAGGATCGTGGGGGTCGTGACGTTCTCCACGTACATCAGCGGGGAGTGCTCCAGGTACTTGTCCGGGTTGGTCCAGGGGAAGCCCTCGTAGCGATAGTAACCCCACACGGTGATGTCGGCGGTCCCGGCAAAGCTCATCCAGTTGATGACGGGGCAACGCACGCCGGCCCCGGCGAACCGGTCGGTGTGGCCGATGACCCAGCTCGACAGCACCCCGCCACCCGAGCAACCCGTGACGTACATGCGGTTCTCGTCCACCCATCCGCGACGGGTGACCGCGTCGACGCCCGCCATGAGATCGTCGTAATCCACGCTGGGATATCCGTTGTCGATGGCATTGCCGAACTCCGTCCCGTAGCCGGTGCTTCCCCGGGGGTTGGTGTACAGCACCAGGTATCCGTTGGCGGCGAAGTTCTGGAACGCGTAGTTGAAGCCCACGTTGTACATCCCGTGGGGCCCACCGTGGATGTGCAGGATGAGGGGATAGCGCTCGTCGGGATCGAAATCGGGAGGCTTCACGACCCACCCCTGCACCTCCGTGTTCCCGGAAGAGGTGTACACGATCTCCTCCACCTCGCCGAGGCGCTTGTTCTCGAGCACGTCATCATTGACCCGGGTGAGGCGTCTGGGCGCGTCGCCGCCGGAGAGCGAGTACGCGACCACGTCCGGTGGGTCATGAGGAGCCGAGCGGATGCCGACCGCCGTCTCACCCCGGGCGACGGAGCTCATTCCGAGCATGTGGGTGCCCTCGGTGACCTGGCGATGCCGTCCATCCAGGGAGACGTGGTGGACGTTCATGGTTCCACGGTCTCCGGCGTTGAAGTAGACGCCCCCTGAGCTGGCGTCCCAGTGGAGCGCGCCCACGTCCCGGTCGAGCTCCCCGGACAACCGACGCATCCCGGAGCCGTCCATCGCGACGACGTAGAGATCCGTGGTCTTGTACGACTGGGACGTCCACTCGTACCCCGTGAAGGCGACGCTCCTGCCGTCGGGAGAGATCACGGGACCGGACCAGGGTCCTCGACGTTGCGTGAGCTGCCGCACCGCTCCGGATGCCACATCCAGGGCCCAGATGTGGGACTCCCTGTACGTGCCGTCCGCGTCCTCCATGAGCCCGTCGAAGACGAGCGTCCTGCCGTCCGGGGAGATGTCGTAGCCCGCTCCGCCGACGCCCGCCACGAAGCCACCTCCCACGTGCCATTCACCCTCGGTGAGCTGCTGGGGCGTGCCCCCATCCGAGGGAACCCGGAAGAGGTGGTTGTAGCCGTCGGGCAGGAATCCGATGCGGTCGAAGCGATAGTGGATGCGATCGATGATGCGGGGTGGAGCGGTCCACTCGGCGCCCGGCGGCGGAGCCGGAAGGTCGATTGTGAACTCCTGGCGTCCGGGCACCAGCATCTGGAAGTAGATGTGCTGCCCGTCCGGAGCCCATTTGTGGTTGGACGGCGTCCGGGGCTCGTGCGTGACCTGGCTCACCGCCCCCTCTGCGTCCATCCAGCGGACATGGATCTGCGAACCGGCCGGCTCTCCCTCGGCCAGATAGGCGATCCGGGTCCCATCGGGGGACCACCGCGGGGCCGACCCGTCCACCAGGAATCGGTTCTTCGAGCCGTCCGAGCTCATGATCCAGATGGCCGATTCGTAGCGGTCTTTCATCTTGTCCACGTACGCCCGGGCGTACACGACCTGACGCCCGTCGGGCGAGATCTGTGGATCGCTGACCCGCTCGAAGTCGAGGTAGTGGTCGACGGTGAGGATCGTGTCCGAGGGCGTTTCCTGGGCCCTGACGGGCGCCTGGACGAGCGCCAGAATCACGAGCGCGAAGGGCAGGGTTCGCATGGCGACCTCCGGATGGCGTGCGACGGGAAGCTACCAGTGTACACGTCCGCGCCGCCGCATACGAGGCCGGACCGTACGAATCGCCCCACACAACGGTTCTTCCGCCTTGAGGTCGGGCCCGGTCAGCCACCCCGGGAAACCCCCCCGACCCGTGCTCCGTAGGGGCACTCACCCCTGACCGCTCTTTGAAAGCGAGGCAACCATGCGCCCGTGGGCGCCGAAGGCACGACGGCTCCAGCTGTCGTTCTGGTCGGGGATTGCCCTGGTGTCGGCGGCTCTCCTGTACCTGGCGAAGGCCAGGGCGAGCTGGCCCTGGTTCTCCCTCTGGTTGTTCGCCCTGCTTCTCTCCCTGGCCACGCTCCAGCTCCCACCAGTGCGCCGGGCCTTGAACCTCTCCTGGTTCAGGATCACCGTCTTCATCCTCACGGGCGTCTGCCTCTTCAACCTCTTCCTCTTCCACGTCGAGACCCATCGGCAACGAAGCGAGCGCCTCGCCATCCGCGGCGTGTACTTCGACGCCGGCCAGGAGCATTTCCGCGTGGGGGTGGGGTGGCCCGGCCTGGACGTCCGCCTCGAGGGCTCCCTGTACGACTTCGATCGCTGGTCCCTGGATCTGGCGCCCGTGGAGGGAAACAGGTTCCGCGTCGACAACGTGCGCCAGGTGGACATGCTGCGCGTCCGGGACTCCGGATGGCGCCGCCACCTGGGCGCCCGGACCCTGCCGACCCTCGGCGCGAACCTCGACGGGCGCCATCCGGAGGTCGTGGGGCGAGCCGACGGGGCGGACTCGACGCGCATCACCCTCGATCGGATCGGGCGTCGTGGCACCCTGCGTTGGGAAGGCGCCTCCGCTCCCCTGGCTGTGGGCCAGAGGGTCCTGGACCGCAGGCTTTCCCGACGGATGGCCCGGGGTATCCCCCTGGCCGAGCTGCCGTGGGACTCGCTTCCGGACCGTGACCTCGCTGAGGATCTGGTGCTCACGCGCACGACCCCCGGGCGGGTCCTGGGGCGCGTGCGGCTGTCCCTCCCCCGGTACCGGATCGTGTCCCGGTCCGACCCGGAGGGCTGGGGCGGACCAACGCCCCTCACGCTGGCGGCGGGCGACACCCTCTGGGTGACGTCCCGCGGGAAGACCTGGGCCTTTGCCGTGGGACGGGTGGCCGGCCTTTCCCGGGTGTCGGCCCCGGTCGCCGTCACGTACGTCCGCCGACCTCGACCCACGGGGTGGGCGTTGCCCTCGCCTGAAGCGTGTGGGAGGGAAGCCTATCGGTGTGCGGTTCTCTCCAGCCGGCCCCTGCCCCCTCCCCAGGCGCATTTCGATCTGAGCGGCTCCGGCCTCGACACGGCCCGGTACTCGATCCTGGCCCGACTCGAGACGGGCGCGGACGGCGTCCGCCTGGTCGGGGCCCGTGGGGCGATCCGACTCGGATACGGGGAGGTCCGTCCCGTGCCCGCCCTCGCGGCGGACGAGGAAGGCACCGACGCGGGCATACTCGTCCAGGTCAGCCGCTCCTCCCGCGGTCGACAGAGCGACGTTCTCCTCACCGTGGTGGGGCTCTACCTCCTCGTCCTCGGGGCGCTGTTCGTGGTCTCCGGCGACCGGCGGCTCTGGGGACTCCGCCATGGTGTGTCCCCGCACACGAGGGCGGCGTGGGGGCTGCTCAACGTATTCCTGCTGTTCCTCGGGATCCGTCTGGCCCTCGGTCTGCGCGTGGCGTTCACGCCTCCGTTCTACGATCGGGCGGCTTCGACGGCCGTCGGACTGTGGATCGCGTTCGCGACGCTGCTCGTGGCTCTGGGGCGGTGGTCGTCGTGGTCCCCGAGACTCTGGAAGCTGATCCGGTGGTTGGAGCGCCCCCTGTCGCGGCTCTTCATTCCCGGGAGGAACGGGAACGGAGGTTCGCGTGCTCCGTCCACCAAGTTCACCCTACGGGCCGCCGACTCCGACGCGCCGGAGGAGGCGATCCGGAGGAAGAAGGCCCGACACCGCACCGCCTACGGCCTGATGCTGTTCGTCCCCACCCTCGCCGGCCTGCTCTGGCAGCGTCCTGGGGCCGTCCTCGGCCTTCTCGCTGCCCTGGCAGTCCTCGCCGCCTGGCTGGCCATGGGGTTGGCCAGGCGCCGAAGCGCCCACTGGCCCCTGAGCTCCTATCCGCTGCGCGTCCTCACGGCGGACTCCGAAGTGGAGAAGCCCTCCCTGGCCTTCGCCCTGGCCGCCGGCGCCTCGGTGGTGCTGGCCCTGGCCATGCACGCCCCGTTGCTGGCTCTGGCGCCGGTCCTGGGCCTCCTGTTCCTCTTCGGCGTGAACCACGTGTCGGGCCGGGGGTCCTGGACCGACGCGCCGGAGAAGAGGGCCTGGCTCCTCCTGGTCGTCGTGTTCGGGGGGCTCCTCCTGGGCGTGGCCGCCTTTGCGGGCCACCCCGTCGTTCTCTCCGTCGGACTGGCCGCGGTGTTCGTCGCCACGGGTCTGTGGCTGCGACACGTACCGGCGGATGACGAGACGCAGACCCCCCGGCTGGTGACCCTCGAGCGGGCCTTCGCCGACCTCCGGCGGGCGGTGCTGTCCGGATTGGGCTGGGTTGGCGTCCTCCTGGTCCTGGGAGCTCTCCTGTTCCTGAGCACCCAGGAGATCCCGCCGTTCGCCCGGTTCGCGCTGGTCTTCGCGCTGTTCCTCCTGGCCATCCGGGCCGGTCTCGCCTGTCACCACGTATTGATGCAGGGTCGCGGCCGGGGGTACCTGGAGGGCCTCGGCCTCCTGGTGATCCCCCTCGGGGTCCTGCTGGTGGCTGCCCGTGCCGGTGGCGTTCGGCTCCATGGGAGTGGCTGCTGCCCTGGTGGTGGTGGCCTGGTCCGTCCTCCGGCCCTCCCTCGACGACCTCCGCGCCGCACCGGACGTGCTGACGTTCGCCGCCGAGTACCAGGAAGTGGGGAACCCGCTCGTCGATGGCCTCCGCGCCGCCGGCCTGGCTGGGCCTGTCACCCGCGCCACCGTACGGGGCATCGCGGCCTCCGAGCCCGGCCTTCTCGAGGAAGCCCTCGCCTTCGCAGGTCCCTCGGACGCCCTGTTCGCTGCGGCTCCCTCCCTGGAGCAGGTGTGGGGAGGCCGGGCCTACGCCGCCAGCGATTGGACGGGCACCGGCTTCGCGGGCACCACGGTCCTGGGGCGGGGAATCCCGACGGCGGTCTCGTACGCCGAGAATACGTTCTCCGTGTACGTCCTCTCGGAGCACGGCGCGCTCGGTGGCCTCGCCGTGCTCCTGGCCTACCTGGCGCTCCTGGCCGTGGTCGGGCTCTGGGTCGTCAGGGTCCAGGGAGACGTCCAGGAGTCGCCCCTGGGCCTGGCCGTGCTGGCCATGACCGTCGGCGGTGTCCTGTGGCTCACCTTGCCTGCCGTCTACGTGGCGGCCTCGAACCTGGCGCTGGTGCCCCTCACCGGACAGAACATGCCGTTCCTGGGCCTCAACTCCTGGGCGGACGTCGTGCTGGTCGCGGGTCTGTCGACCGGAATGCTCTTCGCCCTCACGTCCGTCGACTCGACGGAGGGGGTACCGTCGTGAAATCGACGAAGCTGATCCTCCTTTCCGTGGTTCTCGGGCTCCTGGGCACCACCGCGCTCTTCATCGGCCTGGTGGCGGTGCGGACCGTGGATGCCAGTGGAGACCTGGGGGTCCGTGGCGGTCTGGACTACGAGGGCTTCCTGGCGGCGGTCGACGAGCTTCTGGAGGGTGCGGGGGATCAAGCCCTGGTCCGCTTCGAGCAGGTCGAGGCCACGTTGGCTCCAGGCCGCACGGTCGGTTTCGACACCCTCGTCATCGAAGCGGATCCCACCCTGTACCCCAGCTTCGCCCGGGCCGGCTTCCTCTACGACCAGGTCCAGGCGTACAACCGGTTCCAGCGGGAGCGACTCGGCCTCGGCAGGCAGGACCCCGAGTGGTTCCGCCGACTCGAGGCCTTCAACCCCTCCGTATTCCGCTCCTACCGCCGGAGCGACGGATCGAAGGGGCTGACTCGCGCGGCCGCCGCCTGGACCCTCCGGGTGCGCTCCCCACTCGAAGGCGAGTGGAACGGCGAGATCCGAGCTCGGGACGTCCACCGGGGCTCCGGGCTTCTGGGTCCCAGGGTCACCGTCTCGCTTCGACGCCCCACCCGCCTGGTCCGGACCGTCGACGGGAGACGACAGGTGTGCGAGTTCATCCCGCAGACCCTCGAGGTCCAGGCGTTCTGTCTGTCCGAGCAGCGGATCCCCCAGGCCATCCTCCGCATGGCGTCCAATCAGGCGACGCCTCGAACCGCAGTAGCGGGCTGGACGGACCTCTGGGTCGACGGCCAACGCGTCTCCGCTGGGGACTCGGTGCCCGTCCAGAGGGGGACGCTCCTCCAGATCGCTCCCCTGCAGCCGGTCGTCCTGTCCGAATACTGGGAGGGGATTCTCTCCAGCAAACAGTGGGTGAACGGGCGCACGCGCCGCGTGGGTCTGTTCGAGCCGCCCCTCGACATGTTCGCGTCCCTGGGTGAGCGTCCGGACCTGGCCACCGACGCGGGAGACGTGACGGCTCCCGTGACGCTGAGCGTGGACGTCAGCGCGAGCACGGAGCTCACAGGCATGCTCAGAGACTTCGTCGAGTCCGAGATCGAGATGCCCGTGGACTTCGCGCTGGTGGTGATCGGTCGCGTCCCCGACGGCCAGATCCTGGCCGTGGCCGAGCTCGGCGACCGCCGGAGCCGTGGAAGAAGCAACCTGTTGGAGCCTTTCCCGCCGGGGTCCGCCGTGAAGCCGCTGCTGGCCGCGGCAATCCTCTCCCAGCGGCCGGAGCTGGCGACCCTGCGCCTTCCCGCCCGGACCGGCAGGGTGGAGAGCGTCCTCGGCCTGCCGCGGGTGCCGGAGGGCCGTGCCTTCCAGTCGACCCTCAACTGCGCGTACCCGCCGGACGGCTGGATCGACCTCCGATACTTCCTCCGGTGCTCCAACAACGAATACGCCGCAGCTCTGGTGACCGCCGGCCTCTTTGACCCTGACCTGTGGGCAACGGAGCGCGCGCGGACACCGCCGGGAGTGTTCTCGCTGGAGGGGAGGTCCTTCGATCGCCTCCGTCCCGAGGGAGGCCTGCAGGGCCGAACGGTGAGCCGTTCGACGCTGCTCCTGAGCCCTCTCTCCGAGGGATTGAGCCAGCTGTTCGACGTCTCCACCGACCCGGTGATCACGGACGCGACTCGCCGGACCCGCCGCGTGTGGGAAGGTCTCTCGTTCACCGACGGGCAGGAGGTCACGGTGCCCTTCGAGCTGCTGCCCACCGAGTCCCGTCCGGCGCTGCTCGCGTCCGGGTCGTCCGACGGGACCGACCTGAGCCTCCTCTACCGCTACGCGTACGGTGCGTGGGAGAACCGTTGGACGCTCCTGGATCTCACCGGCGGATTCGGTCGCATCGCGACGGACCGGAGGATCCAGCTGACCTTCGTGGCCCGGACCGACCGCCCCGGGCCGGAAACCCCCGATGAGCCGCTCGGCCTGGGAGAGCATCCCTGGTATCCCGATCTCCTGGCCGGCCTCGGGGCGGTGGCGCGGGACGGAACCGGCAGGGGTCTGGCTTCGGCCTGGAGACGCGCGGGCCTGCCCTCGGGGCTCCTGGCCAAGACCGGGACCCTGGCGGAGGAGGGCGGAGCCGGGTCTCGGGACGACCTCTTCATCAAATCCCTGGTCTTCGCCGTGGGCGACGAGTCCGGGGGGCCCGGATCGCCGCTCGCCTGCGGCCTGGTGGGCGGGGTCGTCTTCCGGTTCTCCGAAGGGCCGGCCTCGGGCAACCTCCCGGGCCACCAGATGGCCTTCGCGCGGGAGCGCCTGGGCACGTACCTCGCCCGACACTGGGAGAGCTTCGGTGCCTGCGCCGAGGCTGGGAGCTGACGGCCGAGACACTCCTGCCGCGCGCCAGGGTACATGGAAGGTCGGACCCCCGCGGCAGGAGCGCGCCTCGATGCGAACCGATCAGGACACGGTCGCCACCCGCTACTGGCACACGCTGGACGACGGCCGGGTCCAGTGCGACGTGTGTCCGCGGGCGTGCAAGCTGCGCGACGGTCAGCGTGGCCTGTGCTTCGTCCGGGCGAACCTGGACGGGGCGATCGTGCTGACCACGTACGGGCGCTCCAGCGGCTTCTGCGTCGATCCCGTGGAGAAGAAGCCCCTGAACCACTTCCTCCCGGGCACGCCCGTGCTTTCCTTCGGGACCGCCGGCTGCAACCTGGCGTGCAAGTTCTGCCAGAACTGGGACATCAGCAAATCCCGCGAGACGGACACCCTCATGGACAGCGCCTCCCCGGAGGGGATCGCCCGGGCGGCCCAGGAGCTGGGCTGCAGGGCTGTCGCGTTCACCTACAACGATCCGGTCATCTTCCACGAGTACGCCGTGGACGTGGCCTGGTCCTGCCACGACATCGGGATCCGCACGGTGGCCGTCACGGCGGGCTACGTCTGCCCCGAGCCGCGCGCCGAATTCTATCGACACATGGACGCGGCGAACGTGGACCTGAAGGCGTTCAGCGAGTCCTTCTATCACAAGGTGTGTGCGGGCCACCTGGAGCCCGTCCTCGACACGCTTCGCTACATCGCGCACGAAACGGACGTGTGGCTCGAGCTGACCACGCTCCTCATTCCTGACGAGAACGACTCCACGGACGAGATCGAAGCCATGACGCGGTGGGTGGTCGAGCATCTGGGGCCGGACGTCCCCATGCACTTCACCGCGTTCCATCCGGACTGGAAGATGACCCAGCGTCCGCCGACGCCCGTGGCCACGCTCATCCGCGCCAGGGAGATCGCCCTTCAGAACGGTGTGCGCTATCCGTACATCGGCAACCTCCGCGACCGGATGGGGGCGAGCACCCGCTGCCACGCCTGTGGGGAGACGCTCATCGTCCGCGACGGCTATCGCCTCCTGGAGTGGAACCTGACCGCCTCCGGAGGCTGTCGCTGGTGCGGCACGAGGGTGGCGGGTGTCTTCGAGGCGGAGCCTGGTGATTGGGGAAGCAGGCGTCGCCCGGTCCGGCTGCGCCGGATGGAGGCCTGAGGCTCCTCAGGCGAAGAACGCCCAGGCGCCGTACCCCACCACCCGCTGTCGATCGCCGGCGGTGTCGCCGGAATTCCGGAGGTCGAGCGTCCGGGCTCGCAAGCCTCGAGCCCGGGCCACCTGCAACAGGGCCACGATAGGAATACGTCCACACGCCTGGTCAGGGCCGATGGATTCCGGATCCAGCGCCTCGATGGCGTGGGCCGTATCCTCGTCCAGCTCGCGGGCGGCGTCATAGGTCCGGTAGTGGCTGAGGTCGGAGCTCACCACGATCAGGGTCTCCTGCCCGCCCCACAGGGTCTCCAGAACCTCCGCTACGTGCTCCGGTCGAGGGTCGCCCACCACCAGGGGCACGACCGCGAAGTCCTGGAGGACCACCTGAAGGAAGGGAAGGTGGACCTCCAGGCAATGCTCCCCCTCATGCGCCTTCGGCTGCACGAAGACCGGATCGAGGGCCTCGGCCACCCGGCACCCTTCGTCGTCCACGGGAACTGTCCCGAGAGGCGTCGCCAGGGCCGATGCTCCCGGCAGGGCGAGGCCGTGGACAGGCCAGCGATGGGCAGGACCCAGGAGCACGACGCGGCGGACCCGCCCGGCGCAGCGCGCCACCTGGGCGTACGCCGAAGCCGATACCGGCCCCGAATAGGAATACCCGGCGTGAGGAGCGATGACCGCCTTCGGGGGGGAACCTCCCACATCCGGCGGGGCGGAGGCGAGGAACCCCTTCACCAGGCGCCGGAGCTGTCCCTCGCCTCCCGGATAGAAGAAGCCGGCCACCGCGGGTGGCCTGACGCCGATCCCCATGGAGCCCTCCTCCCGGCGGCTGACCTCAGGGGCCGTTGAGGGGTCAACATCCCCAAGATGGCACCTCGACAGGGGTTCCGGAACGGGCAACGCTCCCGGTTTTTCACCCGAGCCGGCTCAACGACGTTGTTGCACCGCCTCTGTCACTCACGCATTCTGCAATAGCTGCCCCTCCTCTCCCGAACACGCTGGAGCGCGCTTGAACTGGCACGACGTGTGGATCCTCTACCGCCGTGAGCTGCGCTCCGCCATGAGGGAGCGCACCATCGTCGTAAACGGCATCCTCATGCCGATCTTCCTCTATCCCGTGATGCTCTGGGTGATCCTGACGGGGATCACGTTTGTGTCGGGCCTTCAGGAGCGCGCCGCCTCGCGGGTCGCGGTGCTGGACCCGCCGCCGGCCCATCCCGCCCTCATGGACACGCTGGCGGCTCGCGAGGACATCGACCTCCGGCCAACTCCCGTTGCCGCGGACGAAGCCATCCGCCTCATCCGGGAAGAGGAGCTGGATGCCCTCGTGGAGTTCCTCCCCGCCGCTCCGTCGGCCGCCGCGCTGCAGGGCAACTTCACCGTCCACATACGCTACGATCGCGCCGTGGAGCGCAGCCGCCGGGCCCGGGATCGGGTGGACGCCGTGATTTCGGACTATCGCGACGAGTGGATGGCCCGGGAGGCCGAGACGCTGGGCATTGCGGATGTCGACCGCCAGCAGTTCCTGGTCGTCCAGCGGAACACGTCCAGCGGAGAGCAGATGGGGGCCCTCGTCCTGGGGATGCTGATCCCGCTGTTCCTGGTCATCATGGTCGCCCTCGGCTGCTTCATCCCGTCCATCGATTCCACCGCAGGCGAGCGTGAGCGCTCCACGTGGGAGACGCTCATGACGGTGTCGGCGTCTCGGCTCAGCATCGTGACGGCCAAGTACCTCTACGTCGCTACCCTCGGGATCCTGGCGGGCCTCCTGAACGTGGTGGCCATGTTCGTCTCCCTCGGAGCGGTCATGGCCCCCCTCCTCGGTGGGTCCGGCGAGGGAGGAGCGACCTTCGAGTTCACGATCCAACCCCTGGCGGTTCCGGTCATGATGGTCGCCGCCATCGCCCTGGCGCTCTTCTTCGCAGCGGCCATGATGCTCCTCGCCGCCTTCGCCCGCAGCTTCAAGGACGGACAGGCGATGGTCATGCCCATCTACTGGCTCGCCATCCTTCCCATCATCCTGGGCCAGCAGACGGATCAGACGCTGACGCCCACCATCGCCGCCATCCCCGTGGCCAACGCAGCCATGATGATCCGCGACGCCATCAACGGGGTGTTCCTTTGGCCTCTCATGGCGGAGACCATGGTGGTTCTCCTGCTCATGGTGGCCGCGTGTCTCCTTCTGGCCCGCACCGTCCTGAAGTTCGAGGACTTTCTCATGGACTCGTTCGATGGTAGCCTCTGGCGACTGGCCAGGGACCGGCTCCTGGGAGCCAGGGGCGCAACCGGCGGGCGCCCCGGCGGAACGGCGCCGGCACGGGCCGACTGAGTGCATCCTGCCTCCATCACACCCAACGCGAGCCATGAGGAACTTCCGATGAAGCTGAGCACGGTCCACGTCCAGGACTTGCGGAAGACCTTTTGGGACGAGTCCCGGGGGGAGATCCGTGCCGTCGACGGCCTCGATTTCGACTGTCGACCCGGCGAGATCTTCGGTCTTCTCGGCGCGAACGGGGCAGGCAAGACCACGACGCTCCGCATGCTCGCCACGATCCTGAAACCCACGGGAGGTCAGGCGTATCTCAACGGCCACGAGGTCACGGCCGAGCCCGAGGCGGTCCGGAGGAGCCTGGGCTTCTACTCGGCTTCCACGGCGCTCTATCCCCGACTGACGGCACGGGAGACGCTGGAGTTCTTCGCCCGCGTGAACCGCTTCCCCGCGGACAAGGTGGCGGAACGGGTCGAGACCCTCGTCGAGCGGTTCGGCATCTCGGAATACCAGGGCGCCAGAGTCGAGAAGCTTTCCAGCGGAATGAAGCAGAAGGTCTCCATTGCCCGCACCGTGGTGCACGATCCGCCCATCCTGATCTTCGACGAGCCCACGGTCGGCCTGGACGTCATGGCGGCCCTCGAGATGCAGCGCGTGATCCGCGAGCTGAGGGACGAGGGCAAGTGCATCATCTTCTCCACCCACATCATGAGCGAGGCGGAGCGGCTGTGTGACCGCATCGGCGTCATCCATCGGGGACGGCTGCTCGCCCTGGGCACGTTGGACGAGCACAGGGAGAGGACGGGCCAGCACTACCTGGAGGACATCTTCGTCCACGAGGTCATGGCCGTCGAGGATGATCTGAAGGAATCCACGGGCATCGGCGCTACCGGCGAGTTGGAGGCCGGCCCGTGATCATCTGGGGATCCGGTGACAGGGGGGTCTTCGCCACCCTGTTCCTCTACGAGATCAAGAGGCTGCTCCGCTACCGGCGGGTCATCCTCATCGCCGTGGTCGCCCCGCTTCTCCTCTATCCCGTGATGATCTTCATCCTCCGCAGGGTGGACCAGTCGGAGGCACGCCGGCTGGATGAGGCCATCTACGAGTACGCTCTGACCGGCGACGAGGCAGGATGGGGACGCGCCGTCCTGGCCAAGGCGCTCGCGCTCGAGCTGGACCAGCCAGGCGAGGACCACGTGCATGTCCATTTCGAGG
Organism: Gemmatimonadota bacterium; assembly: GCA_037387345.1. Classification (GTDB taxonomy): domain Bacteria; phylum Gemmatimonadota; class Gemmatimonadetes; order Longimicrobiales; family Gaopeijiaceae; genus SZUA-318. The sequence goes on from JARRLD010000043.1 coordinate 16,796, forward strand.
ACCGTTCCGGCCTCGACGCCGAAGCAATGCTCCAGGAAGGGCAGATCCATGTGCTGGTGGAGGCGCTCTCTTCGGAGGAATACGAGAGGATCCGCGCGGAAGAGGATGTCGACTCCGCCGACAGCCAGGGAGGTGGGTCGTCCGACGCGGGTGGAACCCAGGTCGTGGACGTCGACCTTCCCCTCCGGATCATCCGCCTCAAGTACCGGGCCCAGAGTGACTTCTCCAGGACCGCCGCCGACCGTCTGCGCGAGCGCCTCGTGGAGGTGCGCGGCCTGATGCGCGACAGCGTGTATCGAGCCGGAGGGTTCCCGGTGGAACCCGCTCAGGTCGGTACCGTGGTGACCGAGAACCTGGCCTCCCCCGAGAAGGAAGGGGGCGCCGTCCTGGGGCTCGCTCTCACGCCCTTCCTGCTCCTCCTGATGCTTACGGGTGGCTCCATCATGGCGGTGGATGCCATCAGCGGCGAAAAGGAACGCGGCACGCTGGAGACGCTTCTGGCGACCGGAGCCAGCCGTACCGAGATCGTGTCCGCCAAGCAGCTGGCCATCATCGTCGTCGGAGTCGCGGTGGCGGTCATCAACATCCTGAACCTGCTCCTCTACCTCGTCCTGGGTCTGTTCCAGCTTCCCGAGAACTTCGCCGTCTCGCTTTCGCTGCTGGACCTGGTGCTGCTCCTGGTCCTGTTCCTACCGCTCACCGTCCTGATCTCCAACGCCCTGCTCCTCCTTTCGGGCTATGCCAAGAGCTACAAGGAGTATCAGATCTACTTCTTCCCGCTCCTGCTCGCCTTCCTGGCACCCTCGGTGGCCGGCGTGCTCCCGGGCATGGACCTGCACTCGGCCGTCGCCCTGGTGCCCGTGGCAGGCATCAGCGTGGCGGTACGGGAGATCATGCTGGGCGAGTACGATTGGATCTTCCTGGTGCTGGCGCAGATCTCCACCAGCCTCGCGGCGTTGTGGGCCGCTCGTCTCACGGAACGGACCCTTTCCACCGAGCGGCTCATCTCCCACGCGGACCTGGACGAGGCGGACCTGCTGGGCGGACCCGCTCTCTTCCCCCGTCACGTGCTCCGTTGGTTCGGCGTGATGTGGGTGGTCTTCCTCCTGATCTCGCTGTGGTTCGGCCAGGAGCTCGGCCTGCGCGGCCAGGTGGCGGTGAACCTGGTGGGGATCTTCCTGGGAGGATCGATCCTGATGATCCGCCATTACCGCCTGGACGTTCGGGAGGCGTTTGCGCTCCGGCGGGTGCATCCGGCGGTGTGGCTCGCCGTGGTCATCGGCGCCCCTGCCGGCTACGTGCTGGGCATCGGTCTCGCCGGGCTGGTCAACACCTACCTGTTCCCGGTGCCACAGAACGTGCTCGAGGCATTCGGCGACGTCATGCTGGGCAATGATATTCCCCTGTGGCAGCTCATCCTGTTCCTGTCGATCATGCCCGGCGTCCTCGAGGAGCTCGCCTTCCGGGGCGTGTTGCTCCACGGTCTGCGCAAGATCGTCGGACCCGTGGGAATCTGCCTGGTGGTGGGCGCCATCTTCGGGATCTTCCACGTCTCCCTCTTCCGCCTCATCCCCACGGCATACCTGGGCGCGTTGCTCGCCGCAGTGGTGCTCCTGACGGGGTCCATCTTCCCCGTCATGGTCTGGCACGCCGCCAGCAACGCCATCGCGCTCGTGCCGGCCTATCTGGGCTGGGTATCGGAGGATCCGGCGCTCCCGGGGTGGATCTACGGAGCGGCGGTCCTTGCCCTGGCAGTCACCTTCTGGATCCTCTGGCTGGTGAGGCGTCCGTACCCCGGCCTCAGGAAGACACCCCCTCCCGGCCTCGAGTCGTAGGGAAGGCCGTACCGTGCCCTCCTGGGCCGTGGAGACCATGGCCCCGGATTTCAAGTCGTTGCGCCCTCTCAGCCGAACCTGTTAACAAGGAAATAGGTAGAACAGAGAGGAGGCAACGATGATTCTGCCCACCGTCAGGGCGTCGTTCGGACGTCGACATGCGCTTCACCTGGTCAATCTCATGGCCCGCTCGGACGAGGAGCTGCGCCAGTCGGCCATGGAGCGCCTCGAGACCCAGGGCATGGACAGCCTCCTGGACGACCCGCGCGTCCTCAACGCCCTCCTGACCGAGCAGGACGTGAAGGCCCCTCCTTCGCTGGTCTTCTACGTGCTCGTGCGGCAGTCGCTCCTGCAGCGTGGGATCGACTCGCGCGAGACGGCGGACTACGTGGCATCGGTCGTGCTCGCCTTCGCGCGGAGCGGCCGGGCTCATCGCGTATCCGAGAGGGCCACGGAAGAATACCGCTACCTCATCGACATGGTCTCCAGGCTGGGGGAAAGCACGAAGTCCCAGGAGGCGTTCCTGCTCAAAGCCCACCTCGGCAACTTCTCTCTGTGGCTGAGCGGGCTGTTCCCGGATTTCATCGAGGCTCGGGTGCGTCGACGTGGCGCCCCATCCATCCGCTATTACGAGGCGATGGGTGCCACGGGGTACACCATGGCCTCTTCCTCGCCCGAGGCAGGCACACTCGGCCTCGAGGCCATCTTCAAGGACGTGTCCCGCCACTTCTCGGCGGTCCGCGTGGCCCTGAACCAGGTATCGGACCGGTACCTCCACCCCACCGGCGGGAACCCGGTGGATCGTCTCCTGCGGGAGATGACGGCGACCGGCCTCTGACGGACCCACCGCTGCCGGACCTTCCGCTACGTCATAGCACCGCGATCACCTGCTCGGGCTCCAGCGTCACGAGACAATCGGTGTGACCAAGGGGACACTGGCGCTGGAAGCAAGGGCTGCACTCCAGGTCCTTCTTCAGCACCGTGGCCCGATCGCTCAGGGGAGGCGTATAGTCGGGTGACGTCGAGCCGAACAGGGCCACCACACGGCGGTCCAGGGCACACGCGACGTGCATCAATCCCGAGTCGTTGCTCACCACCACCTCTGCGAGGGACAGCACGTCCACGGCGTCCAGCAGGCTCGTGCGCCCGGAGAGGTCCACCACCCCGGACGCCTGGGCCTGGATCTCTGCGCAGACGACCGCGTCGCGGGGCGAGCCCACCAGCCACACGTGTTGCCCCGAGTCCAGGAGGGCGCGGGCCAGCGTCGCGTAGTGTCTCGGGGGCCACCGCTTCGCCGGTCCGTATTCACTCCCGGGACACAGGATCGTCACGGGCCCGTCGGACGCCAGCTTCAGCCGATCCCGCAGGGTCTCGCGGTTGACCTCGTCCACCAGGAGCCGGGGCCGGGGATAGGGCCGGGGAAGATCCGCGGCCGGCGGCCACGCGAGCGCCATGTACCGCTCGATCATGAGCGCGTGCCGCTCCGGCGCCATGCGGCGGTCATTGAGGATCCCATAACGCGACTCCCCGTGCCAACCTACCCTCCGCGGCACCCGTGCCCAGAAGGGAATGAGGGCGGACTTGAAGCTGTTGGGCAGAACGAAGGCGACCTCGAACCGCCGGCTCTTCATCTCCTTCGCCATCCTGCGGCGGACTCCCCAGTCCAGGCGTCCATGTCGGACGTCCAGGGGGATGCTCTCGGCCACCTCCGGCATGCGCGCGGCGATGGGCTGCGACGCCGGTGGCGCGAGCATGACGATCTCGGGGTCCTCATGACGGGCCACCAGGGTCTGCACCAGCGTATGGGCCATGACCATGTCGCCCACCCACGCAGGCCCGACGATGAGGATCTTCACGTTCAGACTCTCAGGACCCGCCCGTGGTTCTTGTGGTTGAGGTCCACACCGGTGAGCCTTCGGATACCGGTCAGAAGCCGGTACTTCAACCGCTCATCTTTGTGGAGCATGGTCCGCTGCATATCCGGCGGATCCTCCTCACGCAACGAGTCCGCCCAGTCCATGGCCTCGATGCGATCCCGCATCACGGCCGGGTGGGTGCCCTCGAAGGTGTCGAGACGACCCAGGGGCCCGTAGTCGAACTCCACACCGGTACGGTACCGCGCCTCGGCAATCTCCCTGCCGTCACGGTGCGACCAGAACTCCCGCACCTTCGTCTGCATGTTCCGCGGCGGCCGTACCCATCCGTAGTGGAAGATCCGGGCTCCGGCACGGGCGACCGTGAGACGCCGCTCGTCAGCGAACCGGAAGGACTGCGCGTCCCGCACCGAGCGGACGCCGATCCCGTTCCTCACGGCGCGGATCTCCCGTTGATACCACCCGTGTCCGGTCTGGAGGTGGTCGTAATCGCCGAAGAAGTGGAGATAGTCGAAGAGGAGTCCCTGGACCCGTCGGTCCCCGGAGAGGGACTCCAGCCTCGCCCGGAGCCCGGGAAGATCCTCCTCGTGAAGCGCCTCGTCGGCCTGGACGTAGACGCACCAATCGCCTTCACAGGCCTCGAGCGCGACGTTGGTGAGGTCGGCGTAGGCCTCCTGCCGACGGCTCTCCTCCCACACCCCATCCACGATCCGCACGCGAGGGTCGTCCAGGGACTCCACGATGCCCCGTGTGTCGTCCCCCGGATCTCCGGGCGCCAACGCGACCACCAGCTCGTCGACGAGCGGCAGGACCGATAAGAGCGCCTCCCGGAGCGGGTAGTCCAGCGTCGCGGCGTTGCGGGCGAACGAGAAGCCCGAGATACGCATGGGGGGTGGTCTCCTCTCCGAGGTCTCGAGTCGCCGACACAATGGCGAGGCCGCAAGGGGAGCGACAGAGCCGGGACCGGGTGATCGAGGGGCGCGAGAGCGCGATCATGTCCGGAGGTTCCGCTAGCGACCGGGGTCGGGTGCCCCCCTTCGCCAATCGATGACCGCCGCCTCTTCAGGGGGCTCCACGGGGCCACCGGGTCCCAGGTTCTGCCAGAGCGTGACGTACGATGCCAGCGGCTCACCCCGATGTGCCTGCCCGGGGTCGACCACACCGAGATCCATGAACCCCAGGGCCAGATCGGGTCGGCCGTCCCCCGTGGCATCTCCCACCGCCAGGGCCATATGGTCGACACCCTGGGACTTCAGGACCCTGCGAACGAGCTGGGTGGGACCTACGCGCTCCAACCACACCACCGCCTCGGTCGGCTCCGGCGTGCGCGCGGACACGGACGGCGGCAAATAGGCGCTCACCACGATGCCGGTACGACCCGTTCCGGCCAGGTCCGCCGCCACGGCCTTGTGTGCCCCGTAGAGGGCCGTGAGGTGCCGGTAGGCGAACCGACCTCCGCCGAGGTTCTCGAGCATCGCCACCCCGTGGTACGGCTTGGCCACGGTGAGGTCCAGGTTGTCCCCGTTGGTGACGATGAGATCCGGGAGTCCGTCCCCGGTGAGATCCGTCACCTCCAGACCCGTGTACCCCCAATCGGGGTTCGGCGCCTGGTAAACCACCTCCGCTCGGAATCCCTCCTCGGAGCCCCAGTACACCATCACCTGCTGGAACTCCTGGGCCATCAGCGCCACGACGTCGGCTCGGCCGTCCCCGTTCAGGTCGGCTTCACGGACGTCGGTGAAGCCCGGCCGGGAATCGAGCACGTGGGGCGTGAACGTGAGATCCGCTCCGGATCCACCCGACCTCTCGAGCCAGAGCAGGCTCCCGTTCTCCATCCATCCGAAGACCGCGACCAGGAGATCGGTCCGGCCCTCGCCGTCGAGGTCCACGGCCTGCACGTCGGCCACCCTTCCCAGCCCGTCGGCCAGAACCGATGCCTCGAAGCTCTCCGGGCCGGTCCGGCGGAGCCACACCACCGACCCCACCGGGTCGTTGGTGGGTTTCAGCTGCCCGAGAGCGGCCACCACCACATCCGACCCGCCGTCGCCGTCCAGGTCCGTCACGACCAGCCTGCCCGGTTGAGGCACCGTTCCCACCACCAGCGCCCCCTCCTCCGGCGCATAGGGCCGAAGGGCGTAGACGCGGTTGGTTGACACGTCCGAGACGAGGACGTCCAGACCCGACCCGCCCAGCAGGGGCGCCATCTGGACGTGCGTCACGGCAGGTCCCCGCTCGGCAGGCGGGAGCGCACCTTCGGGCCGCCAGTCCTCGCTCGACCACATGAGCGTCCCAGGTCCGGCATCCGTGCGGTCGGGGGCGGGAGGAAGCCTCTCCGGAGCCTGGAAGACATACCACGCCATGGCCCGGTCGAGGGAGACGGACATCTCCACGCCCCGGTCGGCGGCGATCTGGAACATCCCGCGAACGGCGGTGACCCAGTATTCCCGTGGAAGCATGTCCGGCGGTGGGAAGACATGGCAGGTGCTGCACGTGGCTCGGACCCTCGCCGTCGATTGCTCCGAGAGGACGTCGGCGACGACGGTCTCGGTGTCGATGTCAGGCTCCACGGTGGACCATCTCCGAAGGAGCCAGACCCCGGCCAGGATCACCAGGAGGGCCGCCACGGCGACGCCTTCCCACCGGGGAATGCGATTCATCTGATACCGCCCTCCGGGTCGTGCTTCGCGGTCATCTTCACGTCCATCGCACAGATCGGGCCTCTCCCATCATCAACGTCCGGGCCGGACGCTAGACGCAACGTCCCCGGGCCACAAGGCGAACGTCACTCATTGCGGCCGCTACGAGCGCGACGCGCCGCCGCCAGGCGGCCACCCCTGACGCGTTGTCAGCATACGAACGCCCCCCCTAGGTTGCCCCTCCGATATCACCCCTACCGCGGAGCCGAACATGACCCTCCCACGACCCGGTGTCCCCGTGGCGCCCATCGTCGGCAGCCTGCTGCTGGGAATCCATCTGGCCTTCGCCTTCCCCGCGCCCACCTCCGCTCAGCTCGAGCGCGTCCAGCCCAACCCCGACGCTACGGAGACGAAGCGGTTCGGCGACCTGGCGGAAGGTCCCTACAGCCGACTGGTCCTCCGTAACGTCATGGTCCTGCCTGGCCACGGGGGCCCGGCCGTGGGACCCTACGACATTCTGGTCACGGGCAACGTCATCGCCGAGATGCGCCGCCACGACAGGACCGACCCCGAGCGGATGCAAGGCGACCGGGTCATCGAGGGCGAAAACCTCTACGTGATGCCGGGCATGATCAACCTGCACCTCCACCTCAGGGAGGAGGCGCTTCCCCTGGACTACATCTTCTACCTGCAGCTCGCCACCGGGGTCACGTCCATCGGCCCAGCGGAAGAGGGACGGGTGCAGAGCGTCCTCGACTCCGTGCGAAACAACGATATCCTCGCGCCCCGTCTGTTCCCCATCTACGGCTGGGGCTCCCGGACCGAATACTCGGACGAGGAGCTCATGGACCCGGCCGTGGCTCCGCAGATCGCTCGAGACATGATCGCTGCCGGCGTGCGCCAGGTGTACCTGAACGAACTGTGCTGGAACCCGGAGATGTTCGGTACGGTCGCTCAGGCCATATCGACTGCCGGCGGTGTGACCGGCGTGCACATCCAGCCCTCCAGCACGTCGCAGGTCAACGCCCTGGACGCCGCGCGCCTGGGCGTGAGCATGATCGTGCACCACTACGGGTACGCCGAGAGCGCGCTCAACCGGCAGGTGCAGAACTACCCGGTGGACTACAACTTCTGGAACGAGAACCAACGCTTCCGGGAAGCGGCCCAGGTGTGGATCGAGGCCGGCGAGAACGAGGACACACGCCGTCGCCTGTTGAACACGGTGGTGGACTCGCTGGTCCACTACGGCGTGACCATGCAGCCCAACCGGGCTACCTATGAGGCCAACCGGGACATCGTCCGGGCCCACGGCCTTCCGTGGCATGAGAAGTACACCCATCAGGCGCTGTGGGAGTGGCACCTGCCCAACCCCGACAACCACGCCGCCTTCCAGTACGACTGGACGTCGCTGGACGAGTATCGATGGTACTACATGTACGACCTGTGGGGCGACATGATCCACGAGTTCAACAAGCGGGGTGGGCGCGTGGCCTTCGGCACCGACGACAACTACCAGTGGTCGACGGGCGGCTTCGGGAACATCCGCGAGCTCCAGCTCCTGCTGGAATCGGGCATGCACCCCCTGGAGGTGCTGCGGAGCGCCACCTACAACTCCGCGGAGTTCCTCATGGAGCCCAGGCTGGGCCTGGTTCAGGAAGGTTATGTCGCCGACCTGCTGGTGGTGGACGGGAGCCCCGCGGAAGACTTCAAGTACCTCTATCCCTTCGGCTCGATCAAGATGGACCCCGCCACCCGGGAGATGTACCGCACGCGGGGCATCGTCCACACCATCAAGGACGGGATCGTCACCGAGAACGACGAGGTCATGGAGGAGGTGGGCCGCATCGTCGCCGAGTCGAAGCGCGGGGTGGGCCCGGACATCGTGACGGAGCCCTTCGTCGTGCCACCACCGACCCGGCCCGTGGGCGGGGGCGGGCGGTGAAGTTCGAGCCAACGCGCCGTTCCTCCTGGGTGGCGCCCTGCCGGGGCGCCACCCTTGGCAGGGCAGCGGGAGGCGTCACCTCTCCCGCACCCTAGTCACGGGCCTCCAGGATGGGGTCCTTCGTCCCCGTCATCTCCCACCGCGTGAGGGTGAAGGGGATCACACCGGTATCGAAGATCTCGTCGAAGAACCGCCCCACCGTGAACTCGTCGCCGAGCTGGAGGGCGCGCTCCGCCATGAGCTGCTCCATCTGGATCTT
>JARRLD010000044.1:0-17307 GCA_037387345.1 Gemmatimonadota bacterium
GATACGACCGACTACGTCGAGTCTCGTAAGCACCAGGTGTACCGGGCAGCGCTCGAAGGGGCGATCGAGGACGGCGACATCAGCGAGCGAGAGCGTGACATCCTGCGCCGCCTACGTGAGCAGCTCGAGCTCCCCGCGGCCGTGGCTGACCAGCTAGAGGTCCAGATGCTCACCGGATCCCTCGGGAGTCGGTGAAGGGAGGTCTTTGGCAACCTAAACCCGGCCACGATACATTCTCGCCCCTCGGCCGTCATAGGCACCGATTCCCACGTCTCCAGGGAGAGCCAGAATGACCCGATCACGCGCGTGGTCCGGCCGGTCAGCGACAGCCGGATTGGCCGTTCTTCTGACTCTGTCGTGTGCCCCGGAGCCGGCGCCCGCGCCACGCAACGTCATCGTGATGATTTCGGACGGTGCCGGTGTCGCCCACTGGACCCTGGCCAAGTTTGCGCGTGACGAGCTCTCGGTCGATGCCTTCCCTGTCGCAGGCCTCGTCGACACCCGGGGAGACGGGCACACGGTCACCGGGAGCGGCCCGGGTGGGACGGCCCTCTCGACGGGCGTGCGCTCGTTCATGGGCGCGGTCGGGGTCGGACCGGACAGCCTCCCACGGGAGTCCGTGCTGGAGGCGGCGATGTTCCGGGGGATGGCCGCGGGTCTCGTGACGACGACCTGGGTAGCCGACGCCACTCCAGCCGCCTTCGGCGCGCACTCACCGGATCGGGGAGCGATGGTCGGTATCCTTCGCCAGATGGCAGCCCAACGTATCGAAGTGATCCTCGGAGGCGGCGGACGCATCCTCGAGCTGGCCGAGGACAGGGACTCGGTGGACCTCCGCGCCGAGCTGCGCGCGGACTACCCGGTCGTGGAGAGCCTGGAGGAGCTCGAGGAGCTCGAACCGGACACCCTGACCAGGCTCATCGGCCTGTTCTCCCCCGGAGACATGCCTCCGGCGCCGGAGCGGGCACCTTCGTTGTCCCGGTGGATGTCGACGGCCCTGACGATCCTCTCGCGGGATCCTGACGGCTTCTTCCTGATGGTGGAGAACGAGGGCACCAGATGTTCACGTCGATGCTGGACAGCATCGTAGCCGCCAGGGGCGGGACGGGATCGCCCACTGCGGCGGATACGTCGGCGCTGGTGGAGCACGTGCGGAGCGACGGGGCGTTTCGGGCCAGGGTCACGGCCCTGTTGAGGGAGCCCAGCGTGCATTATTCGACCGGTGACCACACGGGGTCGCTCGTACCCCTGTTCGCCATCGGACCGGGTGCCGAGCGGTTCGGCGGACTCAAAGAGAACCGGGAGATCGGAAGGCTGCTGCTGGAGGCGGTCCGGGAGTAGGAGGGCGGTGTTCCTCGCACGCCGACATCGAATCGCTCGAGAGGCCCAGCCGCCTCGAGGGTTGGAACCCCACCTTGCGCCCTCCCGCGCAAGGCTCCTATGTCCATGAAGAGACCTGCGATCAAGGCGGTCGCTACGTTCGACGCAACGAGGGAGGGACCTTGAGCAATCGAGTGGTAGCGCGCTTCCAGGACGGCCGGATGGTGAAGGGCATCAGCCTCGATGTCGATCCGGCCAAGCCGGTGTGCCACGTCCGTCCTCCCGGAGACAAAGCGGTCGAAGTAACGCTCGCCGACCTCAAGGCCCTGTTCTTCGTTCGTTCCCTGGACGGGAACCCAGGCTACGAGGAGTCGCGTCTTCCGAAACCGGGCGATCGGCGTCTGAGGGGATCGAACGTCGTGTCCCTCCAATTCGCCGATGGCGAGAAGATGGTCGGACTGACGATCCGCTACCCTCCCAACAAGCCGTACTTCTTCATCACCCCGGTGGACCCCAAGAGCAACAACATCCGGATCCTGATCAACCGGGCCGCCGTGGTCGCCATGGAGCTGGTCGATACCGGGTGAAGCCCCCTCGCGGGCTTGGCGTGCGATCGCGGTCGCGGCCCAGCCGAACCTAGTCGGACCGCAGGGCCACCGCGGGGTCCGTGGTGCTCGCCCGCCAGGCGGGCAACAGCGCCGCGGCGACGCCGGCCGCCAAGAGCGAGCCGGCTGCTGACGCGAGGCTGAGGGGATCGGTCGGCTCGACCCCGAAGAGGAAGCCCGAAAGAGTCCGGGAAGCGAGCAGGGCTACGGCCGCTCCCCCCACGACTCCCAGCACCACCGGCACCATCCCCTGCCGGATCACCGTGCCCAGCAAGGTGCCGGGCTCGGCACCCAGCGCCATGCGGATCCCGAACTCGGTACGGCGGCGGTGCACGGAGTACGACACGACGCCATAGACTCCGACGGTGCCGAGCACGAGGCCAAGGGCGCTGAAAAGTCCGAGGAAGAAACGAAGACGGAGGGGCTCCGCCATCTCCCCTTCCATGGCCTCCTCCATGGTCTGCACTCCTCCCACGGCAGCCCGTGGCTCGAGCTCGGCCACGAGCGCTCGGATCGGCGCGGCGAGGCTGGTGGCGAGCCCGGTCGTCTTGGCGAGCAGGATGCCGCTCCCCGTCCCTGCCTGGGCCTGATCCCAGGCGTAGAAGCCGGTCATCGGCTGCGCTCCGACGAGGTCCGCAACGGCCACGTCGGCCACGACGCCGACCACCTCCACCGTGCCCACGAAGCCCGTCGTGTACCGCCGCCCGATGGGATTCTCGTCTCCCCAGACCGTGCGCGCGAACGTCTCGTTCACCACGGCCACCAGGGGGGATCCGGCGATGTCCGTCGGCTCGATTCCGCGGCCCTGCCGGACCTCGACTCCCAGCGCCTCGAAGGTGCCCGGGCTCACCGGTCGGTACATGGCGTTCGGACGGTTCACTCCCTCGAGGTCGGGCCGCCCTTCGATGGTGACGCTACCCTGATACCCACCGTCCCGCAGCGGAAGCCGGTTGATGTACCCTGCAGCGGTCACACCGGGCAGCGCCTCCGTCCGTTCGAGGAGGCGCTGAAAGAAGACGCGCCGCTCGGCCTCCGTCGTCTCGTCCTCGGAGACCACCACGCCCACGGTCATCACGCCCTCCGGGTCCAAGCCCGGGTCGAGCGCGCGCAGCTGTTCCACGGTCCGGACGAGGAGAGCCGCACCGGTGACGAGGACCACCGCCAGCAACACCTCCGCCACCACCAGGGCGCGCTGCATACGGCCTGCGTGCAGACCATTGCCCCCGGAGCGCCGCGTCAGGGCCCCCTCCGAGAGCTCGCCCCGGAGCAGGTTGCGGATGGGGGCGAGCGCGATCGCGCTGCCCGCGACGACCGCGAGGACGAGAGCGCTCAGCAGCGTGATCCAATCGACGCCCAGGGAGGTCCTGAACGCCGGATCGATGGGAAGACTCGCCACGAGAACGTCGAACAGCCCGGTGGCGAGGGCCATCCCCAGGACGCCGGACACGAGCCCCAGGAGGATCGACTCCGTGAGCACCTGGCGCGCAAGCCGCGCCCTCCCCGCACCGAGCGCGGCACGCACCGACATCTCGCGTGTGCGATCGACCGTCTTCGTGAGGATGAGCGCCGTCACGTTGACGCACGACATGAGGAGCAGGAGGCCGACTGTCGCGAACAGAAGGAGGATCGCCGGGCGGACATCGCCGAGAAGATACTCGCGCACCGGGATCACGTAGGGATCCCGGGTCTTGTCCCAGCGCGTGGAGTAGTCGTAGCGCTCGTCCAGCACCGCCGCGATCGCGCTCAGGTCACGATCGATGCCGGCCTCTGACGCGCCCGGGCGTAGCCGTCCGAGCAGCACCAGCCATCCGTTGTTGGCGTAGGCCCCGTCGGCCGGATCGAGGTCGAGAGGGACGTAGGCGTCCCACTCGGGGGTGGGGAAGTAGAAGCCTTCGGGCATCACGCCGACCACCGTATGTGGCACGCCGTCGAAGCGGATGCGCCTCCCCACGACATCGGGGTCGCCCCCAAACTCCCGTTGCCAGATGCCGTGCCCGAGCACGACCACCTCCTCGGCACCCGGTCGATCTTCCCCGGGCAGGAAGGTGCGGCCCAACGACGGAGCCACGCCGAGCACGTCCCACAGCTCCACGGAGGCGACGAGCGTGCGCACGAGCGTCGATCCCGCCTCTGTGCGTAGCGTATACCCCAGACTGGAGTACGCCGCGATACTCTCGAAGCTCTCGGGCACGTCCTTCACCAGGTCGAATTCCTCGCCGCGCCAGTTGTAGTCCATCCAGAACGACATGACGCGATCTTCTTCCGGGAAGGGAAGCGGACGCAGCATCAGGCCGTTCACTACGCTGAAGAGGGCGACCGTCCCTCCGATGCCGAGGGCGAGCGTGAGCGCGGCGAGGGAGCTGAACGCAGGGTTCTTGAGGAGCTGCCTGGCCGCGAAGCGCAGGTCGCTCCCCAGGTCGGTGAGGGCGGTTACGCCCCAGGACTCTCGCGCGCCCTCCTTGAACCGCTCTTCCCCGCCGAACCCGATGCGGGCGAGCCGCACCGCCTCGTCCGGGTCCATGCCGCGCGCGATGTGCTTCTCCGTCTCCCTCTCCAGGTGGAATGCGAACTCGTCCTCGAGGTCCCGTTCCATCGCACTGCGGGCGAAGATGGCGCGCAATCGAAACAGGATGTCACTCACCCACCTCATCGGCTCCTCCCCTCGATCCCTTTCGATGCCCTGCCGGGCCTGTGGCGTCTCAGGCCAGCCCCATGACACGGTCGACCGCATCAGAGAGCTTTGCCCATTGGTCGCTCTCCACCCCGAGCTGCCGTTCGCCGGCCCGCGTCAGGATGTAGTAGCGCGCTCTTCGGTTGTTTTGCGTCACTCGCCACTCGGACTTGACCCAGCCCTGGCGCGTCAGCCGATGCAGGGACGCGTACAACGATCCCTGATTCACCTGCAGCGCAGCGTCGGACATCTGCTGGATGCGTTCGCTTATTCCCCAGCCGTGCATCGGCTCCAGGGAGAGCACGCGCAGGATCAACATGTCGAGCGTTCCCCGGATCATGTCGTCTTGCGGCTTCGGCATGGGACGGCTCCAGCGACGGCCTTTCTCTCGGTTACCGGCAGGAACCTACGCCGGCACCTCTCGCTTAACAAGAGAAGTCTTGTCGGTCGACATCGAGGTGGCTGCCGCTCAGCCCCCATCCTGAGGCGAGTACAGCGATGCCATCAGCCGTCGAACGCGCGGCTCGTTGACGAGTTCCGGCCCCAGAATCGCCGGAAGGAGCGGAGCGTAGAGCCCGGACGCCTCCGGACCGGAGATCACCTCTTCCAGGTAGTCGAGCGCCGCATCCTCGCCGCGGACCTTCACTACGGCGAGAAAGCGTATGTTCGGCGACTGTAATCTCTCCGCGACGCTTGCCTCGTCGAGCACCGGATCGGGCAGCCTCCCGTCGGCGAGGGAGGCCAGGAAACGCTCCCGCGATCCGGCCTCGGAGAGCTGGCTCGCCACCTGGGCCGCGGCCTCTGTCCCCACCCCGCCCAACTCGAGCCATGTGGCGAGCCGAGCGCCTGCCCGGTCCCACTCGTCTAGCACGGCCGCGAACACGAACGCGAACTGGTGAACGAGCGGATTGTCGGCCAGCAGCTCGATGGCCCGATCCATCTGGGCCGTCGCTTCGTCCGTGCGCCCCAGGATCATCAACGCCTGGGCCCGCTCCGCCAGAATCGCGGGGGCCACCGGATCCAGGGACACGGCCAGGTCGATCTCGGCGAGGGCCTCTTCCCCTCTGAGCCCGGCCATGAGCAGATCGGCGAGCCAATGGTGTGCGGTGGCGTAGCCGGGATTCTTCCGGATCGCTACCTGGAACTCCCGGTAGGCGCCGTCCCAGTCGCCTCTTGCCTCCCGAATGTCGGCGAGCGCCGTGTGCGGCTGTGCCAGGGTGCTGTCCAGGGCGATGGCCTTCCGGGCAGCCGCTTCCGCCCTGGCCAGAGCCTCCTCCTCGGAGAGGCCCGGGACGTTGTACTCCGACGGAATGTGCAGCACATACGCCAGTGCGAGTCCTGCCCACGCCTCCGCGTAGAGCGAGTCGGCCCCGATGGCCTCGTGGAAGTACGTGGTCGCCTGCGCGACGTCCTCGGTCGTGCGCCGGGTCCAGTGGTGCACCCCGAGGAAGTAGGCCCGCTGCGCCCCGGGGTCTCGCGTGCCCCTCCCGACGATACGGTCCTTGGCCCCCAGCTCCACCCGCAGGCCCTCGACGATCGCCTGGGCCACGTCGTCCTGGAGCGTGAAGAGGTCGGCGGCAGGTACCTCCCGATCGAAGCGGTCGGACCACAGGTCCAGCCCGGAGCGGGCATCCACGAGCATGGCGCTGACGCGGACGCGGTCACCCGACTGGACGACGCTTCCCTCCACCACGGCCCCCACGCCCAACCGTGCGGCGATCTGGCGCACGTCCATCCCCATCCCCTTGAACTGGAACGACGACGTGCGGGCCACCACGCGCAGGCCCTCGAGGCGAGCCAGACCGTTGATGAGCGTCTCGGCAATGCCGTCGCCGAGGTACTCCCTTCCGCCCCCGGGGCTGAGGTCCGCGAACGGGAGCACGACGAGGGACGTCGGGGTCGTCGTCGTCCCGTACCCATCGGGTCTTGAATCCGCCCCGTCCGCCCGCACCAGGACCACCGTGGCGAGGATCCCCGTCAGGGCCAGAGCACCCAGCAGCGTCGTTTCCAGGGCCGACGGCCGCTGCCTACCCCTCTCTCCATGGTACCAGGCCAGAACGACCGCGACACCCAGACCTACCGCGAGGAGAACGAAGCCCACCCGGCCCACAATCTGCGGCCAGTTCCACAGGTCGGACAGGTAGGCGAGGACCTCGGCGGCCACCCAGGCCCCGGCGAGGTACCCCACCGTCCACTGAACCAGCTTCCGGGTGCGCAGTTTCGCCAGCAGTTCGCTCACGATCCGAGAGTAGTCCGGCCGCGGGAAGGCGTCCAGCCCGGCCCGGGCCCTCAGGTGGAGGACGCGTGATGCCGGAGGATCGCCGAGACGGGGGCCACGGAGACCATCATGAGGAGCGTCATCACCACGGCCGAGGTGAGGCACCACAGGCAGGTCGCACCGATGACGAAAGGCTCCAGAAAGGTCAGGTACACGGAAAAGAGCGTGCCCCCCAGCGTCGCCATCCACAGCCCCAGTGCAGCGGACGTCCGGAGGCGATCCGATCCCAGGGTTCGGCCCATCCACAACACGAGAATCCCTGCGTACGCGGCAACCCCCAGCACACCGACGGGCAGGACGCCGAAGAGCGTGGCATGGGGACTCTGCTGAACCGTATTGCAGTCGCCCACCGGCCCACACGTTGCCGGGTTCCCGCTGACCTCCACGTAGCTCAGGTACACGGCGACCGCCAGCCCGAGCGCGGAGAGCGCCGGCGTGACCCACTCGGGCCACTCCGCGCTTCGGCGTTTCGTCGGAGTGAAGGATCGGAACAGGGCGAAGATCATCGAGACCAGGACGATCACGGCCAGAGCGTTTCCGGCGCGATCCTGACCGAAGCGCTCCAGCGGTGTCATCTCCGTCGGGATCACGTCGGTCCCGGCGTCCACCGGGGGTTCCGAGGTCGTCTGGTCAGACGCAGGATACCGAACGAGGTACCGGGGTCCGGGCTCGATGACGCGCAACGCACCCTGAGCGTCGAGGAACGAGATCAGCTCGGGGAAGTCGGGAAGGTCGATGCCCCCGCACGCGAGGCCCGCGTCCACGAGCCGCGGGAGTCGTTCGGGGATCTCCAGACCGCCGGTCATCCGCTGATCTCCTACGATGAGGAACGGCACGCCCCATTCGTCCTCCGGCACGTCGTCGCGCTCCATGGCCGCTCGGAAGAGGCGCGAGCCGTACTCTGTCGCCGTGCTGAGAGCCACGACGACGAGGCTCGGCCCGTACCGGTCCTGCAAGGGGAGCAAGTGCTCCCGGATGACCCGCTCGCAGTGGGGACAGGTGGGCGAGTAGAAGAAGACCGCATGGACGACGGTGTCGGGCCTGGGCATCACCTCCTGGGCATCGACCCGGACCACCGAGAACAGGAGCCCCGCGACGATCGCCAGGCCTTGAGAAACCGCGCGATTCCTGATACTGTGCATATGCACAATATGCTTTGAGGATCTCGTTCCTGTCACCACCCTCGTCCTGCCCGGGAGAATGAACCATGGCCAGAACGAACGGTGGAGTCCACACCCGGTCCGTCCACGCGGGAGCCCGACCCGATCCCCAACACGGCGGGGTCTCCGTGCCCATCTACCAGTCGTCCACCTTCGCCTTCGAGACGGCCGACCAGGGTGCCGCCCGCTTCCGGGGTGAGGCCGACGGGTTCATCTACACGCGCATGGGAAACCCCACGGTCGCCGCCCTCGAGGAGGCCGTGGCCGATCTCGAGGGGGGTCATGCCGGGTTGGCCACGAGCTCCGGGATGGCCGCCATCTTCACGGTCTTCTTCACCTACCTCGAAGCCGGCGCGCACGTTGTGGGCACGGACTCGATCTACGGCCCGTCCAGGGTCGCGGTGGAGAAGCACTTCAGGCGGTACGGTGTGACGTCGTCCTTTGTCGACACGTCGAGCGTGGACAACGTCCGCGCTGCGGTGCGGCCCGAGACCCGAATGCTCTACGTGGAGACGCCCGAGAATCCGACGATCCGCCTGACGGATATCGCCGCCTGCGCGCAGGTCGCCAGGGAGCACGAGCTCTTGCTGGTGGTGGACAATACCTTCGCGTCTCCGGTCCTGCAGAGGCCACTGGAGCTCGGCGCGGACCTGGTGGTCCACAGCATGACCAAGTTCCTGAATGGTCACGCCGACGTCGTGGCCGGCATGATCGTCACGTCGACGGAGCCCCAGAGGGCAGCCCTCCGGGAGGTGCTCAACCATCACGGGGGCTGTATGGATCCCCACCAGGCGTGGCTGGTGCACCGTGGGTTGAAGACCCTGGGTCTACGGGTCGAACAGGCCCAACGCAATGCCATCGCCGTGTCGGAGATGCTCCATCAGCATGCAGCGGTGGAATGGGTGCGCTACCCCGGGGCGCCTGATCATCCTCAACGCGATCTCGTGGTCCGCCAGATGGACGGGCCTGGAGCCCTGCTCTCCTTCGGGATCCGAGGTGGACTGGACGAAGGCCGCGTCCTCATGGAGCGGGTCGAGGTCGCGACTCTCGCGGTGTCGCTCGGCGGCGTTGAAACGCTCATTGAACATCCGGCGTCCATGACCCATGCCAGCCTCGCGAAGGAAGCGCGCGAGGCGGCGGGAATCACCGACAGCCTGATCCGCCTGTCCGTCGGATGTGAGGACGCTGACGACATCGTGCGCGATCTACGTACCGCGCTGGACTCCCTGTCCGGGGGTGAGTCCAAGGTGAGCGAGATGGAACGGGATGCCCATGCCGAGACCGCGTAAGCACCGGCAGTGCCGTGAATTCGACGGAGATCGGGTGTTCAAGCCCCGGAGCATCCCCATGAGGGAGCTGCATACCATTCGGCTGGGCCTCGACGAGCTGGAGGCCATGCGCCTGTGCGACCTCGAGAACCAGGATCAGCGCAGCGCGGGCCGGAGCATGGGGGTCTCGCGGGGCACCGTGCAGCGACTGCTCGGATCCGGTCGCGCGAAGGTGCTGAAGGCTCTTCTGGACTCCGCCGCCCTCGTCATCGTCAAGGAGGAATCCCATGCGGTGGTGAAGGCCAAGGCGGGATGAGCGGAGGGTGGAGCAAGGGCGCTCGCCTATACCACCTTCATCTACTGGCGCATGCGGGGGAAGGTGAGCGTGCCCGGGAAGGGGTATCGGGGCCCGCGCGGCGGCGGGCGGAAGCGAGGAAAGGCGCGGGTCGTTCCTACTGACGCAGGCCGTACTTCTTGATCTTGTTGTACACGGTCACGCGGTCGATCTTCAGCCGCTCGGCGGCCCGCGTGATGTTCCAGTCGGTCGCGTCGAGAACCGACGCGATATGCCGGCGCTCCACCTCCGCGAGCGAGTCCGCCTCGCCGACCGATTCGGCGGAAAACCGACCCACCGGCAGGTCTTCAGGACGGATCGAATCCGTCTTGCCCACGACCATCGCCCGTTCGATGGCGTTCGACAGCTCACGGACGTTGCCGGGCCAATCGTAGGCCTCCAACACCGCCATCGCGTCGGGGCTGATGGCGTGGATCCGGGTATCCATCTGCCGGGCAAAGCGCCGAACGAAGTGGCGGGCCAAGAGTGGGATGTCCTGGCGGCGTGCACGCAGCGGCGGAGCCTCGATGGTGAAGACGTTGATCCGGTAGTAGAAGTCCTCCCGGAACCGCCCCTCGACCACCGCCTGTTCAAGGTCCTCATTGGTGGCGCAGATCACCCGGAAGTCGACCTTGACGGCCTTCGTCCCACCGACGCGCGAGAACTCCTTCGTCTCGAGGACGCGCAGGAGGTCGACCTGCGTCTTGACGCTGATGGATCCCACCTCGTCCAGGAAGAGGGTCCCCCCGTCGGCCATCTCGAGGCGTCCCTTACGCCGGTACTGAGCGCCCGTGAAGGCTCCCTTCTCGTGTCCGAAGAGCTCGCTCTCCAGGAGCGTTTCCGGAAGCCCGCCACAGTTCACCGTGATGATGGGAGCGTAGCGGCGCGGGCTGTTCGCGTGGATGGCCCGGGCAATCAGCTCCTTTCCGGTGCCGCTCTCTCCGCGGATCAACACGGTGGCGTCGGTCTTCGCCACATGTTCCGCAAGCTCCAGGACCTTCCGCATCGGAGGGCTGTCGCCCACGATCTCGGCGCCCGCAACGAACTCGTCAATGGTGCCTCGCAGCTGGAGGTTCTCCTCGCTGAGCCGGCGGTGCTCGAGGGCGCGCCGCACCAGGTGGGTGAGCTCATCGGGTTCGATGGGCTTCATGACGTAATCGAACGCGCCCTGCTTCAAGCTCCGGACGGCCGTATCCACGGAGGCGAATGCCGTGATCATGATCACGGCCATGTCGGGGTCCACCGCGTGCATGCGTGCCTGAAGCTCGACACCGTCCATTCCGGGCAGCTTGATATCCACCACGGCAACGTCGAATCGTCCGGCCTCCAGCTCCTTCAAGGCCTCGTCGGCGCTCGCGGCAACCGTGACCTCGTGGCCGTCCTTTCGAAACCAGCTGCCGAGCGAGTCGCGGACCGAAAATTCGTCGTCGACGACCAGGATACGGGCTGGGCCAGACACCACGGGTCCCCCCTTTCTCACGATTCCGGAGCGTTCGCCAGGGGCCGGGGCACGGTGTCGGCCTCACGGTCTCCCTCCGCATGCGCCGGCGCCGTCCGTGGCAGGCGGACCTGGACGTCGGTCCCGACGCCCGGGGTCGACTCGATGTCGATCTCGCCTCCATGACGGTGGATGATCCCGTAGACGACCGCGAGGCCCAGCCCCGCGCCGCTCTCGTTGAGCTTGGTCGAGAAGAAGGGCTCGAACACATGCGACAGTGCCTCAGGCTCGATGCCCACCCCCGTGTCACGGACCTCGATCTCCACGTTGTTCGCGTCCCCGCGCAGTTGGACAGACAGCTCACCGCCCTCCGGCATCGCTTCGACCGCGTTCATGAACAACGCCACCAGGGCCTGCTGGAGCTGACCCGGATCAGCGACGATGGAGGCATCCGATTCCAACATCTCGGTCCGTAGGCGGACCCCGCTGATCTCGAGATGGTGCCCGACCAGCATGAGGCTCCGCTCCACCACCTCGTTCAGGTCCGTGGACTCCAGGTCGGTTACGGTTCGACGGGCGAAGGAGAGCAGGTTCTGGACGATCTTGCCGCACCGGACACACTCTCGCTGCACGAGATGAAGATACCGCTCCAGCTCCTCGTACCGCTCCGGATCCAACGGCTCGTCAGCGAGCTCCCGCTCGATCAGCCGGGAGTACGTGAGAATCCCGCTGATGGGGTTGTTGATCTCGTGGGCCACCGTCGCGGACAGCTTGCCCAGCGAGGCCATCTTCTCCATGTGGAGCACCTGCCCCTGGACCGCGCGAAGCTCCGACGTCTTTTCGATCACCTTGTGCTCGAGCTTGTGTGACCACTCGGTGAGCTCCGACTGCATGCGGTCCAGGTCCTCCGCCATGTGGTTGAAGTCCCGGGCCAGCAGCGCGAGCTCATGCACGCGCGGCACCTCGATGCGCGTGGACAGGTCGCCGCCCGCGATCCGCCGGGCTCCGTCCTGGAGGAGCCCGATGGGTCGATAGATGAGCGTCCGGACGATGATCGTCGTGACCGAGCCGATGACGAGCATGAGGACCATGGTGGTCCAGATCAGCTGCATCCGGGCCGAGGACAGCGCGGCGTCCAGGGGCTCCATGGACATCTCGACCTCCAGCACCCCGAGCACCGACGCTCCCACGTCTTGGTCATGACATCCGGAGACCGTGCACCCTGGCTCGTTCTCGATCACCGATAGCTGCCGCAGCACCTCCTGGTCCGCCGCGCGGATCAGCTCCGAAGCCTCCACCCGGGCCCCGGTCTGCAGCTCCCCCGAATGGCAGCTCTGGCAGGGCGTGATCTCCAGCGGTACCTGCCGACCGATCTCCCGAGGAAGGCTCGAAAGGACGACGGCGCCCTGCTTGTCGTAGACGCGGATCGCGGCGATTCGCGACCCCTCGGCGAGGCGCTCGATGGTCGACTGGACCTCGTCGAGGCGGTTCAGCAGCATGCCGTCGTGGGTCGCCCTCCGGATCAATCCGCTGGAGCGATCGGCCTCGACCCCGACGAACTCGTGAAAACGCTCCTTGGTGGCGCGGAAGGTGATGAGCGCGTGTGCCGCCAGGACGGCGGCGATCACCAGGAACAGCGGCACGAGAAGGCGCACGCCCAGGGAGGAGAGCCGCGCCTTGAACCAATCCGTCATGGATAGACCCCGCACCGTCGCCGGAAGGCGTCGGTCACACACAGGCGATCGCTGATTGGGCAGGGTGACTGATGAAATCTGCCACACGGGATAACGAATCTCAACACCGCATGACGCTCCGATGCCGGCTTCCCTGACCCCGAAGTCCTTGCGGCATGGCGTCCCCCGAGCGGTCCGGGGTTGTGGTACTCCCCTTGCACAGAGAATGGGCAGGCGGGCTCGACACCGGGTCCCACGCCCGGTCGTCACGCGATCCGCCAGGAGGACACCATGCTCCAGCAGGTCAGTAGTCCAGCGTGCGTTTGGATGCGAGCGGGCGTGATCCGATTCTGGCTGTGTGACCGCGATTTCGACTGCGAGAACTGCCCTCTCGACGCCGCGCTGCGTGGAACCCGCCCCCGGCCGGAGCAGGCCGTACCCCACCGCCACAGGCCTGAAGACACCCTACCATCCGCCGATCCCGAGCCGTCGCACCGCTGACGAAATTCTCAACGCCTCCTGTTGAAAAAATACACAGCTCCCGTGCGGTGCCAGGCGAAGACTGCACGGCGCCGGCGTCCCGAAGACGGCGCGGTCATTGGGTTTTCGGGGTGTGCGCCACGCCCGGGCCCTTGTGGTTCGCCTCTTGCCCACAAAGGGGGCAGGACAAGGCCATCACAAACCGGAGACACCGATGAACGCGAAGGAAGTCCTCAAGACCGGGGCCCTGTGGCTGGCCGTGGCCATCCTGTTCCTTGCAGCCCTCCCGTTGATGGCCATAGGGGCCTGGGTGCTCCGTGCCGTCCTGCTGATTGCGATGCTCATCGCGCTGGTGGGGGGGTGCATTCTCTACTGCGTGGTTCCGCGCTTCCGAGATTGGGCCCACCACTTCGCCCATCCCACGACCGAGGCATCTCGATGAATCGCCGCGACTTGCTCAAGACCGTGGGAGCCGTGGCCGGCTCCACGCTGGTGGCCAGGAAGCTGGAAGCTCAGGAGGCCGCCGGCTCGGAACCCGACACCATGGCGATCCTGGTCGACACGACCCTGTGCGTCGGTTGCCAGAGCTGCGAATACGCGTGTGTCGACGCCCACAAGGATGCCGGGCTGGAGGTGCCCGAAGATGTGGACATCTCCGTGGAGCGACCCACGTCGGAGAAGCAGTGGACCGTCGTGAACCGCTACGAGACCGAGAAAGGAGAGGTCTTCCGGAAGACCCAGTGCATGCACTGCTTGACGCCGGCGTGTGCCTCGGCCTGCCTGACGAAGGCCATGCACAAGACACCGGCCGGCCCCGTCGCGTGGGATGTCGATCGGTGCATGGGGTGCCGCTTCTGCATGGTCTCCTGCCCCTTCGACGTGCCGAAGTTCGAGTACGACAGCCCGGTGCCGCGGATCCAGAAGTGCACGATGTGCTGGGACAGGGTGTCGGAGGGTGGCGTACCGGCGTGCGTGGAGGCATGCCCTACCGGCGCGCTGACCTTCGGCAAGCGGTCAGAGCTCCTCGACGAGGCCAGGGACCGCATCTACCACGCACCCGACCAGTACCTGCACCACATCTATGGCGAGAACGAGGCCGGCGGCACCGGCTACCTGTACCTGGCGTCGGTGCCCTTCGAGCAGCTCGGCCTGCGAACGTACCTGGCCGACGAGCCCTATCCCGTCTACACGCGTGAGTTCCTCTACGGAGTCCCCGTGGTCCTCACGCTGGTGCCACCCCTCCTCGTGGCGTTGCACAGAGCCTCGAAGGAACGGTCCGTGCTTCCCAGCGAGAGTCGAAAGGAGGATGAACGGTGATCGCCGCCGCCGACAGACCCGCTCTCGCGTCGGAGCTTCGCTCCTTCGTGAGATTCATCCTCCACGAGCTCAAGCCGAAGCGTCCGCTCATCACGCCGTTCAACGTGATCTCCGGCGCCATCGTGCTCCTGGGTGCCGTGCTTCTGGCGATCCGCTTCACTCTGGGCCTCGGATCCATCACGAACCTCTCCCAGGAGTATCCCTGGGGCCTGTGGATCGGCTTCGACGTGATCACGGGCGTCGCGTTCGCCGGTGGCGCGTACGTCATCACCTTCATGGTGTACATCCTCGGGCAGGAGAAGTACCACCCGATCGTACGCGTCACCGTCCTCAACGGACTGCTCGCCTACCTGTTCTACGCAGGCGCCTTGCTGCTGGACCTCGGTAGGCCGTGGAACGTCATCAACCCCATCATCGGAAACGGGTTCGGGGTGAGCTCCGTGCTGTTCCTGGTCGCCTGGCACTTCATGCTCTACATGATGGCCGAGTTCCTCGAGTTCTCGCCCGCCGTGGCGGAGTGGCTCGGGTGGCGGCGGGTCCGCCGGGTGCTCGGAAGCCTGACGGTCGGGGTCGTGATCTTCGGGATCACCCTGTCGCTGCTGCACCAGTCCGGGCTTGGAGCGCTCTATCTCATGGCTCGTGACAAGGTGCATCCCCTCTGGTACTCCGAGTTCCTTCCCATCGTCTTCCTGGTATCGAGCATCTTCGCCGGGCTCTCCATGGTGATCTTCGAGGGTTCGATCAGCCAGAAGGTGTTCCAGCATCGCGTGGGTCGGAGGCTGCATGCCTCCCACGACGACATCCTCGTCGGCCTGGGGCGGATCTGTGGGATGACGATGTTCGTCTACCTCTTCCTCCAGATCCTGGTCTTCACACATGGACGCCGCTGGGAGTACCTCGGCACGGGATGGGGGGCGTGGTACCTGTTCGAGATGCTCGGGCTGGTCGCGGTACCGGCGGTGTTGTTCATCCGGGGCTACCGCAATGAGCACATCCCTCTGATCCGCGCGGCCGCGGCCCTGACGCTGCTCGGCATCATCGTCAACCGCCTCAACGTCTCGGTCATCGCATTCAAGTGGTACGCCCCGGTGCGCTACGTGCCCAGCTGGATGGAGATCGTGGTATCCCTCTCGGTGATCGCCGCAGAGCTCTGGGTGTTCCGCTGGATCGTCAACCGGATGCCGGTTCTGGCCCCCTCGCTGGAGCTCGTTAAGGACGAGCCAGCACTCGAGGGGCAGACCAGGGCCCGCATCGCCTGAGGAGTGAAAATCATGGAAGGCATGGGTGTTGATCTTTTCGGCACGAAGGGCCTCGAATACATGCTGGTCATCGGGTATCTGTTCCTGCTGGTCACCTGCCGCCGGATGGTGGGGCCCCGACGGAGCCGGTCCCGGAAGGATCAGACGGAGTCCCACACCGTCGGGCCCCTCACGTTCGCGCTCCGCGAGGGCCGCTATTTCCATCAAGGCCACACTTGGGTGGCCGACGAAGGGGATGGCCTGATGCGGGTCGGCCTCGACGACTTCGCGCAGAAGCTCGTGGGTCCCGTCAACGGCCTGATCCTCCCCAAGATCGGTGCCAGGGTGAGCCAGGGCGAGCTCGGATGGAAGGCGCGGGTCGAGCGGCGGTCGATTCCCATCCTCTCCCCCGCGGACGGGGTGGTGGTGGCGTGGAACGAGGAGGTCCTGCGCTCGCCGGAGCTCGTGAACGACGAGCCGTACGACAGGGGCTGGATCCTCAAGGTGAAGGTCCCCAATCCGGATGCCGTCCGGCGAAATCTCCTGTCGGGCCATCTGGCGCACATCTGGATGGAGGAGGTCATATCGGGCCTCGAGGATTACATTGAAGAGGAGACTTCGTTCGGAGCCGGCCTGGCCCGGACGATGTCCCCCGACGCATGGGATCGACTGGCACAGGAGTTCCTGCTGAGCGGAGACGCCGCCGACTCGACCCGCCACGAGGCCGGCGTGGAGCCCCTGACAGACCAGGAGCCCCAGTTCGTTTGACAAAATTCACATCGGAGCGCGCCATGGTGCTAGCCCTGGCTGCTCTCGAGAGACCACAGGAGTGCTCACAGATGAGAGGCGCCTTCTTTCGCTTGTTCGCGGTAGGCACGGCCATGGTCATCGCGGGATCGTTCGGGACTCTGGCGGCGCAGGAGAACGCCCCGGACACCGTCGTGATGACCGGCGCGTCGCCCCTGGGCGGGGTGAAGTTCTCCCATGCGGCCCACCAGGAAAGGGCCGAATGCACCGCGTGCCATCATGAGTCCCGACCCGAGATGCCACTGACCTCGGAGCATCAACCCTGCTCCGCGTGCCATACGAATCCTCCCACCGCACCCATGACGACGAGCATTCGTGACGCCTTCCATGACGCGCGCGCCCAGGCCGGCACCTGCATGGATTGTCACCGCACCGAGTCGGAGGCCGGCACGGTCGTGCCGTTGAAATGCGCCGAGTGCCACAAGAGGGACATCACCTAGCGGCCTCGCCATACCCCTCCGGGTCGGCCGGGCAACGGCCGGTCCCGGAGGGCCCTCCCACCGCGCCACTGCTTCGTGGCCATGGTGCGGAAGTCATGAGCACGTCCGAGCGCGTGGCCCGTCTCAGCGTCGCCGCTCTCCGGCCGGTATCGCATCGAACGCGAGGTCGGCCGCGGTGAGGGGGCCCGGCGTCTTCTCCACGTCCATACCCGGAACCCGAGGAGCAGGGCGAGGATGGCGCCGAGCAGCAGCGGCAGCCGTACGTCAGCCTTCACCAG
>JARRLD010000045.1:0-19182 GCA_037387345.1 Gemmatimonadota bacterium
CACGCACCGCAGCCGGTACACACGGTCCTCCTGTGCATGCGGCGCCACCAGCTCCTCCAGACCGTACGTGCCCGGCTTCGCCACGTGCCCCTCCACCTCCACCGTCCACGGCCGCGGCCGGAACGAGCCCGAGTTCCGCGACGGATCCGACTTGCCCGTACCGAACTCGTAGAAGTTGTTGTACGTCGTGATCTCCTCCCACGTGTTCAGCGGCTCGTCCAGATCCGAGCGTTTCCCCCCGAACCGCGCCGGCACCTCCTGACCCGGGCCCTCCCCGACCAACGCACGAAGCGCCATGGGCGCCAGCGCCAGGCCCGCCACCCCCGTCGCCGCCTGACGGATGAACGTACGTCGGTTCCGGTACACGCCCTCCGGCGTGATCTCCGAGGACGGGACCAGGGGTGGGCGGCGGATCAGCATCGTCGTGCTCCGGTGGCGTGTCGGCGAGAGGGCCGCAGAACAGGTGTGGGTCAACACCCGGCGGCCTCCCGGGGTTCCGGCCAGGCGTCAGTCCAGGGCCCGGGACGGTTCCACCTGCAGGGCCTCTCCGGCGGAGCGGAGGGCGGCCAGGACCGAAGCCAGCAACAGGCTGCCCACCACCACCAGGTAGCCCTGTACTCCCACCCGGGCCGCGTCGCCCGCCACGGTCTGGAGGAGCGCCACGACGGCCGTCCCGGCCAGAACGGAACCGGCGGCTCCCCACGCCGCCCCCGCCGCGGCGCCGCCGAGCACGTGGATCACGATGGCCCGGTCCGCCGCGCCCAGCGCGCGGCGGACGGCCAGGGCGGGGCGCTGTCGGCGGGTGATCTGTCGGGTCGCCGAGGCGGTACCCAGCAGCGCCAGCGCGAACGTGAGCCCGGCTCCCAGGAGGGCGATCCCCAGGCCCCACCGGAGAGTCAGCGCGGCGGCGCGGCGTTCCTCGGCGAGGGACCGGGGCTCCGACGCCGACAGCCCCGCGGCGCCCAGCGCCTCCACGGCCTCCTCGACGGCCTCGTCCGTCCCCCGCAGGAGGATGGACCCCACGGTGGTCGGGTTCTGGAGCGCGCTCAGGTAGACGGCCCCCCGGGGCTCGGGGTCGGCCCCGGGCACCGGGTGGCGCTCGTCCGCGACCACGCCCACCACCGTGTACCACGCCTCCGGGTCCCAGCCCACCCGGATCATCTTCCCGACGGGCCGGCCCTTCTCGAAGGCGGTGCGGGCGAACGTCCGGTTCACCACGGCCACGCGGGGCGCGTCGGGACCGTCCCTCCCGTCGAGCACCCGTCCGTCCAGCAGGGAGGCGCCCGCCAGCCGGAAATAGCCCGGCGCCACGGCGTGGTGATCGACCTCGGCGCCCCACAGGGGCACCGGAAGCCCTCCCCTCACGCACTGGCCACACTGGGCCAGCACCGGGGCGCGCACCCCGAGGCCCAGCAGCGCCCCCGGCGTGGACAGGCTCTCCGCCTCCAGGCCGGGCACGGCCCGGAGTGAGGCACGGGCCGCGGCGAGCGCCTCCGCGTCGGCGTCGCGAAAGTCCCCGACCTGCACGTCGTGGCCCGCAGCGACCTCCGGCGGCGGGGCGCCCGCGGTGCCGGCCAGCGACCAGGCCCCCAGCACCACCGTGCCGGCCACGGACATCTGCACGGCCCCCAGGATGCGCCGGATCCCCACGGCTCCGCGGGGATCGGACGCCCGCCCCCCGGTGACGAGCCCGCCCATCAGCGACGGGCTCCTCGCCGTCCGCCATCCCACGCCGGCGTACGTCACGACGAGGATCGCCGTCAGGACCAGCAAGGGCGGCGTCAGCTCGGCCGCGGCCTCGAGCCAGCCCAGGTCGGCGCGGACGCCGGGCCAGGTGGCCCGCAGGATCCCGCCCAGGGCCATCCCGGTGAGGAGCCCCAGGGTGAACGCGACGGCCGTGAGCCGCCGGAGATCGGCCAGGAGGAGCCGAGCGAGGCCCAACGGGGTCGCGCCCACCGCGGTCCGGAGGAGCAGCTCGGGCCGGCGGGAGAACGCCCCTTCGGCCAGGCGCACCAGCGCGTTGAGGAGGGCCACCAGGGCCGCGGCCAGGAGCAGGGCGACGCCCAGGGCCACCAGGCGATCGACGGCGGCGGCCTGGAGCTCGTCGGGCCAGCGGGCCCGGGGGCTCCAGAGGATTCCGAAGGTCGCCCGGGGCAGGGGCGGCAGCCGGAGCAGGACCTCGAAGCCCGGAAGCTCCAGCGCCATCATCGCCCGCGTGCCCACGCCGATGCCCACCACGGCCACCAGGGACGCCACGGTGCCCCGCAACCCGTTCTTCGACGGGAGCAGGGAGTGGGCGCGCCCGCGTCGGGTCGCACGTCCTGGTGGGGTCGGGGAAGGTGGGACCACGGGCGCTCGGGTGAGGAGAAGAGGGAGAAAAGCGGGTTCCTTCCAGGCTACCCGGATCGACGATGCCCGGCAATCGGGGTCGGATTCTTCCTCGGCCCGGCGCGCACCTCTACCTTCCTGGTCTCGCAGCGCGTCCGCCCTTCCAGGAGCCGACCATGTTCCGTCCGCGCGGGTTCCTTGCCGCCCTCCTCCTCGTCGCGACGCCCCTGCACGCCCAGACGGTGGCCTCCCTCCCCGACGGCTTCTTCGACGGCGCCGACTACCGCCACGTCGGCCCCGTGGGCAACCGGGTGAGCGCCGTGATGGGCGAGCCCGGGAACCCGAACGTCTACTTCTTCGGGGCCGCCTCCGGTGGGGTCTTCAAGAGCGAGGACGGCGGACACTCCTGGAGGCCCGTGTTCGACGACCAGCCGGCCCAGTCCATCGGCGCCCTGGCCATGGCGCCGTCGGACCCCAACGTGATCTGGGCCGGGACCGGCGAGGCGTTCATCCGCTCCAACGTGTCCATCGGGAACGGCGTCTACCGGTCGACCGACGGCGGCGAGACCTGGAGGCACATGGGTCTGGAGGCGTCCGGCCGGGTCGGCCGCATCGTCATCGATCCCCGCGATCCCGACGTCGTGTTCGTGGCCGCGCTGGGGCACCTGTACGGACCACAGCGGGAGCGGGGGCTGTACCGGACCACCGACGGGGGCGAGACCTGGGTGAAGTCCACGGACGGAGGGGACACCTGGTCCCGGCTGGAAGGGCACGGGCTCCCCCGGGGCACGATGGGCAAGATCGGCCTGGGCATGACGCCGGACGATCCCGACCGGGTGTACGCGCTCATCGAGACCAACTCCAATCGCGGCTTCGAGCCCCTGGACGAGCACGAGGGCGTCCTGTGGCGCTCCGACGACGGCGGCGACTCGTGGGAGATGGTCAACGCCGACCACACCCTGGCCCAACGTCCCCTGTACTACTCGCGGCTGGCCGTGGCGCCGGACGACCGGGACGAGGTGCACTTCATGTCCACGGCCCACACCGTCAGCCTGGACGGCGGCCGGACCATCACACGCGGCGGGGCGGGAGGCGACAACCACGACATGTGGATCGATCCCCTGCTGCCCGACCGGATGATGGTGGGCCACGACGGGGGGCTGAGCATCTCCACCACCCGGGGCGGGAGCTGGTACCGGCCGCTCCTCCCCATCGCCCAGATGTACCACGTCTTCACCGACACCCGGGTCCCCTACCACCTGTACGGAAACCGCCAGGACGGCGCCTCGAGGGGCGGGCCGTCCAACACGCTCACGGGAGGGAGCATTCCCGTCGGCGAGTGGCGCTCGGTGGGCGGGTGCGAGTCGGGCTTCGCGGTGCCCGACACCGTGACCAACGACGTGGTCTGGTCGGGATGCTACGAGGGGATCCTGGATCGTCACCAGCTGTCCACGGGGATCACCCGGACGGTGAGCGTGTGGCCGGACAACCCCGAGGGATGGGCCGCCGCGGATCTCCGGTTCCGGTTCCAGTGGACCTTCCCCATCCATATCTCGCCCCACGACCACGAGACGGTGTACGTCGGGAGCCAATTCGTGCACCGCACCCGGGACGGCGGCCAGAGCTGGGACGTCATCAGCCCCGACCTCACCACCGACGACGAGGCACGACAGGGCAAGACCGGGGGGCTCACGACGGAGGACGTCAGCCCCACGTACTACAGCACGCTGTTCGCCATCGCCGAGTCGCCCCTGGAGCCCGGCGTGATCTGGGCCGGATCCAACGACGGTCTGGTGCACGTGACCCGGGACGGAGGTGAGCGCTGGGAGAACGTCACCGCGGCCATCCCGGACCTGCCGCCCCGGGGCACGGTGAGCAACATCGAGCCCTCCCGGCACCGGCCCGGCACCGCCTATCTGAGCGTGGACATCCACCAGCTCGGCGACACCGAGCCCTACGTCTACCGCACCGACGACTACGGCCGCTCGTGGCGGTCCCTGGCGGCCGACCTGCCACGCAGCGTCTTCGGCTACGTGCACGTGGTGAAGGAGGACCCGACCCGCCCGGGCCTGCTCTACCTGGGCACCGAGAACGCGGTCTACGTGTCGCTGGACGACGGCGGGCACTGGCATCCCCTCCAGGGAGACCTGCCCCACGCGCCGGTCTACTGGCTCACCGTGCAGCCCCACTTCAACGACCTGGTGATCGGCACGTACGGGCGGGGGTTCTGGATCCTGGACGACATCACGCCCGTCCAGCAGCTCACCGAGGAGGTGCTGGCGTCGACGGTCCACCTGTTCGAGCCGCGCCCCGCCTATCGATTCCTGCGCCGGGAGAGCGCGAACAGCCAGCCCGGCGACCCGGCCGCCGGCGAGAACCCCGAATACGGAGCCAGCCTGAGCTTCTACCTGGGCGCGGCTCCCTCGGATGCGGTGACGCTGAGGATCGAGGACGAGGCCGGACGCGAGGTGCGCACCCTCCCGGTCCGGGGCGCCCGGGCGGGGCTCAACCGGGTGATGTGGGACCTCTCGTACGCGCCCTCCCGCCGTCCCCGCCTGCGTACCCCGGCGCTGGAGCACGCCCACGTGGGCCTGGGCGACGCGGAGTTCCGGCCGGCGGTGGACGGGGGGACGGTCCGGCCCCTGGCCGTGCCCGGCCGCTACCGGGTGAGGCTGACGGTCGGGTCCGACGAGCAGCAGACCTGGCTGACGGTCCTCCAGGACCCGGAATCCGGGGGCACCGCGGTCGACATGCGGGCGCAGCTCGACATGCAGCTTGAGCTCCGGGAGATGACCGATTCCACCGCCGCGCTCATCGACCGGATCGAGTGGACGAGAAAGGGCCTCCAGGACCTGGGCGTACGCTTCCGGGGCGAGGCGTCGTACCGGGACCTGGTGGAGGCGGGAGAAGCCCTCGAGGCCCTGCTCGTCGACCTGGAGATGCGGCTCTTCGACCTGCGGCTGTCGGGCGGGAGCGCGCGTCAGGACACCATCCGGTGGCCCCGGAGGCTGTACGCGAAGCTCACCAGCCTGGCCGGCTATATTTCAGGGACGGATCGTCCTCCGACCGACCAGGCCCGGGAGGTGCGGGACCTCTATCGCCAGGAGCTCACCGCGGTGCTCGCGCGCTGGGCCGAGATCGCCGCCGGGGACCTGGCCCGGTTCAACCGCAGGCTGGCCGACGCCGGGCTCGCGCCCATCGTCTCCCAGCCGTGAGGAGGCCATGAGGATCGTCATCGCCCTGGGCGGAAACGCCCTCCTGCGTCGTGGGGAGCCGCTGACGGCCGAGGCCCAGGCCCGCAACGTGGGCGTCGCCGGCGCAGCGCTGGCCACCCTGGGCCGGGACCACGGCCTGGTGGTCACCCACGGGAACGGCCCGCAGGTGGGGCTGCTGGCCCTGCAGGACGCCGCCGTCCCCGAATCCGGCGGATTCCCGCTGGACGTCCTGGGGGCCGAGAGCACCGGCATGATCGGGTACATGGTGGCCCAGGAGTTCCGCAATCGTCTCCCGGGGCGGCAGATCGCCACGCTCCTCACGCAGATCGAGGTGGACCCCCGGGATCCGGCCTTCCAGCGACCGACCAAGCCCATCGGCCCGGTCTACGAGGAGGCGGAGGCCCGGGCGCTGGCCGAGCGCAGGGGCTGGGCCATCGCGCCCGACGGCAAGGGCTACCGTCGGGTGGTGCCCTCGCCCAAGCCCCTCCGGATCCTGGAGGTGGACACGCTCAAGCTGCTCGCCGGGGCAGGCGTGGTGGTGATCTGCGCCGGGGGCGGCGGGATCCCCGTGGTGTTCGACCCGTGGGGCAACGTGCACGGAGTGGAAGCGGTCATCGAGAAGGACCTGTCTGCCGCGCTGGTGGCCAAGCAGGTGGCCGCCGACGCCCTCCTGCTGCTCACCGACGCCGAGGCCGTCTACGAGGACTGGGGCACCGACCGGGCGCGACCCATCCGCCACGCCACGCCCGAGGAGATCCGATCGTATTCGTTCCCCGAGGGCTCCATGGGGCCGAAGGTGGAGGCGGCGGCGGACTTCGTGGAGCGCACGGGTGGCATCGCCGGAATCGGGCGTCTGAGGGACGCGGAGGCCATTCTCCGGGGAACGGCGGGGACCCAGATCACGAACCGGGCCCGGTCCGCCGGCTGACCTCGAAGGGCGCTTGGCCGCCCGTCGGCGCGCCTGGCGGCGCGGCGTCCCGGCTTTCCTGACGTTTCGACACACCCTATCTTGTCCGGTTCCAAGATTGGACGGGCCGTCCCCCACCCTCCCCATCGAAGGAGGCCCGAGCATGCTCATCCGTGACATCCTCTCCGCCAAGGGTTCGACGGTGGTGTCCATCGGACCGGTGAACTCGGTCCACGAAGCCGTCACGCTGCTGGCCAGTGAGAACCTGGGCGCGCTGGTCGTCATGAAGGGTGACGAGGTGACGGGGATCATCACGGAGCGGGACATCCTGCGGCTCGCCGCCCGGAGTCCCCACCTCCTCACGACGCACACGGTGGGCGAGGTCATGACCACCGAGGTCATCGTGGCGAACCCAGGCGATCGCATCGCGTACGCCATGGAGATCATGACCCGCAACCGGATCCGCCATCTGCCCATCATGGACGAAGGCAGCCTCGTGGGCATCGTCTCCATCGGCGACCTGGTCGACGCCCTGCGCGATCACACCGAGGCGGAGAACAAGTACCTGAAGGACTACATCAGCGGGACGGCCGGCTGAGGGGCCGTTTCCGGGCCCACCGCCGTCCCGCTCCTCCATCTGGCGCGCCGCGACCGCCCGTCGCGTGCCTCGCCCGCCCTACGAGACGGGCGTCTTCAGCTTCCGCTCGAAGAAGTCCAGGGCCGCCCGGAAGGCCGAGACCCAGCTTCGGTGCAGAAGGAAGCCGTGCACCTCGTCGGGGAAGATGAGCTGCTCGAACTCGACCCCCCTCCTCGTGAGCGCCTCGGCCAGGTCCACGCTCTCGCTGAACGGGACGTTGCGGTCGTCGTCCCCGTGGATGAGGAGGACGGGGGATCGCCAACCGTCGATGAAGGCCATCGGGGAGGACTCGTAGGCGATGCGGCTGAACTCCGGGTAGTCCTCGGGCTCGTACGAGGGCCGGAACCCGTTCATGACCACGTTCCAGTCGTGCACGCCGTGCAGATCCACCCCCGCCGCGAAGAGGTCGGATGCCCGCGCCAGCCCCAGCGCGGTCAGATACCCGCCGTAGGAGCCGCCCCACAGGCCGATGCGGTCGGGGTCCACGTCGTCCCGGCTCTGCAGGTACAGCCCGGCGCCGAGCACGTCATTGAACTCGCTGGCTCCGGTGGCGCCGTAGCTCTCGGCCTCCCGGAACTCCATGCCGTAGCCGATCCCGCTCCGGTAGTTCACCGCGAGCACGACATACCCTTCGCTGGCGAGCACCTGGTTGAAGGCGTAGGCCCCGTGGTAGTACCCCCGGTGATGGAAGCCCAGGAGCATCTGCCTGCGGGATCCGCCGTGGAAGAAGAGGGCCGCCGGGTGCCGCTGGCCGGGCCGGTGATCGGGCGGCAGGAACAGCTGCCCGTGGATCGCCATCCCGTCGGCGGCCCGGAAGATCACCTGCTGGGGCTCCACCAGTCGGTCCCGGGGGAAGCGGTCGGGCAGCTCGGGGCTCACCCACCGCCGGCTCCCGTCGACGAGCACCTCGACGTGCGCGGGGTCCCGGGCCGTGGACGCCACCAGGGCCACGGTGCCCTCGCCCGTCACGACGCCGCCCCACTCGATCCCGGTTCCCGTCGTCAGCATCGCGGGCTCACCTCCACCCACCGGCACGCGCCACAGGTGCTTGCGATCGATGTCGCCCTCGTTGGAGTCGTACACGACGTAGCGGCCGTCGGGGGACACCGAGGCGTACTGGACCTCCGAGGCCCCGGGGGTGAGGAGCAGCGCCTGGCCGCCTGCGGCGCTCACGCTGTAGAGGTGCTTCCAGCCGTCCCCCTCCCACGGGAACACCAGGTGATCTCCGGCTCCCCAGAAGATCTGGCTGGAGGCCCCGATCCCGCTGAAGGCGCTCCCCACGCCCTCAGGCGCGCGCCACACCTCGCGAGCCTCTCCCGTGGACACGTCGACCACGCGCACGGAGAAGGGCAGGGCTTCCCTCCGGGGCGAGAACATGTGGACCACGCGCTCGTTGGGGACCCTGAGGAAGGCGAGGCGCCGCCCGTCCGGGCTCCACACCGGGCTCCCGTCCTGGGCCACGCTGGGGTCCGGATACGTGACGCGACCGGCTTCGGGATCCAGCACGCCGATGAAGGCGTGGTCGCCCCGGTTGCTCGCGAAGGCCAGCAGCGAGCCGTCGGGTGACCAGGTCAGCGAGCCCGCGCTGCCCCGGATCCGCGCCAGCCGCCCGGGCTCCGCGCCTTCGTCCAGGGAGACCGCCCAGATCTCGCGACCCTGGCTGTAGGCGACGCGCGATCCGTCGGGGGCCAGGCTGTAGCCACCGGCCTCCACCACCTGCCGGGGATCACCTCCGCCGGTGGGCACCATCCACACCGCCCGCTCCTCCGCGTCCGGGGTGTACAGCGGGTCGGGGATCTCGCCCTGACGGTTGGGAGCGCCCCCGCGGACGTAGAGCAGGTGGGCGCCGTCGGGGGTCAGGGTCAGGGAGCCCAGCTCCTGGCCGTCGTCCTCGGGATACGAGGTAACCTGTCGGCCGACCCAGCCCGGCCCTTCGGCGACCCACACGTTGCGCGCCCCCTCCCGGTTCTCGACCCAGGCGAGGAGGTCCCCATCCGGGGACGCCACGAGGCCCGAGGCGAAGGAGTACGAGAGGGCGTCCTCGACCCGGATCTGGCCGGCGACGGGCGGGGCGAGCGTGAGGAGCCACGCGACACAGAGGATTCGACGCACGGTCATGGTGGTTGCCTCTCCGGCGCGTTGGATCAGGCGGGCAGTCCGTTTTTCGCCACCCGGGTCATGGCATCGACGAAGCGGTCGAGCTCCTCGAGCTGCGTGTAGACGCTGGGGGACACCCGGATGCCCCGGAACTCGTCGTGGTTGATGCCCACGGCGATGATGCGGTGGCGGTCCCACAGGTGGCTCACCAGGGCGCCCGGCTCCACGCCCACGATCTCGACGTTGGCGATCCCGCAGGCGAAGCCGGGCCGGAGGCTGGTATGGAGGCGCACGCCGTCCAGCTCCAGGAGCGGCTTGGCCCAGTAGTCGCGCAGGTAGACGAGCCGCGCGTCCTTGCGGGCGGCTCCGATCCCCTGGTGGAACGTCAGGGCCTCGCCGATGGCCAGGTAGTTCGCCGCCGGATGGGTCCCGATCTCCTCGAACTTCCGGATGTTCCCCGTCATGCCGTCGGGCGCGGCCATGAGGGGCCAGACCTCGGGGATCTTCTCCCGGCGCACGTAGAGCAGCCCGGTCCCGTGGGGCGCGAACAGCCACTTGTGGAGGCTCGTGGAGTAGTTGTCGACCTCCAGATCCGCCAGCGTGAAGTCGAAGTGGGCCAGCGCGTGGGCGCCGTCCACGATGAGCGGGATCCCATGGCGCCGGGCCATGGCGTTGAGCTCCCGCACGGGCAGGATCTGTCCCGTGAGGTTGATCATGTGGCACGCCAGGATGACCCGGGTCCTGGGGGTGATCGCCTCCTCGAAGAGGCGCACGACCTCCCCGGGATCCTCCGCCGGGACGGGGATCCGGATCTGGCGGAGCACGATGCCTTCCCGTCGCTCCCGCTGCCGGAAGGTCGTGATCATGCGGGGATAGTCCTGGGTGGTGGTGAGGACCTCGTCCCCCCGCTGGAGGTCGATCCCGAATTGCATGATCTGGAGGCTCTCCGACGCGTTCCGGGTGAACGCGACCTCCTCCCGATCCACGCCCCACTCCCGGGCCATGCGGTCCCGCACTCCCTCCCGCTGCGGCTCGAGAACGCCCCACATGGTGTAGGTGGGCGCCAGGTTCGAGTAGTCCAGGTGTCGCTTCATGGCGTCCTGCACCCACGCCGGCGACGGGCTGACTCCTCCGTTGTTCAGGTTGATCAGCGTCCGGTCCACGGTGAAGGCCTGGCCCACCTCGACCCAGAAGTCCTCGTCCCGGGCCAGGTCGGCGGGTGTCCCCCTGTGGCGTCCCAGGTTGGCCGCCACGTCCGCGGCCGAAGCGCGGAGCAGGGAGGGGCGGATCCCCACCCCCAGGGCGGCGGCGGCGGCGGGCATCGTGATGGTACCCAGGAAGCTGCGTCGATTCTGCATGATTCCCTCCACGCGACAGGGCGACGGGGGAGGATACGCCGCTCCCGGGCCCGTGTCCAACGGATCAACGGCCGCGCCAGGCCGCGTGTCCAAGGGAGGAATAGCCTCGTCCCGCTCTTGCGGGCCAAGCTCGGGAAGCGCCCTATTCTTCCCTGGCTTCGAGAGACGAATCACTCGCTGCGATACGACGGCATCGATGCGCGCAACCCTCACGATCTGCCTTCTGCTCCTTCTGGCCGCGCCGGTTTCGGCTCAGGCCAAGCGGGACACGGCGAAGGTCGACTCCACCCACGTGGCGCGGGCCTTCCGGGTCGAGGGCGTCACCGTGCAGGTGCCCCGCCCGGGGCTCACCACCGGCGGGTCCAGCGCCGTCACCGTGGAGCTTGACTCCCTCGGCGCCATCCCGGCGCCGACCATGGAGCAGGTCCTGCGGCAGATGCCCTTCATCCAGATCCGCACGAACTCCCGGGGAGAGGCGCAGCCGGCGCTCCGGGGCTCGGAGGACCGGCAGATCGCCGTGCTCATGGACGGGGTGCCCCTCACGCTGGGCTGGGACCACCGCACCGACCTGTCCATCATCCCCCTCACCGCGGCACGGAACGTCACCCTGCTGCGCGGCCTGTCGTCCGTGCTCTACGGGCCCAACACGTTGGGGGGCGTGGTGGAGGTGGACGTCGCCCGCACCAGGCAGCGCGTGCGGGACGTGGATCCCCTGGTTGTGGGGATGTCCCTGGACGAGACCGGGGGAACCAGCGTCTCCGCCACCGGCGGAGCCCTCCTGGAACGCCCCTTCAGCCCGTGGGTGGTGCGCGGGGGCGTGGGCTTCCAGGACCGGCCGGGGTTCACGCTGTCCGAACAGGCCCTGAAGGACCCCCAGCTGCGCACGGCGTTCCTGGCCGACGACGACCTGCGCCTGAACAGCGATTCCCGCCGCGCGGACGGCTTCCTCTCGGCGCGCTATCTGGCCGACAGCGGCCGATGGATGTCCCTGGCCGCGTCCGGCTACGACGCCGAGCGGGGGGTTCCGCCGGAAGCGCACCAGGATGGGCCCCGGCTGTGGCGGTACCCCGATCAGCGCCGTCTCATCGCCGCCGTCTCCGGAGGAACCGGTCTGAGGGAAACCCGCTGGGGAAGCGGTGACCTCGAGGCGAGCGTCGGGATCGACGTGGGCGCGTACCGCATCGATGCCTTCGAGACCGAGGCCTACGCTTCGGTCGCCGAGAGGGAGGAAGCGGACGACCGCACGGTAACCCTGCGGCTCCTCGGCGACCACACGGTGGGGCCCAGCGGCGAGATCCGGGCGGCACTCACCTTCGCCGACGTCTCCCACGACGAGGTCCTCACGCCCGGGGGAGCGTCCCAGTACGGCCAGCGGTTGTGGAGCTTGGGCACGGAGACCGAGTGGAGGCTCGGGGGAGGGGGCAACACGCGGCTCACCGCCGGGGTGGTTCTGGACGGAGCCGACACGCCGGAGAGCGGCGACAAGCCTCCCCTGGACCGGCTGTACGACGTCGGATTCCGCGCGGGCATCAGCTCCCTCGTCCGGGACGGAGTGTCCCTCCACGGCGGGGTGAGCCGACGGGCCCGCTTTCCGTCCCTCCGGGAGCTCTACTCCGGCGCCCTCGGCCGCTTCGAGCCCAACCCCGACCTGCGCCCCGAGA
Organism: Gemmatimonadota bacterium; assembly: GCA_037387345.1. Lineage (GTDB taxonomy): Bacteria > Gemmatimonadota > Gemmatimonadetes > Longimicrobiales > Gaopeijiaceae > SZUA-318. Next base: position 12,204 of record JARRLD010000045.1, read on the forward strand.
AGCTGTGGGGTGGGGAGGGGGGCGTCACCGTCCATACCGGTGACGGGGAGTTCCAGGCGGTGGTGTTCCACCACCGGCTCACCAACGGGATCATCCGCACCTCTATCGTGGATGAGATCGGAAACCGCAAGTTCAAGCGCATCAACCAGAACGAGATACGCAGCACGGGCCTGGAGCTGCTGGCCGTCGGTACTGTCGGGCCCGCCCTCCTCACTGGGGATCTGACGCTCCAGCACGTTCACGGCCACGAGGCGGACGGGACCAAGGTGGACCTGGAATACGAGCCCTCGGTGGCGGGAAAGGCCGGGTTGGAGGTTCCCGTGCCCGCAGGCGCGCGGGCCGTGGGCCAGCTCCGGTACATGGGCGAGCAACGCTGCGCGAACCCCGAAACCGGAGGCCTGCAGCCGCTGAAGTCGAGCCGATCGGTGGACCTCAGCCTTCGAAGGCTCTTTTCCGGATCCCGAACCATGCGCAGCGTGGACGCCTCGATCTCGGTGCGCAACGTCACGGACGCCCTGGTGTTCGACCAGTGCGGACTGCCCCAGCCGGGGCGGACGTTCCAGATCCAGCTCCGCATCTGGTAGCCCTGCTCCCCGGCTTGGACGGTCGGGGGCGTGAAGGCTACCTTGATGCTGGGGAAACGGCCCTCCCTCCCCAGCATCCTGTCGCGACAGCATGTCATGATCCGCCTCACGTTCCTCGGCACCGCCGCCTCCCGTCCCACCGTAGGGCGGAACGTCAGCGCACTTGCCGTCCAGCGCGAGGGCGATCTGATGCTGTTCGACTGCGGCGAGGGCACCCAGCGCCAGATGATGCGCTACGGCACGGGGTTCGGTGTTCAAGCCATCTTCGTGAGCCACCTCCATGGGGACCACTTCCTGGGCATCACGGGCCTGCTCCGCACCATGGCGCTGCAGGGCCGGACCGATCCCCTCACGCTCTGGGGCCCCCGAGGCGCCGCGCAGGTGTTGCAGTCGGCGGTGCACCTGGGCGTCGACCGCGTTCCGTTCCCGGTGGAGATCTCCGAGCTGGCCCCGGGAGACCGGGTGCCCGGGGACGGGTATGCCGTGGAGGCATTTCGCGTGGCCCACGGAACCGGCGCGGTGGGATGGGCCCTGGTCGAGGATCAGCGGCTGGGCCGGTTCGACGTCGACCGGGCGGAGGAGCTCGGGATCCCGGAGGGCCCCCTCTTCGGCCGGCTCCACCGCGGTGAGTCGGTGGAGGTGGGAGGCAGGACCATCCAGCCGGGAGAGGTGGTGGGACCGCCCCGGCCCGGACGCCTGGTCGTCTACAGCGGGGATACCCGTCCGTGCCCGTCCACCCTCGAGCGCGCCCGGGGCGCCCACGTGCTCATCCACGAAGCCACCTTCGGGGGCGACGAGGAAGAGCGCGCCAGGGAGACCCATCACTCGACCTCGGTGGAGGCTGCCCACCTGGCTCGCGAGGCCCGCGTGGGCCAGCTGTACCTGACGCACCTGTCCGCCCGATACGCCGATCAGCCCGGGCTGCTCGAGGGCGAGGCGCGGCGTGTCTTCCCGGCAACGCGCGTCGCCCACGACGGCCTCGTCGTGGAGGTCCCGTACCCGGAGGGATCGGACAGCGACGAGCCCGCGTCGGCGGGAGCCGGAGCGACGGACGGTCCGTGAGCAGCCTCATCCCTCTTCGCCCGGACGGCGGGGACGAACGGTCCGATCGACCCGATGCCCCGCTTCAGGAACGCCTCACCGAGGAGGAGCGACTCGGGCGCATCGAGGTCCGAGCCGCCCAGTGGAAGGCGGTGGAGCTGGCCCGGATGGTCTTCGGGCAGGAGGTGGGGGTCGCCATGGTGGGCCTTCGGCACCGGGGGCCCCTGCGCGGCCTTCTCCGGCTGGACGTTCCCTTCGACTCCCTGGAGCGGCATCGGGAGAGGGAGGGGATGTTCCTGTCCCTCGTGGGGCGGGATCCCCTCCTGACCCGGGTCCCCCTGGTCTACATCCTGGGGCCCGATGCCCGCTGATCCCTCCGGCGTGCCCTTCCGGTCGGTGGCGTTGGTGGGCCTAGGGGTCATGGGTGGGTCCCTGGCCCGGGCGCTGGCCGCCGTCGCACGCCCTCCCCGTGTGAGGGGGTGGGCGACGGACCCGGAAGACCGTCGGGCGGCGGCGGAAGCGGGCGTCCTGGAGGCCGTGGTCGGGAGCCTCGGCGAGGCCGTGTCCGGCGCCGATCTGGTGATCCTGGCCACCCCCCTGGAGGCCACCTGTGCGCTCCTGGGCTCCCTCGGGCAACACCTGGCCGACGGGGCCGTCGTCACCGACGTCGCGAGCCTCAAGGCCCCGGTGCGCGAGGCGGCCAGGCGGGCCGGACTGACCGAGCGCTGGGTGGGAAGCCACCCCCTGTGCGGGAGCGCCCACTCGGGCTTCGGCGCCTCCCGGGTCGATCTCTTCCGGGACGCCACCGTGTACCTCACCGCGCGTGACAGCAGCCGTGACGCCTACGAGCGCATCTTCCAGCTGTGGACGGCGCTGGGCGCAAGCCCGGTCCCCATCGACGCCCACACCCACGACGCGGTGATGACGCGGGTGAGCCACCTGCCGCAGATGACGGCGACCGCCCTCGCCGAGGTCCTGCGTTCGGAGGGAGTCCGCCGCAGCGCGTTGGGTCCCGGCGGCCACGACATGACGCGGCTCGCCATGAGCTCCCCCGAGATGTGGCGAGACATCCTGCGCCACGCCCCGCCGGAGCTGGTGGCCCATCTGCACAGCCTCTCCAGGGCGGTGGGAGAGCTCGCCGACCTCATCGAGGCGGGGGAGACCGACGCCCTGGCCGAGAGGATGGAACGGACGCGCCGGTGGGGAGAGGGGGAGACGTGATCGTCCGGGTTCCCGGCGACAAGTCCCTCACCCAGAGGGCCTTGATCCTTTCGGGTCTGGCCGAAGGGCGGAGCCGCCTGGGCGGGCTCCTGCACGGGGGTGACGCCGCCTCCACCGCGGGGGCTCTGCGGGCCCTGGGCGTGGACGTGCCAGCCATTCCCGAAGACGGAGGGGACGTGTGGGTCCGGGGCGTGGGCCTGTCGGGCCTCGCCGTTCCGGACGCGCCGCTGGATCTGGGCAACTCGGGCACCGGAGCGCGCCTGCTGCTGGGCGTCCTGGCGGGGGCCCCCGGTCGGCGGGTGGTCACCGGCGATCCGTCCCTCCGGCGCCGTCCCATGGGCAGGGTGACGACGCCCCTGGGTGCCATGGGGGCCGGGTTCCGGGAGCTGGGAGAGCCGTCCCGGCTCCCCCTTCAGGTGTCCGGCACGCAGCCGCTGAGACCCCTGCAGTGGGACAGCCCCGTGGCGAGCGCCCAGGTGAAGAGCGCCCTCCTGCTGGCCGGGCTGACCGGGCACGCCTTCGTGCTCCTCACCGAGCCCAGGCGGTCGCGGGACCACACCGAGCGTCTCCTGACGGTCATGGGTGCCCGCGTGGTGGGCCACGCCCGGTCCTCGGGGTGGAGCGTGGAGCTTCGGGATCCGCCGAAGACGCTCAGGCCCCTGGACTTCCGGGTGCCCGGAGATATCTCATCGGCCGCGTTTCCCCTGGCGCTGGCGGCCCTGGGAGGCTCGGCGGACGGCGTCGAGGTGCCCGACGTGGGGCTGAATCCCACGCGCACCGCCTTCCTGGACGTGCTGCGCAGGATGGGCGCCCGGGTCGACGTGGAGCCCGACGGCGACGGGGGCGGGGGCGCCGGGGAGCCGTCCGGCACGGTTGGGGTCACCGCCGGAGCGCTGCGTGCCACGGACGTGGGCGCGGCCGAGGTGCCCGGCCTCATCGACGAGCTTCCCCTCGTGGCGGTGCTGGGCGCCCGAGCCGCGGGGGTCACCCGCATCACCGGAGCCGGGGAGCTCCGGCACAAGGAGTCGGACCGGATCGCTGCGCTGGTGGAAAACCTCCAGGCCCTCGGGATCGAGGCCGAAGAGCTGGACGACGGGCTGACGGTGCAGGGCACCGACGCACCGCTGGTCGGTCGCGTCCGCACCCACGGCGACCACCGGATCGCCATGGCGTTCGGGGTCCTGGGGGCCCTGGCGGGCAACCGCATCACGGTCGATGATCCTGGCGCCGCGTCCGTGAGCTTTCCGGGCTTCTGGACCATGCTGGACACCGTCGTCCAGCGACGGGAAAAGTAGGGAAAGGTGACGGGGATGGCACGAGCGGGAGTGGTCACCATCGACGGCCCCGCCGGGTCGGGGAAATCCACCACGGCCCGGGCGGTGGCCCGGAAGCTGGGGTTCCGGCATCTGGATTCGGGCGCCCTCTACCGGGCCATCGCCTGCGCCTTGCTGTCGGAGCACGGGGAGGGCGGGCTCTGGGAGACGCTCACGGAGGAGGAGCTGAGCACTCTTCCGCTGAGCATCCACGCCCGTGGGGGAACCTTCGAGATCCGCCTGGGGGAGCAGGTTCTCGGCCCCGAGCTGCGCACCGAGGCCGTCACGTCGCACGCCTCCCGGCTGGCCCGGCTGCCGGCCGTGCGGGGCGCGTTGCTGGACCTTCAGCGCTCCGCCGGCCAGGAGGGGGGGCTCGTGGCAGACGGTCGGGACATGGGCACCGTGGTCTTTCCCGACGCCGACGTGAAGGTCTTCCTGGTGGCCGACCTGGAGGAGCGGGCGCGACGACGCCTGCTGGAGCGGACCGGGAGCGAGCCCGAGGCAGCCGAGATCCGGAACGAGGCCGAGATCATCGCTCGCCGGGATCGGCGGGACTCCGAGCGGGCCCACGCCCCGCTTCGCAAGCCGCAGGGAGCCTTGGAGATCGACACCACCCGGCTGACGTTCGAGGAGCAGGTCCGGGCCGTGGTGGACCTCGCACGGAGGCGACTGGGCGACGAAGGCCAGAATCGTTGACGCCCCTGGGCCCTCCGGGTACCTTACCATGTCTCGGGACCGGACGCCCGGCTTCGAGACGACGTTCGCCGAAAGGCCCATGAGGACGCCAGCAGCGCGACCTCCGGCCTTTCTTCTTTTCCCCGCGGCCCGGACGTCCCGTCCTCGGGATTCCGGCACGATGCGCGCGCCAGCGCGGCTACCGAGACTGATGACGGAAAACCAGATCCCCAGCGAAGAGACCGAGCTCACGGCACAGGAGTTGGCCGAAGAGCAATCCATCGCCATCGATGCCCTGACCGGCGAAGTAGTGGCGGCCGACGACGACGACGAGGGCGACGAGGGCGACGATACGCCCGTAGGGATCTCTCCGGAGCTCCTCCACGATCCCTACGGAGAGGAGCCCCTGAGCACCTCCAAGGAGGACTTCGAGGCGCTTCTCGAGGAGTTCTCGGAGGACTTCCAGGACATCCGCGAGGGCGAGATCGTGGAGGCCAGGGTCCTGCGGGTCACGGACAGCTCGGTGATTCTCGAGTTCGGGTTCAAGAGCGAAGGCTCCGTGGCCCTGGACGAGTTCAAGGACCCTCCCGAAGCCGGGGACGAGGTCGAGGTGCTCCTGGAGAGCCTGGAGGACGACGACGGGGTCGTGGTCCTCTCCAAGAAGAAGGCCGACTTCCTGCGCGTGTGGGAGAAGATCCGGGAAGCCCACGAGGCCGACCGTCCGGTCAAGGGCATTCTGGTCCGCAAGATCAAGGGCGGGGTCACCGTGGACCTCATGGGCGTGGACGCCTTCCTGCCGGGATCCCAGATCGCTTTGCGGAGGGTCCCGAACATCGAGGATCTCATCGGCGAGACCTACAAGTTCAAGATCATCAAGCTCAACAAGCGGCGTCGCAATATCGTGGTCTCCCGGAGGGTGATTCTGGAGGCCGAGCGGGAGAAGAAGCGGGAGACCCTGGTCAAGGAGCTCCTGGTCGGACAGGTGCGCGAGGGCATCGTGAAGAACATCACCGACTTCGGCGCCTTCATCGACCTGGGCGGGCTCGACGGGCTCCTCCACATCACGGACATGTCCTGGGGCCGGGTAGGCCATCCGTCCGAGGTGGTGGAGATCGGGAAGGCGCTGGACGTGAAGGTCCTGGACATCGACTGGAACCGGGAGCGCATCTCGCTGGGCATGAAGCAGCTTCTGCCCTATCCCTGGACCGACATCGACAAGAAGTACCCGGTCGGCGCCCGCGTCCATGGCAAGGTCGTCTCCATCACGAACTACGGGGCCTTCGTCGAGCTGGAAAAGGGCGTCGAGGGCCTGGTCCACATCTCGGAGATGTCCTGGACGCGCAACGTCCGGCATCCGTCGAAGGTGGTCTCCATCGGCGAGGAGATCGAGGCCGTCGTCCTCAAGGTGGACCCGAAGGACGAGAAGATCTCGCTGGGGATGAAGCAGATCGAGGAGGATCCGTGGCTGGCCCTCCCGGTCAAGTACCCCACGGGCACCAAGCTCGCGGGTGTGGTGCGCAACCTCACCTCCTTCGGCGCCTTCGTCGAGATCGAGATGGGCATCGACGGCCTCGTGCACGTGTCCGACATGTCCTGGACCCGGCGGGTGGAGCACCCGTCCGAGGTCGTGCAGAAGGGCCAGGAAGTCGACGTGATGGTGCTCGACGTGGACGCCGAGAACAAGCGGATCTCCCTGGGCATCAAGCAGCTGCAGGACGATCCGTGGCCCACGATCTCGGAGCGCTTCGCTCCGGGGGTGGAAGCCGAGGCCACCGTGGTCCGCGTGCAGGACAAGGGCATCGTGGTGGACCTGGGCGACGACATCGAGGGCTTCGTTCCCGTGTCCCACTCCGGGGTGGATGACGCCACGCGCCTCGAGGAGTACTACGGGTCGGGCGACGCGGTGGACGTCCGCATCCTCGAATCCGACGCCGCCAACCGGCGCATCGTTGCGGAGGTCACCGAGACGCCCGAGCGGAAGTCGGATGAGGAGATCGCCGCGGCCCGGGCGGCCCGGGATGCCGCGGCCCGGGGTGACGAGGACGGCGAGCAGGGCGACGGCGACGATCGCCGCGAGACGTCCCCCGCGTCGTCCGAGAAGGCCTCGGACGAGGAAGAGGCCGAGGCCGAGGAAGAGGACGCCGG
>JARRLD010000046.1:0-16250 GCA_037387345.1 Gemmatimonadota bacterium
ACGCGCGGCGTGAAGCGCAGGCGCACGCCGAACTCCCGCCACTCCACGGTGACCGCGTTCGCGTTGCTCCCTCCCTGGATCGACGGGAACGGGAACTCTCCACCCGCGAGGAAGGAGGCTTCCTCGCCGTCGAGGGCGAGGAGGTTGGGCTCCGCCAGGCTCCGGAAGTCACCGTTGGTCTTCAGAGCCTGGATGATCACGCTGAGCTGAGAGTCGCTGCTGATGAGGGACAGGTCCATGATGCCCTCACTGTCCGTTCCCACCTCCCACCTTCCGTCGGCGTCGAGCCGATGGGGATTGACGCTGCGGATGATGTTGTTCCCCAGCGTCTTGATGGCATCGCGGCTCACCTCGGCGAAGCGAACCTCGAGGAGGATCTGCCTCGCTGCTGGCGTCTGGAGGTTGTCCAGAACCTCCGCTCCCGTGCCCTGGGCGAGCTCGATGGCCCGGCGGGCCACGAACGCCTCGCTCACCCGCCCGGACAGGATGACCGTGTTGCCCTGGGCGCTGACCTCGATATCCTCTTCCGGAAACAGCAGGTCGATGTATCGGCCGAGCGTCGCCACGTCGGCGGTCACCTCCACCGAATAAAGCCGACGGGCACCGGCCGCGTCCCAGAGGAACAGGCTCGTGGTCCCCATGCCGATCCCGTTGATGAGGACCTCGGTGGGAGACATGACCACCGCCTCGGCCACCGAGACGTCGGTGACGGAGACGCGGGTGAGCTCACCCGGATAGTCGATGAGCGCCGACGTCCCCCGGGCGATGGAGATCACGGACTCCGGTTCGGAGATGATGAACTGGCCGTGCAGGCTCCTGGGAGCGGCGAGCCCGAGGAGCGTGAGCCCGAGTGCCGCGACGAAGACGCGGGCCGGACCGATGATGCGGCGAGCCTGGGCGTGCATGGTCATCCACCCTTGTTGTTGAACTTGAGCAGGGTCCGGTTTCCACCCTTGTAGGTCTCCACGACCGTCGGGGCCGGTGGCGGTCGGGTCGAGCCCGTTGGCGCCGCGGCGGGCGTGCGGACGGTGCCGCCCACCAGGGCCTGAATCCGAGCGCCCCCGGTCGACACGGAGTCGACGTCCAGCGTGTTCCGGAGGGCGAGCTGGATCTGGCCCTCCGTGGCCGCGAGCGTCAGAGCCTCTCCCTCGTCGGGATCCACCAGCAGGGTGACGACGGTCACCAGGACCGGATCGCCACCTACGTCCTTCTGGTAGGACTGGTCCGCGGTGAGGACCTCGATGTTCTGGAGGATGATCCGCGAGACCGTCTGACTGCGGTTTGTGCCCGGCATGAGCGTCGCGACCACGTCCACCCGTGTCCCCGGCAGCACGAAGCCGGCGACGCCGATGACCTCGTCGACCTCTACGGAGAGCGCACGCTTTCCGGCCGGAATGGTGATGGCGAGCCCGCCCCCCGCCTCTCGTAGTGCCACCTTGGTGGCCAGCAGGGGCTCGTTCCGCCGGACGGTGCTGATGAGCCCCCGTCCCACGACCTCGCCCGGTTGGGTGACGAAGTCCTCGGGGAGGCGGTTCGAAGGCCAATCCACCACCTCCAGGTCCTCCCGGGTGAGGATGGCACCCGCCTCGAGGTCGCGTTTGGCGACCACCATCTGGGTCCCCTCCGGTACCGCTGCGGCCAGCGCCGTGGGCTCTTCGCTCACGTACACCAACGCCAGATATCCGGCCGTGATCCCCGAGATGAGGGCGCCGGTCAACGTGAGCCAGACTCGTGCGTTCTTCATGGCTAATCCTGGTGGCCCGTGCTACTCGTTTCGCATGATGAACGCCGTGGAGAGCGTGACCGCCCGGTGCCCGGTCGACCACTCCATCAGCGGTCCGAGAAGGTTGAACTCATAGGGGTACCGGATCTCGATCTTGGCTGGGTTGCCGGTACCGGATTTCCACCCGTCTATGGAGACCTCGACCTTGGCTGGGTCGAGGGATGCCAGGCGGAGTGATTCGTTGATGCGGAGGTGCATCTCGTCCTGCGTATACGCGGGATTGTCCACGACCGCGGAGCGCAACGCCTCGCGCGCCGTGTTCGTGAGCACCTGATGCACGTTCCACGCCCGGGACAGCTCAACCACTCCGATGATGAGTGCGAGGAGCAGAGGAATGACCAGGGCGAACTCGACGAGGGCCTGGCCCGAGCGGTCACGGTGTTGCCCGTGGCGGACCGGACGCCCTGTGGAGTCGCCCCTCATGGTAGCGGACCCCCGGTCATCCACGCCGCCACCGCCCCGACGGCGATCGCGACGCCATACGGAACCGTGGTGGCCGAGGAGCTCGACAGCGTCCGGCGCTCTCCGCCTCGACCGAGCGTAACACAGTAGAGCGCCAGGTCTCGTGTCTGGTAGAGGACTGGAAGGACGACACCGCGTCGGACGGCATACCCGAGCGACAGAAGCCCGCCCACCGCTCCCCCGATGAGGAGCGCGGTAGGCAAACCCTCCCAGCCAAGGAACGCACCCATGGCGATGACCAGCTTGCCGTCTCCAGCTCCGAAGGCACCCAGCGCAAAAAGTGGTAGGGCGACGACGAGGCCGAGACCCGCTCCCTGGAGTCCACCGACGGCCGTCGACGGGTCGATCACCAGGCGCAGCACGAGGGCGGCGCACACGCCGCCCACCGTGAGCGCGTTGGGGATACGCCGCTCGCGGAGGTCGTAGACCACGGAGAGGGTCAACACGAGGACGAAGAGGAGGTCCATAGAGGGTTCCGTGTTCCGGGGTGTCGATCCGTGTCTGTCACAAGGTTTGTGGACGCGGGAAACCGGGGGTGCCGAGCCGACACCCCCGGCGGTTCCCGACCACGCCGGGCGGGGCGTATCAGCCGCCGGGCGTGTAGCCTCCCTCAGGGGCGCCGTCCAGGACGGAAACCACCCGGTCGAACACCCGGCCGATGGCATCGCGGAAGAGCACCAGCACCGCGATCAGGCCGATCGAGATGAGGGCCAGCACCAGGGCGTACTCCGTAAGGCCCTGCCCGGCCTCGTCACTCCAGAACCGATTCATCAGATCCATCATTGTCGCTTTCCTCCGGCCTTGCGGCCTTCGCGAAGGTAAGGTTCCCCGCCGTGCTCATCCGGCTCGGGGTCTGGAACCGACGGACACCGATCGGTGCCGCGCTCCGGGGTTCTTCGCAACCGGCATACCACAGGGGAAGGGGGGTTGCACACCGTCCCCTATGTGTATGGAATACATCGGTTTAGGTGAAACTTCGCGTATCCTGGAGAGGAGCCGACAGGCTCCGTGGATGCGACCGGCGGGTCATTCCGTACCGACCCTCGTCACACTTTTCCCCGGACGCCCGCACGATGGGTTCGTGGGGCGCCCGCGCCAGTCCTTTCTCAGCCTGCCTCGGGATGCCGCCCCGGCAGCGGGTCGGTGGACACCGAGGGGTCGAGGGTCGGGCGGATCCCCCAGCCGCCTTGTGCCTGGGCCGAGACGGCCGCTGCGAGGCCCTCCAGGGCCGTTCGGCCCTTTCCGAGGGCATGGCGATACAGCACCCGATAGAGCCTGGATCCCGCCAGGCCACCGCCGACGGCGCCGCCCGTCACCACCAGGGCTGCCAGCACCCCGACGGCGCCGCCCGTGAGGCCCAGCAGCGCCGCCAGAGCAGCGACCCCTGCCCCTCCGGCGGACCCGAGGCCGAGCCCCAGACCCCCGCCCAGGACGGTGAAGAGCCCGGAGAAACCGGCGTTCACGGAAAAGGCCCACGCCACGGGGGCCCGGATCGTCAGCTCGACGCTCGGTGGCTCGGTGCCCGGCTCTCGAACGGAGACGATCACCTGCCGGAAGTCCGCCCAGCTGGCTTCAGCGGCGAAGCCACCGCCCCCCTGTCCGGTGAAGCTGGCCCCCATGATGTCGAAGACGAGAATCCCGCCGGTGGCGGGATCGCCGGCCTGGTCCCGCAGAGTCAGGCCGTAGGGAGAGGCGGGAAGCACCGCCTCCAGCGCCGCGAGGACGTCGCCGGTGCTGGCCTCGATGACCCGTCGCACCGTCACGGCGTCCTCCGGGTGGCCCAGGAGGAGTCGAGCCCATCGTAGGCCAGGCCCGTGGGCCCGATAGGGGAACGCCTGCTCGGCCCGGAGGTCTGCCAGGGCGGTATCGAAGAAATCGGCGCCGATGCCTGCTTCGATGGCGGCGGTTCGGACGTGGGTAAGGGCGTAGCCCCCGGGGGTCCCCCTGGAACCGACGTCCAGCTGCCCGGCCGCCTCCCCCGCCGCGCGAGCCTCCGCCTCGCGGGCGTCGTCGGCCTGCAGCTGGACAGCTCGAGCCCAGAGGCGGGTGGCCTCATCCTGGGTCAGGTGCTCTGGCTCTCTGGCCATCGGAGCCCTCCGGTGCGGTCTGTCCAAAGATAGGGAAGAGTTGGCAGTCTGTCCGTGATCCCGGGTCCACACAGCCGCGGGGAACTTCCCACGCGGACTCGACCGTGGGGTGCCTACCCCTCTACTTTTGCGCGTCCGCCGGCTCGTCGGACCGGAGGAGCATCGACCCCAACAGGAGACATGAATGGCGGTCAAGAACGTTCAAGAGCTCACGGACGCCGAATTGGACGCGTATGTGCTGACTCGGCTCCGCCACCTCGGCGTGGACCTTGGCGTCCTTGCAGAGGACGATCCCGACGCCCCGGCGGACCGTCGCCGTATCCTGGCTGGCGCCCGGCGCTTCCTCCGAAGCACCCCGCCCGCCATCCTCGACTTCGCTCCGGACGTCCAGCGGGTGGCTCCCGCCATGTACCCGGCGGCCGTGTCCATGGCTGTGGAGGGAGCCGGAGAGGATGGCTGACGAAACCCGCCGTACCCCGGGACGGGCCGGGCCCCAGGACGAGTGGGTGGATCGCCGGAGCTTCCTCGAGCGGATGGGTCTGCTGACGGCCGCGGCCGCCGCGGGTTGCGCCCCCACCCCCATCGTCCCGGGGTCGACGGCACCACCGTCGCCTCTCTCGCGTCCGGCGGATGTTCTCCCCCGGCCGGAGGACGTCCGCGCGACGCGCCCCTGGGAGATGACCCTCGCCCAGCTCGCCTCCCTCATCCGGGAGGGCGCCCTGGCCCCGTCTGATGTGGTGGACGGCTACCTGGGGCGAATCGACGCGCTGGACCCGGTGCTCCTGGCGTTCAACACCGTGACCGCCGACCAGGCCCGCTCCATCGCCCGGTCCCTGGACGGGACGGAGTGGAGGGGGCCGTTGCACGGCATTCCCCTCGCCATCAAGGACAACTACCACACGAGCGGAGTCCTCACGACGGCGAACTCGCATATCTTCGCCGACTTCGTGCCGGAGTCGGACGCCACGTCCTGGGCGCGGCTATCGGCCGCGGGCGCCATCCTCCTGGGAAAGACCCAGATGGGTCCGCTGGCCACGAGCCGGGCCACGACTCCCGACGGGGAGGCCACCACTATGAACGCGTGGGCATCCCACGACCCGGACGTCAGCCCCGGAGGTTCCTCCTCGGGATCTGCCACCGCCGTCGCGGCTCGCCTCGCCGCGTCGAGCACGGGGACGCAAACCGGTGGGTCCATCACCAACCCGTCGAGCCGCCAGGGACTCACCGGCCTCAAGCCCACCATGGGACGCGTCTCCTTGCACGGCATCATCCCACTGTCCTACACCCGGGATCATGCCGGACCCCTGGCCCGGGACGCCAAGGATGCGGCGCTTATGCTGCAGACCATGGCCGGTCCGGATCCTGCAGATTCCCGGACCCTGGGTCTGCCATCGGTGCCCGATTACGGGTTGGCGGCGGATGCAGTGCGGCAGGGCGGACGCGTCACCCTCCGGTGGCCCACGACCGTCGGGGTTCCGCCGGGGTTCCTGGACGTACCCGAGCCACGGGACCCGGGACGCTTTCGAAGCGAACGGCAGGTGGATCCCGTCGCACGGGAGGAAAGGCTACGCGTCGCGAGGGAACGCAACGAAGCCGAGGTGGAGGCTCGACGGACGATGCTGGCGACGTTCGAGTCCCTCGGTGCGCGGATCGTGGAGGTGGCGCTGCCCGAGGACTGGGAGACGCTCACCGGCTCGGACTTCAACAATGTCCGCCTTCCGGAGCGAGCCGAGCCCTTCCTCGAGCACCTGCGGCGGGACGTGAGGCTGTTCGGCGTCTCCCTGTCCCCCTGGATCAACGGACTGCTCCTCTCCGGACCGGAGTACCTGCGGGGCCAGCGTGCGAAGCTGCTGCTCCTGGAGCGGGTGCTCGAGGGAATATTCGAGGAGTGCGACGTGGTGGCCCAGACGTCTCCCATCCCCTTCGACATCATCGGCCTGCCCCTGATCACGTTCCCCATCGGCTTCGAGCGCTCCCGGGGCTTCGACCTGCCCGTGGGTGGGATGCTGGGAGGGAAGCCCTTCGGGGAGGAGCGACTCCTGTCCCTGGCCGCCGCCTACCAGGCGGAGACGGACTGGCATCTCCGCCGTCCAGTCGACCCGAACCCGAGGCCCGGAGGTAGCGGCGGACAGCCGGGGGATCGGGCCGGGAGGCCTCGCCTGGACGTGCTTCAGGTGATGGAGGAGTGCGAATGACATGAGCGACGATGTGGAGCGCCTCATGGAGGAGATGACCTGGCCCGAGGTGGGGAAAGCCCTGGCGTTGGGAAGGACATCCGTCGTGGTCGCGGTGGCGGCGGTGGAGCAACATGGCCCGCACCTGCCCCTCCTGGTGGATGCGGTCCGCGGTGACCACCTGGCCCTGGCGGTGGCTCGGCGGTTGGGGGACGCCCTGGTGGCACCGACCATCCGCGTGGGCTGCTCCGAGCACCATATGGGCTTTCCGGGAACTCTCTCGCTTCGACGCACCACGCTCGAGGCCGTCTGCCTGGACTACTGCGTCAGCCTCTCGCGTCACGGGTTCCAGCGCATCTTCCTGGTACCGTCCCACGGCGGGAACTTCGGCCCTCTGGCCGACATGCTCGACGACCTCAACCGTGCGGTGGCCCCCGACTGCGAAGTCCGCGCGTACACCGATTTCGAAGGCTTCCTGGACATCTGGATCCGGGCCGTGGACGAGACGTGTGGGCTGGGGTCCCGCGTCGGTGGCCACGCCGACATCGCCGAGAGCTCGGAGATGCTGGTGATCCGTCCGGATCTCGTCCGACGAGCGGCTGCTGAAAAGGGCTACACCGGGGGTACGGACGGCCCCTTGCTGGAGAGGATCTTCCGCGACGGATTCCGCTCCGTGACGCCGAATGGCATCCTGGGCAACGCCGAGGGAATGAACGAGGAGACCGGAGCGCGATGCCTGGAGGCCGTGGCCGATTCCATCGCCGAGGCGCTCCGCGCTCCCGAGTGATCGGGAGGACGGATCGTTCCTCCCGCCCGCGGGTGGACCGGGCTGCCCCGTGATGTTATGCCTCCTTGGGCCCTCCCCCGAAACCTCAAGAAAAAGAAACGCCGACATGAACGAGCGAGTCTTGATTCTCGGAGCCGCGGGGCGTGACTTCCACGTCTTCAACACCGTCTATCGAAACGACCCCACCACCACGGTCGTGGCATTCACGGCCCAGCAGATCCCCCACATCGACGACCGGCGCTACCCCCCGGAGCTGGCAGGGGAGCGGTATCCTGAAGGCATCCCCATCCGACCCGAGGACGATCTCGAGACGATCATCGAGGAAGAAGGAGTCACGCGGTGCGTCATGGCGTATTCGGACGTGTCCTATCAATACGTGATGAACATGGCCAGCCGCGTAAATGCCCTGGGTCCCGACTTCGAATTGGGCGGTGCCAGCCGCACCATGCTCGAGTCCTCCAGGCCTGTGGTGGCCGTGTGCGCTTCGAGGACGGGAGTGGGGAAGAGCCCGACCAGCAGGGCCATAGCGAATATTCTGCGGGACGCAGGTCTCAAGGTGGGCGTCGTGCGCCATCCCATGCCCTATGGGAATCTCCTCGAGCAGCGGGTCCAGAGGTTCGCCGGCGAGGAGGATCTGGTCCGGTACCAGGCGACCATCGAGGAGCGGGAGGAGTACGAGCCTCACATCGCCAATGGATCTCCGGTGTTCGCCGGCGTCGACTACGAGGCCATCCTCAGGAGCGCCGAGGCCGAGGCGGACGTGGTCCTCTGGGACGGCGGGAACAACGATACGTCCTTCTTCCGCGCGGACGTGTACATCACGCTGGTGGACCCGCACCGGCCTGGACACGAGCTTGGGTACTACCCCGGTGAGACGAACCTGCGGCTGGCCGACGTGGTGGTGGTGAACAAGATCCAGACGGCCGAGCCTGCAGGGGTCGACACGGTCCTGGCCAATGTCGCCCGGGTGAATCCCACGGCCATGGTGCTGAAGGCGGCGTCGCCGCTGACCGTGGATGATCCCGGGGTCCTCGCGGGCAAGCGCGTGCTCGTGGTCGAGGACGGGCCGACGCTGACTCACGGTGGAATGAAGTACGGCGCGGGGACGCTCGGTGCCAGGGACGCCGGCGCGGCCGAGATCGTGGACCCGCGACCCTTCCTGGTGGGCGAGCTTCGGGACACGTTCCAGGCGTACCCCGACCTCGGGCCGCTCCTGCCGGCGATGGGCTATGGCCCCCAACAGGTGGCCGACCTGGAGGCGACCCTGATGAAGGCGGCCGAAGGTGGCATTGACGCCGTGGCCGTGGGGACCCCCATCGACCTGGCCCGACTGGTGCGGATTCCGGTCCCGCACACGCGAGTGCGTTACGAGCTCGACGTCCTTGGGAAGCCGGACCTGCACGATGCGTTGAAGCCGATTCTGGAACGGGCCTGACCGTCCGGCCCCGGGGTTACGGGCTCCGCCCGGCGAACGGTCAAGTGCCCATCAGGGGATCGGGCACCTGGAAGACGTGGATGGCCAGAAGGCCCAGCACGCCGATGACCGCCAGGTAGTAGAGGGTAGGCAGGATCGTCTTCCGGAGCGTGGAGCCTTCCCGTCCGAGAAGACCCACGGTGGCCGAGGCAGCCACCACGTTGTGGATGGCGATCATGTTTCCGGCTGCCGCACCCACCGCCTGCAGGGCGACCACCAGGACGGTGGACATGGCGAGGCGCTGGGCTACGCCGTACTGGAAGGCGGAGAACATGAGGTTGCTCACGGTGTTCGAGCCGGCGATGAACGCACCGAGAGCCCCCGTGACCCCGGCGAAGAGCGGCCAAACCTGTCCCACGCTTCCGGCGACCCACTCCGCCATGGCGATGGGCATGGACAACAGGCCCGCCCCGTTGACGTCCGAGTTGATGTACACCCGCACCATGGGCACGGTGAAAACCAGGACCACCCCGGCGCCCGTGAGGACCCGGGCCGAGGATCGTACGGCCGCGCCGAGCTCGGGCAGGGGCATCCGGTGGAGCCAGGCGGTGATGGCGACCACGACGATGAGAATGAACCCGGGAAGGTAGAGGGGCGTGGTGGATCCGGTGATGCCGGTGCCGAAGATGTCGCTCCACGAGACCGCCGGGATCCGGAGCCAGGCGCCCAGGGGAAGGGACGGAAGGCGGGTGAGAACGAGCAGGATGCCGAGAAGCAGATAGGGGGCCCAGGCCATGGCGGCGGAGACCCCCTTTCCCACCGGGACCTCCGCCATCTCCTGCTCCAATCCGCTGACCCATTCGGCGCTCCACTGCCGGCGTGGGGGGAAGGACCAGGTGTCGGCGGGGAGCAACAGGCCGCGGCGGGCGGCGAAGACGACAATGGCGAGACCGAGGGGCGCACCGAGGAGGGACGGAAACTCCGGGCCCAGCAGCGTGCCGAAGAGCACGTAGGGCACCGTGAACGCCAGCCCGCCGAAGACCGTGAACGGGAGAACCCGGAGACCCTCGGTCCACGAACGGTTGGCGCCGAAGAAGCGGGTCATCATCATCACCATCCACGTGGGCATGAGCACGCCAGCCGCCGCGTGGAGTAGAACCGCCCGGGCCGTGACGGCACGCAGGTAGTCCATCATGCCGAGCCCCGCCAGAGCGAGGTCGGCGGTGAACGCCTCTCCTCCCAGGCCTCCCTGGACGCCCACCAGGATCGGGGTGCCCACCGCCCCGAAGGTGACCGCCGTGCTCTGGACCATCATTCCCAGCATCACGGCGCAGCCTGCAGGAAAGCCCAGGGCGACCAGCAGCGGCGCCGTCACGGCTGCCGGCGTGCCGAACCCGGCTGCGCCCTCGATGAACGAACCGAACAGCCAGGTCACGATCACGACCTGAACCCGACGGTCCTCGCTGATTCCGTCGAAGCTGCGGCGGATGGCGGCGACACCCCCCGAACGCTCCAGAGTGTGAAGGAGGAGGAGGGCTCCGAAGACGATGAAGAGAAGGTCGAACGTGAGGAACAGTCCCTGGATGGATGCCGCGGCCACCCTCGACGCCTGCATCCTCCACGCTCCCGCAGCCACCAGCACCGCGGCCAGGTAGGCGGCGGGCATGGCTCGGCGCGCCGGCACCCGGAAGCCCACCAGGAGGGTTCCCCCCACGGCGATGGGAAGAATGGCCAGGAACGCCTGGAGCCCGAGGGTCACCGAGCGTCGCCGGCAGCGGGTATCAGAACGGTACGTCCAGCGCCTTGCACAGGAACCTCATGAGCGGCTTTCCCGCCCCGAACACGTCGGCCAGGGCATCCGGGAGGTCCGGTGCGGTAACGAAACGTTGGGTCAACCCGGACACCCCGATGAAGTCCTTCCGCTTGAGGTCCTCGATGAGGGGGTGCTCGGGGTCGAATCCCTTCGGCGGGCGAGTGAGCCTGTCGCCCGAAAGCTCGAAGGTCTCGACGAACCTCTTTCCCCGGGACGCCCGCTTCCACCGGTCGGGTCGTTCCGAGATCTCCGTCCGGATCTTCCTGAGCGTCGGGCCGTCGGGATGCCAGATACCGACGCCAGTGAAGACGGACCCGGGCTCCAGGTGCAGATAGAACCCCGGGGCATGGGCGTCCTTGCTCGCATCGTGACGGAAGTGGATCCCCGTATGCGTCTTGTACGGACTCTTGTCCCGGGAGAAACGGACATCCCTGTGGATCCGGAAGAGGGATCGGGGGCCCGCATGGAAGTGGGGGCTGATCTGCCTCAGGTGGGCCGAGAAATCTTCGATGAAGCGAAGCGCGGGCTCCCGGACGTGGGCCTCGTAGCGCCGCTTGTTGTCCTGGAACCAGGCACGCTCGTTATGGGCTGCCAGGTCCCTGAGGAATCGGAAGGTCAGATTCGTGAAGTATCTCGTCTTCGCCACTCGAACTCCTCCGCGGCTCGGGAAAGAGCCCAAGGAAGGGGGTCACGGGTCGGGAGGCAAGAGTCAGTGCGGTGCCGCTTGGCTCGCCAGGCTCAAGGATAGAGTCGGTGCGTCGACCACGCCTGCCCGTCGCGCTCGAAGACGAGGCGCTCGTGGAGCCGGTCGGCCTTGCCCTGCCAGAACTCGATCACGGTTGGCCGCAGGAGATACCCACCCCAGAACGGCGGAAGGGGAATCTCGTCTCCGGAATGCTCGACTCTGGCGCGCTGGAAGCGCTCCTCCAGTTGCTCCCGGGACGGCAGGATCTCGCTCTGCTTCGACGCCCACGCGCCGATGCGGCTACCCCGCGCCCGGGTGGCGAAATAGCGCGTGCTCTCCTCGGTGGAAACCCGTGCGACGGAGCCCTCGATCCGGACCTGCCGCTCGAGCACGGGCCAGTGGGCACACAGCGCAGCCCGGGGGTTGGACTCCATCTCCCGCGCCTTGCGGCTTCCGTAGTTCGTGTAGAAGACGAATCCTCTTTCGTCGATGCCCTTCACGAGGACCATCCGGACCGAGGGCACGCCCTCCGGCGAAGCCGTGGCCAGAGCCACGGACTCCGGAAGGAGTATCCCGGATTCCCTGGCTGCGGCAAACCACTCCTGGAACAGCTCGATGGGGTCCCGGTCCTCGGCAGCCTCGGGCAGTCCCTGGAGGACCCCCTTGCCGAGGGTGACCAGGGTCTTGAGGGAGGACTTCAACGTCATTGTGGCTCCTGCGAGGAACTCGACCGTCCATGCTCCGGCTGCCTGCCAGGGAGGCAAGAAGATCGCCAGGCCCCATCGGCCCTGCAACGTCCGGCGGTGCCCGGATTCGCCCCCTCGCGCAGGTACGATGGCGCTTCCCCGGGAAACCTCGAAGAGCCCTGAAGCGTAGGACCCACCATGATCACCATCATGAAGCGCATCGTGCGGCTCGTTCTGAGCTGGATCTTCTGCAGGACCTGACCACCCGGACCCGCACCAGGCGCCCCAGGCCGCCGCGGTCGGAGCATCACGGGCCCGACCCTGGCCGGATCCGGCCGAGAGGGCGATTCTAAGGTCCCGGGGCCAGTGGCGAGGCAGCGCCGGCCCTGTCGTTCCGTCATCGTCGACTCCCCGAGGCCCGCGCCATGACCGCCCGAACGCGCTTCGCGCTCTTCGCTTCTGTTCTCGCGCTCACCGTCTCGCTCTCCTCCTGCTCCCGAAGCGCCGGCCTGCCGGCCGATCTCGTCCTGCTCGGGGGCAACGTCGTGACGGTGGATGTGGACACACCCGACGGACAGGCCCTGGCGGCTCGGGACGGGCGAGTCGTTGCCGTCGGCAGCGACGACCAGATCCGTCCGTTCATCGGGGCCGAGACGGAGGTGGTGGAGCTCGGAGGGCGCACGGCCATCCCCGGCTTCATCGAAGGTCATGGCCACTACTCCGGAGTCGGCCGCGCGGCGCTCCAGCTCAACCTCATGTCGGTGGCGAATTGGGACGAAATCGTCGCCATGGTAGCGGACGCCGTCGCGGAGGCCGAGCCGGGCGAGCTCATCACGGGAAGAGGGTGGCACCAGGAGAAGTGGGATCACCGTCCCGAGCCTCAGGTGGACGGGCTCCCGTACCACCACTCCCTCAGCGCCGTCTCACCGGAGAATCCGGTGGTCCTGACGCACGCCAGCGGCCACGCCACGTACGCGAACGCGAGGGCGATGGAGCTCGCGGGGATCACCGCCGACACGCCCGACCCCCGGGGAGGCGAGATCGTACGGGATCCCCAGGGGAATCCCATCGGGGCCTTCCGCGAAACAGCTTCTGGTCTCCTGGGGCCGGCACGCCGGAACGCCGCCCCGGTTGACCCACGCCGGGTCCTGCTCCTGGCCCAGGACGAGGTCCTCTCCAAGGGGATCACCTCGTTCCAGGACGCGGGGTCGGGATTCGAGACCATCGATCTCGTGAAGGAGCTCGTCGATGAGGGGCTCCTCCAGGTCCGCCTGTGGATGATGATCCGGGCGGGCAACGAGGCCCTGGCCCGGAACCTGGACACCTACAAGACCATCGGCTACGGCGCGGATCGGCTCACGGTGCGCGCGATCAAGGTCACGCTGGATGGCGCCCTGGGCTCCCACGGGGCCTGGCTGCTGGAGCCCTACACCGATCTTCCCACCAGCTCGGGGCTGAACACCACTCCGGTGGAGGTGCTGGAGGAGACGGCTCGTCTGGCCGTGGAGCACCGGTACCAGCTGTGCGTGCACGCCATCGGCGACCGAGCCAACCGCGAGACCCTGAACATCTTCGAGGCGGCCTTTGCCGACAGGGGTGAGCTCGCCGCCGCCCGCTGGCGGGTCGAGCACGCCCAGCATCTCCACCCGGACGACATCGGACGCTTCGGAGAGCTCGGAGTCATCGCCTCCATGCAGGGCATCCACGCCACGTCAGACGGTCCGTGGGTGGAGCCCCGACTGGGAGCGCGCCGCGCCGAAGAGGGTGCCTACGTCTGGCAGAAGCTCATGCGGAGCGGCGCGGTGGTGAGCAACGGAACCGATGCGCCGGTGGAGGACGTCGATCCGCTGGCCAGCTACTACGCCTCCGTGTCCCGGCGGATGAGCAACGGAAAGGTCTTCTACCCTGGCCAGCGGATGAGCCGGATGGAGGCGCTCCAGTCCTATACCATCAACGCCGCCTACGCCGCCTTCGAGGAGGACCTCAAGGGGACGCTCACGCCCGGGAAGCTCGCGGATATCACGATTCTGTCCCAGGATATCCTGACCGTGCCAGAAGAGGACATCCCATCCACGCGGGTCGACATGACCATCGTGGGAGGGGAGATCGTCTATCGCGCCGAGGACGCATCGTGAGCCAGAGCGAAGCGAAGGGTCCTTTTGAGGGCACCGCCGACCTGGGATCCGAGGGGAGCCTGACGGACATCCAGGCGGTCATCGAGAGCGCCAAGGCCCGCGGCGGAATGGACGCGCTCGAGAAGTTCATCCGCCGCCGGCTGACGGAGGCGGAAGAGGCCGAGGTCCGGGAGGCGGCGGTGGTGGCGGTGGAGATCATGGAGTCCATTCCCGTGTTCCTGGCTCGCGCCAGGCAGGAAGCGGAGGAGCGTGGCATGCGCTCGGTGGTGGATCCGCTCCTGGACCATGCCGAGCGGTACTTTCTCCAACCCGTCGATCTTCTCCCGGAGATGACCCTGGGCCTCGCCGGCCTCCTCGACGACTGCTACCTCTTCTTCCGCATCATCCAGCATCTCGAGGCCGGCCCGGAGCCCTTCCTCGACTGGGACCTGGAGCACCCGCAGCAGTTCCTGCGCAGCCTCATGGGAGAGGAGATCACGAAGCAGCTCGACGACATCGCCGTGGACGCCATGAGGCAGGTGTCGTCACACCTGGCGGAGCTCTGGACGAAGATGTCGCATCCCGCCTGATCCGCCGACCTCGCGGAGTGGGGTCCCGTCACCCGGCTCCCCCCTCCTCCTCGGCGGGTGGGGTCCAGAACCCGGGCGTGCCGGCGGCCCGGTCCGCCACCTCCCCGTGGAACAGGGCGCTGTTGAAGAGGACACGGAAGGTGCCGAACGGCTGCCCCCTCCACTGAGGGCGAAAGCCCATCAACACGACCCGGCCCTCACCGTGACGGACGTCCACCGCGGCTGCGAGACCCTGGAGGTGCTCCTCTCCCAGGAGGTACCCCGAAAGGAGCGGCGTCCCTTCCTCCGCATAGTAGGCGAGGACCGAGCCGTCGAAGCGTTCTGTCGGACGGAAGACAGGGCTGCGGTCGAAGAAGATCCGGGACCTCTCCGGCATCCCCGCCATGACGGGGTGAGCCCCGTCGGTGATCACCTCCAGCAGGGAGCCACTGGAGAAGAACGTGTCCCTGGGGAGTCCTTCCACGGCGTTCGTCACGGCGAGGTGAAGGCGTTCCATGCACAGCACGCTGGCCTGGTTCAGGCACACCAGGGTCCCCCCGGACCTGACGAAGGAGTCCAACGCCCGCACGCCTACGTCGCCGAGGCCCCCGGCGTAGGCCGGAGGCACCGACCCTTCGGCATGTCCGCGAAGGAGCGAGGCTGACCGCTCGGAGGGCAGAAGGATGACGTCGTAACGAGCGCCAAGGTCGCCTGCGTGGATATCGGCGTCGGTGAGGGAGGAGTACGCGAAGCCGTAGCGCTCCAGGAGCCAGCGTGTCCAGCCCTCGTCCATGCTGGCCGTCCAGGGCCGGTAGAGGCCGATCCTCGGACGGGCGAGGGAGAGGCCCGTGACCGATCCGCGTTCGGCCTGGAGGGCGAGGCTGCCGGCAAGCCGTCGAACAGACTCGCCGGACAGCCCCGCGACCACGTACGCGCCCATCTCGGGAGCAAAGCTGACCCGAGCGCCCTCGCTCCAGGCGAGGTTCAGCGCCCGGAAGGAGTTGTTCTGCGCCGGGTCGAGAACCAGGGCCGCCCCGCTCCCCCGGATGCGGCCCGCGACGGGAACGATGCCGGCGGCCACCGGGTGGTCGTCGAATCCGATGCCGGGCACCACGTCGAACGGGGCCGCGTCGGTGGCCGGGTCGTCCCACGGTCGGGGGTCACCGCGCACGGGACGTAGCGCGGCGCGCATGTCCGCCGTCAAGGGGCCTCGGGCCTCGATGACCCTCACGTCCATCTGGTACTGGAGCGTCCAGCCGGCGGCGTCGTACGGCTGCTCCGGGGGACCCTCGGGGTACTCGCGAAGGTCCGGATACGTCTGGACCTCGAGGACCTGGCGCACGAGCTCGGCGAAGGGCTGATCCATCGGGATGACCCAGGTGCCGGCGGGATGAACCCGGCCCCCGTACGTCACGGGCTCCGTGAGCTCCGAGATCTCGATGCCGTTGTAGGCGAGTCGACGGAGCAGCTCCACGGGAGCCACCGGATCGGTCTGCTCCCGGGGAACGAAGTACGCGTACGGAGGTCCCGATCGATACTTGTCCACCACCTGGCGCCCCGACTGGTATCGGTTGAAGAGCAGGTCCTGCCGGTACTTGGCGGCGTAGTCCAGCACGGCGAGGGAAGCGACCCGCATGTAGTCCACGGCGTCCGCCAGGCGCCACCACCCGCCGGGC
>JARRLD010000047.1:0-32566 GCA_037387345.1 Gemmatimonadota bacterium
AGATGGAAGTGGAGCTGATCACGCCGATCGCGATGGACCCGGAGCTGCGGTTCGCGATCCGCGAGGGCGGTCGCACGGTGGGCGCCGGCGTCGTCACCGAGATCATCGAGTAGGGAAGGCGATAGAGACGAACGGTCGAGGAACCTGGGAAGCGGTCGGGGTCCCTCCACCAGAGGAAGAGAATCATGCCGCGTGACAGAGTGATCCTCGCCTGCACCCAGTGCGAGGAGAGGAACTACACGAACACGAAGAACAAGCGGCTGCATCCCGAGCGCGTGGAGCACCGCAAGTACTGCCCGCGCTGCCGGACGCACACGACGCACAAGGAAACCAAGTAGAGATGGCCGTCGTCCAGAAGATCCAGGAAACCCGAACGTTCCTCGAGGAGTGCTGGACCGAGCTGATGAAGGTCACATGGCCTGATCGGGATCAGCTCCAGAACGCGACTCTGGTCGTCATCGCGTTCACCATCGCGATCTCGGTCGTCATCTGGATGATGGATGGCGTGGTACGGTTCCTCTTGAACCAGATCATGGGGATCTTTGGGGCCTGATGTCCGAATCGAGGTGGTACGCCATTCAGACCTATTCCGGACATGAGAACAAGGTCCAGAAGCTGATCCAGCATCGCATCGAGGAGGAGCCCGGTGAGCCCGAGGGCCGGGAGATCCGTGACGTCCTGGTGCCGACGCAGGAAGTGATGGAGATCCGCAACGGCAAGCGAGTGACGGTCACCAAGCGACTCTACCCCGGGTACGTGTTGGTGAGCATGGTCATGAACGAGCGGACCATGCACGCCATCAACAACATCCAGGGCGTCATCAAGTTTGTAGGATCGGGCAAGGCTCCTCAGCCCCTCCGCGAGGAGGAGATCAACAAGATCCTCGGGATCGAGGTGGAGGAGGAGCAGGGGACGCAGGAGGACATCCCCTTCCACATGGGACAGGTGGTGGAGATCATGCAGGGCCCGTTTACGGACTTTTCCGGGACGGTTCAGGAGGTCTACGCGGACAAGGGGAAGGTGAAGGTGGAGGTCTCTCTGTTCGGCCGTCCCACGTCCGTCGAGCTCGACTATACACAGCTGAAGGGCTATTGAGGGCGATCGACCATGGCCAAGAAAGTCATCGGGTTCATCAAGCTCCATGTACCGGGCGGGCAGGCCAACCCCGCGCCGCCGGTGGGGCCCGCGCTGGGTCAGCACGGCGTCAACATCATGGAGTTCTGCAAGCAGTTCAACGCGAAGACACAGGACAAGGCGGGAATCACCATACCCGTCGAGATCACGGTCTACGCCGATCGCTCGTTCACGTTCATCACCAAGACGCCACCCGCGGCGGTGCTCATCAAACGGGCTCTGGGGATTCCCAAGGGCTCGGGCGAGCCCAATCGCGAGAAGGTGGCGAAGATCTCCCGGAAGCAGATGGAGGAGATCGCACAGATCAAGATGCCCGACCTCAACGCCAATGACATGGATGCCGCCGTGCGGATGATCGCGGGCACCGCCCGATCCATGGGTGTGGAGGTGGAGGGCTAGGAAGGGTTGGAGGGAGGAATGCGGCCGGAGTGGTGCCGAAGCTCGGCACCGAGCCTGCCGTCGCCCGAATACCACCGGATGAGAGCCGCCATCGGTGGGAGGGTCAACGAGTCGGCTCGGACAAGATGGGTAGACTAGGCAAACGCTTCGCCGCCGCCCGAACAGCGGTGCCTACTGGCGTCAAGTTCGCTCCCGACGAGGCGGTGAAGCTCGTGAAGGAGCTGGCGTTCGCGAAGTTCGACGAGACCGTGGAGGTGGCGACCCGGCTGGGAGTGGATCCGCGGAGGGCGGACCAGATCGTCCGGGGCACGGTGGTTCTTCCCCACGGAACGGGGAAGACCGCCAGGGTGCTGGTCATCGCACAAGGCGAAAAGGCGCAGGAAGCAGAGGACGCCGGGGCAGACTACGTGGGGGTCGACTACATCGACAAGATCAAGGGTGGGTGGCTGGACTTCGATGTGTGCGTGGCCACGCCAGATCTCATGGGGAAGGTCGGTCCTCTGGGCCGGATCCTCGGTCCCCGTGGCTTGATGCCCACACCGAAGGCCGGGACGGTCACCCTCGACGTCGCTCGGGCGGTCACGGAGATCAAGGCGGGGAAGATCGAGTTCAGGGTCGACAAGACCGGAAACGTCCATGCCCCCATCGGGAAGGTGTCGTTCTCCCAGGACCAGCTCCACGAGAACCTCGCGACGTTCATGGATCAGATCGTGCGAGCCAGGCCGTCCGCCGCCAAGGGCGCGTACGTCCGCAGTGTGACGGTCTCCAGCACGATGGGTCCGGGCATCTCCATCGACCCGAACCTCTACCGCAGGGGGTCCTGACGATGAACCGCACCGAAAAAGAGTCGTTCGTCTCGGATCTCCGGGAGCGCATCACCAAGGCGCCCGTGGTCTATCTGACGGACTTCAGTGGTCTCGATGTGAAGTCCATCACGCTGCTCCGGCGTTCACTCAAGGACTCCGGAGCCGAGTACGTGGTGGTCAAGAACCGCCTCGCCAAGCTCGCTTTCGACGAGACGGAGCTTCCGAACATCTTCGAGGACATGACCGGGCCCACGGGCATGGTGCTGGGCTACGATGACGTGGTCACGCCAGCGAAGGCCCTGACGGATTTCGCGAAGGAACACGGCAGCAAGCCGGTCTTCAAGCTCGGCATCCTGGACAATCAGATTCTCCAGCCCGAGCACATCGACCGGTTGGCCAAGCTTCCACCCAGAGAGCAGCTCCTGGCCCAGCTCGCCGGCGCCTTCGAGGCACCGATGGCGGCGCTGGCCAGCGCTCTCGAGGCGAAGCTTCAGGAGACGGCCGGCCTCCTCGACGCGCTCCGTGAGGAGCGTCAACGGGAAGGCGGTTAGAGCGCCCGGTTCCCGGGCAGGTAGGGGGACGCGGGCGCGTCCCTGGTGAGACAGCAGGGTCAACCCAATCGCCGGCAGAGGCCGGAAACAGTCAGGAGGAAGCAGGAACCATGGCGACCAAGCACGAAGAGCTGCTCGAGTCCATCGGGAACATGACCGTTCTCGAGCTCTCCGAGTTCGTCGAGGCCTTCAAGGAGAAGTTCAACGTCACTGCCATGGCTGCCCCGGTGGCCATGCCGGGCGCCGCGGCCGGCGGAGACGCCGGCCCTGCCGAGGAGGAGAAGGACGAGTTCGATGTCGTTCTCGAAGGCGTCGGTGACAAGAAGATCCAGGTCATCAAGGTGGTGAGGGAGATCACCGGACTGGGTCTCAAGGAGGCCAAGGAGCTCGTGGACGGCGCTCCGACCACCGTGAAGGCGAGTGCCTCCAAGGCGGAGGCCGAGGAGATGAAGTCCAAGCTCGAGGAGGTCGGCGCGGCCATCGCGCTGAAGTGAAGTAAGGTAGACCGGAGGCGCCGCCAGTCCGTGCGAGGACGGCCAGGACTCCGAAACCCCGCTCGCCGTACGCGACGTGCGAGCCCAGGGTCAAGAACGTGGGTCCCCGTTGCGGGTGTCCCCTCCAGGAGGGGTGTGCCCGTGCGACGGGGATTCACGCGCTTGTCCCAAGTCGGACCCGAGATGCCCGGAATCCGTTCGCAGCGGGATTCTGTAAGGGGGACACACGTTGGAACTACGTAATGACAGTCGGCCCGCGGTCAGCTTTGCCAAGCTCGACGCCATCATGCCGATGCCGAACCTGTTGGATGTCCAGCTCCGCTCATTCGAGAAGCTCGTGGAGTCGGATGTCTCGCCTGAGGAACAATGGGACTTCGGTCTCGACCGAGTCTTCGGCGAGATCTTCCCCATCTCCGATGTGAACGAGAACTTCACGCTCGAATACGTGAGCGCCGCCCTCGGTGAGCCCAAGTATTCGGTGGAGGAGTGCATCGAGCGGGACATGACCTATGCGGCGCCGCTGAAGGCGACGCTGAGGCTCATCGTCTGGGAGGAGCTGGAGGACGGCGGCGAGCGCCGGCCCAAGGACATCATCGAGAAGGCGGTGTACCTGGGGGACCTTCCGCTGCTGACCGAGCTCGGCACCTTCATCATCAACGGTGCAGAGCGCGTCGTGGTCAGCCAGCTCCACCGCTCCCCCGGCGTGGTGTTCGAGGAGAGCATCCACCCCAACGGGTCCAGGCTGTATAGCGCCCGGATCATCCCGTTCCGGGGATCGTGGGTGGAGTTCACCATCGACATCAACGACATCTGCTACGTCCACATCGACAAGAAGAAGAAGTTCCCCGCCACGGCGCTGCTGAGGTCTCTGGGGTACTCCACGGACGCGGATCTCTTCCAGCTCTTCTACGACGTCGGGTCCGTCAAGCTCCTGAAGGGTGGCGCGGCGAAGAACCAGGATCTCCGGGGCAAGGTCATTGCCGAGGAGTTCGTCGATCCCGAGCCGGGTGAGTTCACGCCATCTACTCACTGCTCAGGCCAGGAGAGGCGCCCAACGTCGAGACGGCCCGGACCGCGCTGGATCGGGTGTTCTTCAACCCCAAGCGCTACGACCTGGGTCGGGTGGGTCGGTACAAGATCAACCAGCGGCTGGGTGTCGGCGTGTCCGGTGGTACGACGGTTCTCACGAAGGACGACTTCGTGGCCATCGTCCGGTTCCTCATCGACCTCAACGAGGGGCGCGGCTTCACCGACGACATCGATCACCTGGGGAACCGTCGTATCCGCACGGTGGGCGAGCTCATCGCCAACCAGTTCTCGGTCGGGCTCTCCCGGATGGCCCGCCTGGTGAAGGAGCGGATGTCCATCAACACGGACCCCGAGAAGATCAACATCGACGACCTGGTGAACGCGCGGACGGTCTCGGCCGTGATCCAGGCGTTCTTCGGCTCCAGTCAGCTGAGCCAGTTCATGGACCAGACGAATCCGCTGGCGGAGCTGACCCACAAGCGCCGCCTCTCGGCGCTCGGCCCCGGGGGGCTTACGCGTGAGCGTGCAGGGTTCGAGGTCCGGGACGTGCACTATTCGCACTACGGGCGTATGTGCCCCATCGAGACGCCCGAGGGTCCCAACATCGGGCTGATCACGTCCCTTACCTGCTACTCGCGGATCAACTCGCTGGGCTTCGTCGAGACGCCGTACCGCAAGGTCTCGAAGGGCAAGGTGACCACCGAGATCGAGTGGCTGTCGGCCAACGAGGAGGAGGAGGCCCGTATCGCCCAGGCCAACGCCCCCCTCGAAGATGACGGTTCATTCCGGAACGAGTTCGTGCTCTGCCGCGAGCGGGGTGACTTCCCCTTGCTGCGGCCCGAGGACATCGACTACATGGACGTCGCCCCGGACCAGCTCGTGTCCGTGGCCGCGGCGTTGATCCCGTTCCTGGAGCACGATGACGCCAACCGGGCCCTCATGGGCTCGAACATGCAGCGGCAGGCCGTCCCGCTCCTGTACACCGACGCTCCGCTCGTGGGTACCGGGCTGGAGGCCAAGGTGGCGTCCGACTCGGGCGCTGTCATCACGGCCCGCCGGGGCGGCGGGGTCGTCCACGTGACCGCGGACGAGATCATCATCGACACGGGTTCGGTGAAGCCGGGGAGCGCGGACCAGCCCCTGGCGAAGCTCGCGCAGTTCGACCGGTACCGTCTGCGCAAGTACTGGCGCACGAACCAGGACACCGCCATCAACCAGCGTCCGCTGGTCGGGGCGGGGCAGGAGGTCGGAGCCGGGGAGATCATCGCCGACGGCCCCAGCACCGACCACGGCGAGTTGGCCCTGGGGCGGAACGTTCTCGTCGCTTTCATGCCGTGGTACGGCTACAACTACGAGGACGCCATCGTCATCAGCGAGAAGCTGGTGAAGGATGATGTCTTCACCTCCATCCACATCCAGGAGCTAGAGCTCCACGTCCGTGACACCAAGCGTGGCATGGAGGAGATCACCCGGGAAATCCCCAACGTCGCGGAGGAGAGCCTCGTCGACCTCGACGAGCGCGGCATCGTCCGCATTGGCGCCCGGGTCAAGGCGGGAGACATCCTCGTCGGCAAGATCACGCCGAAGGGGGAGACGGAGCTCTCCCCGGAGGAGAAGCTCCTCACCGCCATCTTCGGCGAGAAGGCGAAGGACGTGAAGGACTCTTCCCTGCGGGTCTCGCCGGGAATGAGCGGCACCGTGATCGACGTGAAGATCTTCTCGCGCCGCATCGACGACCCGCTCCTGGAGAAGGAGCACGGGGCCAAGATCGGGGACTTCCGAAACCTCGAGCGGGAAGAGATCCAGCGGATCGCCGAAGCCCGTGACGAAGAGCTGCGCGGCACCCTGCAGCGGCAGACGGTGGCCCTGATGCTCAAGAAGGGCACGGTCCAGCCGCTCATGGACGAAGGTACCAAGCTGAGCAGCGACGACATCGAGGGGCTGAAATTCAACCAGGTGGACCTCGCGACGCTCAAGGTCCAGAACAAGGAGGCCAGCGAGCGGATCCGTCGGGTGGTGGACGAGGCCCAGCGTCGGATCCAGCGGGTGAGGGAGAAGACCGAGGAGCAGATCGACAAGGTCTTCCAGCCGGACGAGCTGCCCCCTGGCGTGGTCCAGCTGGTGAAGGTGTATGTCGCCGAGAAGCGGAAGATCTCCGTGGGTGACAAGATGGCGGGACGGCACGGGAACAAGGGCATCATTGCCCGCATCGCTCCGGAAGAGGACATGCCCTTCCTCCCGGACGGTACCCCCGTGGAAATCGTCCTCAACCCCCTGGGCGTTCCGTCGCGCATGAACGTGGGGCAGATCCTCGAGACCCATCTCGGGTGGGCGGCCCGGATTCTCGGATTCGAGGCCAAGACGCCCGTCTTCCAGGGGGCCACGGAGAACGAGGTCGGCGCTCTGCTCAAGCTGGCCGGGGTCCGGTGGCTCAAGTCCGCTCTGGACCTCCGGGCCGAGGCCCCGACGGACCTCCGCGATGTCGAGACGCTCATCACTGCCGCCAGCGAGGTCCCAGTCGTCATGGCGGGCTCCCAAGCGAACGGCAACGGGAGCGGCAACGGCACGGCCGACCACGTGGGCTACACCCGCGGCATCGGTCAGTCGCTGGACGCCTACCTTGGGCTGGACCTCACCAAGAAGCAGCAGAAGGTCTTCGATGATCTCATCGAATTCCTTCTCGCCGCGGGAGTGGAGGTGGCCGACCGCACCGAGCAGAAGCTGGGTGACCTCTTCCCGGCCATCCAGAAGCTGAAGGGTCGCAAGTCGGTCAAGACCGGACTCGACGACGCCGTGGTCGAGCTCATGGATCATGCCCAGATCCTCCCCCACGGAAAGCTCTGGCTGAGGGACGGAAGGAGCGGGCGCCGCTTCGACTTCCCCATCACGGTGGGCGCCATCTACATGCTGAAGCTCAGCCACCTGGTGGACGACAAGATCCATGCCCGGTCCATCGGGCCATATTCCCTCGTGACGCAGCAGCCGCTGGCCGGAAAGGCGCAATTCGGAGGGCAGCGGTTCGGGGAGATGGAGGTTTGGGCCCTGGAGGCGTACGGAGCCGCTCATACGCTCCAGGAGATCCTCACCGTGAAATCGGACGATGTGCAGGGACGCTCGAAGGTCTACGAGGCCATCGTGAAGGGTGACAACCTGCCGAAACCGGGGATTCCCGAGTCGT
Organism: Gemmatimonadota bacterium; assembly: GCA_037387345.1. GTDB lineage: Bacteria > Gemmatimonadota > Gemmatimonadetes > Longimicrobiales > Gaopeijiaceae > SZUA-318. The sequence continues at coordinate 7,592 of JARRLD010000047.1, forward strand.
TCAACGTGCTGGTCAAGGAGCTTCAGGCTCTCGGGCTGTCTGTGACTCTGGGCGAGGAAGAGTAAGCGACATGATCGATTTTCCGAGAACGCGTGAACAGCGCAGCGCGGACTTCGACTTCATCCGGGTGAAGCTCGCTTCCCCGGAGGAGATCCGCGGCTGGTCCTTTGGTGAGGTCACCAAGCCCGAGACCATCAACTACCGGTCGTTCAAGCCGGAGCGGGACGGGCTGTTTTGTGAGCGCATCTTCGGTCCCGTGAAGGACTGGGAGTGCCACTGCGGGAAGTTCAAGCGCATCCGGTTCCGCGGCCACGTGTGTGACCGGTGTGGAGTGGAGGTGACGCTTTCCAAGGTCCGCCGAGAGCGGATGGGCCACATCGAGCTCGCTGTGCCGGTCGCGCACATCTGGTTCTTCAAGACGCTGCCCAGTCAGCTCGGCTACCTCCTGGGCATGACGTTGCGCGACCTGGAGAAGGTCATCTACTACGCGGCGTACGTCGTCACGCACCCCGGGAAGCAGGACGTGGAGTTCCGCGATCTGCTGGACGAGGATGAGTACTACGACCTGAGGGTGAAGGCCCGTGAGGAAGGTGACGACAATTTCAAGGCCGAGATCGGGGCCGAGGCGGCCCGCACCCTTCTACGCATGCTGGATTCGCCGGAGCGGAGGATCGCCGATCGCAACAGCGACGGAAAAGGCCTCGATCGCCTGGCCCAGTGGCTCCGGGTCGAGATCGCGACCGAGACGTCGCAGCACCGGAAGAAGAAGAAGCTCAAGCGGCTGAAGGTCGTGGACGCCCTGCGGAACTCCGGCGACGCCGGCGACGAGGGCAACAAGCCCGAGTGGATGATCATGGACGTGGTCCCGGTCATTCCGCCGGACCTGCGTCCCCTGGTGCCCCTGGACGGAGGCCGGTTCGCCACGTCGGACCTGAACGACCTCTACCGTCGGGTCATCAACCGGAACAACCGTCTCAAGAAGCTCATCGACATGCGCGCTCCGGAGGTCATCCTCCGAAACGAAAAGCGCATGCTCCAGGAGGCCGTGGACGCGCTGTTCGACAACGGGCGGCGGTCCAAGGCAATCCGGGGAAGGGGCAAGAGACCCCTGAAGTCCCTCAGCGATATGCTGAAGGGCAAGCAGGGCCGATTCCGGCAGAATCTGCTGGGCAAGCGGGTAGACTACTCCGGCCGGTCGGTCATCGTCGTGGGCCCGGAGCTCAAGCTGCATCAGTGTGGCCTTCCCAAGGCCATGGCGGTGGAGCTCTTCAAGCCGTTCATCATCCACGAGCTGGAAAAGCGGGGTGAGGCCGAGACCGTCAAGCGAGCCAAGAAGATCGTGGAGCGGGACGATCCCAAGGTCTACGAGGTCCTCGAGGACATCATCAAGGACCACCCCGTGCTCCTGAACCGGGCGCCGACGCTCCACCGGTTGGGCATCCAGGCGTTCGAGCCGGTGCTGGTGGAAGGAAAGGCCATCCGGATCCACCCGCTCGTGTGCGCTGCCTTCAACGCGGACTTCGACGGCGATCAGATGGCCGTGCACGTGCCGCTGTCCTTCGAGGCGCAGCTTGAGGCCAGGGTCCTCATGTTGTCGTCGAACAACATCCTGTTGCCCTCGAACGGACGGCCCGTGGCGGCACCGTCCCAGGACATGGTGATCGGCTCGTACTACCTCACCAACCCGGGCCTGCGCATCTCGGACCTGGAAAAGGCAGCCGAGGATCCGAAGGTGGCGAAGAGCCGCAGGCACAAGGCCGTGGAAGAGCTCCAGAAGATCTTCGAGGGTGCGCCCCGCTTCTCGAGCTATGGAGAGGTGGAGATGGCCCTGGCCCAGGACTTCGTGCAGTTCCACACCGCGGTATGGTACTGGGCCAAGGATGTCGATGATGAGGACGGGGAGTCGGGTGGACGGTGGTATCGCACCACCGCCGGTCGCGTGCTCTTCAACTCCATCATCCCCGACGAGCTGGGCTACCTGAATCGGACGTTCGGCAAGAAGGAGCTGGGCGACCTGGTCTTCGAGTGCTTCACCAGCGTGGGGCTGAGACAGACGACCGAGTTCCTGGACAGCCTGAAGGACTTCGGGTTCCGCTACGCCACCCTCGGCGGCATCAGCGTGGGGATCGAGGATCTTCAGGTCCCGGGGGAGAAGGCGGAGATCCTGCGCGAAGCGGACGAGCATGTCACCCGCTTCCAGCGGGCCTATTCCAGTGGGTTCATCTCCAACGGGGAGCGCTACAACAAGGTCATCGACACGTGGACGCACGCCAACAATGACGTTGCTGACGCCATGGTACGCCACCTGGAGCGGTCGAAGGACGGCTTCAACCCCGTGTACATGATGATGACGTCCGGGGCCCGGGGTAACCGGGACCAGATGCGTCAGCTGGCGGGGATGCGTGGCCTCATGGCCAAGCCCCAGAAGAAGCTCACGGGTGGGATCGGCGAGATCATCGAGAGCCCGATCAAGTCGAACTTCCGCGAGGGGCTCAGCGTGGTCGAGTACTTCATCTCGACGCACGGCGCCCGCAAGGGCCTGGCGGATACCGCGCTCAAGACGGCGGACGCCGGCTACCTGACGCGTCGACTGGTGGACGTGGCCCAGGACGTCACGATCATGTCGGAGGACTGTGGGACGATCCTCGGTCTCGAGATGACCGCGCTCAAGGAGGGCGAGGACATCATCGAGCCCCTGGCGGACCGAATCATGGGCAACGTGGCCCTGGAGGACGTCTACGACCCCATCGATGGCGAGCTGCTCATCGAGGCCGGCGTGCTGATCGACGAGGAAGCCGCGGACGCGGTGGACGACGCGGGTATCCAGATGGTCAAGATCCGCTCGGTCCTGACGTGCGAGTCCAAGCGGGGCGTTTGCCAGATGTGCTACGGTCGGAACCTGGCCACCATGAAGATGGTGGACCCGGGCGAGGCCGTGGGCATCCTCGCGGCGCAGTCCATCGGTGAGCCCGGGACGCAGCTGACCCTCCGGACCTTCCACATCGGTGGCACGGCGGCCCGGATCGCGGCCCAGACCCAGAGGAAGTCCAAGATCGAGGGGACCGTCGCGCTGGACCGGGTGACGACGGTGGATACGCCCAACGAGGATCGGATCGTCACGTCCCGCGAGGGTCAGATCATCCTCAAGACCAAGGAAGGCCAGGTCAGGAGCCGGCTGTCCGTGCCGTACGGCGCGACGCTGGCGGTGGAGGCCGGCCAGACCATCGAGGCGGGGGACCTGCTCTTCAGCTGGGACCCGTATTCGGAGCCCATCGTGGCGGACTCCGGCGGTGTGATCCACTTCGTGGACATCGTCGAGGAGCAGACGATGCGGGAGGAGCTGGACGAGTCCACGGGTCGACGTCAGATGACCGTCATCGAGGACCGGGAGAAGAAGCTCCACCCCACGATCCAGATTCGAAAGGACACCAAGAAGACCGAGAAGCTCAAGGAGTTCATCATTCCTGTGGGCGCCCAGCTCACGGTCCACCACGGCGACAAGGTGACCCCGGGCGACACGCTGGCGAAGATCAGCCGGGAGGTCTACAAGACCCGCGACATCACGGGTGGTCTTCCCCGGGTGGCCGAGCTGTTCGAGGCACGGCGGCCCAAGGACCCGGCGGTCATCACCGAGATCGACGGCACCATCAGCTTCGGGGATATCAAGCGCGGGAAGCGCGAGGTGCACGTCACGCCGGACAATGGACCGTCCCGGACGTACGATGTTCCCGTGGGCAAGCACATGCGCGTCCACGAGGGAGACCCGGTGCGCGCCGGAGACCGGCTGTCCGAGGGTCCCATCAACCCCCACGACATTCTGCGCATCAAAGGCCCGAGGGCGGTGCAGGAGTACCTGCTCAACGAGATCCAGGAGGTGTACCGTCTCCAGGGCGTGAAGATCAACGACAAACACATCGGCGTGATCGTCCGTCAGATGCTGCAGAAGGTGCGGATCACGGATTCCGGAGAGACCGACCTGCTGGAAGGCGAAAACGTCGATCGCACCGAATTCCGGCAGGTGAACCAGCACGCCCTCGTCGACGAGAAGAAGCCCGCTCGTGCGGAGCCTCTACTTCTCGGAATCACGAAGGCCAGCCTCACCACGGAGTCCTTCATCTCGGCGGCCTCGTTCCAGGAGACCACGAGGGTTCTCACCGACGCGGCCGTGCGGGGGGCCCGGGACGACCTCAAGGGCCTCAAGGAGAACATCATTATCGGCCACCTCATCCCGGCCGGCACCGGGGTCCACCGGTACCAGGAAGTGGAGTTCATGGTCGAGCAGGCCTTCTACGATGAGGAGATTCTCCCGCTCTCCGAGGGCGAGCTGCTCCCGGGTCTGGGACTCGGGGGAGACGACCTCGGGCTGGAGCTCCAGGAGGCCGACTAGGCCCGGAGCAGTCGACAACCACGGGAGGGGGTCGGTCGGCCGGCCGATCCCCTCGCGGCCGGCCGTTGACACCCCCCCACTGCTCTTCTACCCTTTCTGGCTCTGTCGCATTGGCTCTCGGTGAGAGCCCAGGACAGCGCGCCGAGAGGCGCGTTTTTTCACGATCAGAGGATCCATGCCGACGATCAGCCAGCTCGTGAGAAAGGGTCGCCAGGCCGTTCACAAGAAGAACAAGGCCCCGGCCCTGCAGAAGAACCCCCAGAAGAGGGGGGTCTGCACGCGCGTGTACACCACAACCCCGAAGAAGCCGAACTCGGCGCTGAGGAAGGTGGCGCGCGTACGTCTCACGAATGGCTACGAGGTGACCGCCTATATCCCCGGCGAGGGACACAACCTCCAGGAGCACTCGATCGTGCTCATTCGGGGTGGTCGTGTGAAGGACCTGCCTGGGGTTCGCTACCACATCATCCGCGGCACGCTCGACGCGTCGGGGGTGGACGGTCGCCGGCAGGGTCGTTCCAAGTACGGGGCCAAGAGGCCCAAGTAAAGGTTGGTTAGAAGATGAGCCGTCGTTCCCGGGCCGAGCACAGAGAGACTCCTGCGGATCCGCGTCACGAGTCGCAGACCGTCACGAAGTTCATCAACAACCTGATGCTGGACGGGAAGAAGTCGACGGCGGAAGCCATCTTCTACAACGCGCTGGACCTCGTAGAGGAGCGCGCGGGGCAGCCCGGCATCAACGTCTTCCAACAGGCGCTGAACAACGCCAAGCCGGCCCTGGAGGTGAAGAGCAGACGGGTGGGTGGCGCGACGTACCAGGTCCCCATCGAAGTCCGCCCCGAACGTCGTACGGCGCTGGCGATCCGGTGGCTCATCACCTTCGCGCGCGGCCGTTCCGAGAAGAGCATGGCGGAGCGGTTGGCGGGCGAGTTGCTGGCGGCCAGCCGGGGCGAGGGCTCCACGGTCAAACGGAAGGACGACACGCACAGGATGGCTGAGGCGAACAAGGCGTTCGCTCACTATCGCTGGTAGGAGGCGGCCCCTGCGGGAGGGGGGCATCGAAAGAACAACTCGCGACGCGCGATGGCCTGCGGGCCCTCTCCGGTCACGGTGAGCGCGGACGGGCTGCACGTTCCCGAGAGGGATGCAGCGAGCAATGCCGCGCTCTTTTTTTCGCCCCGGTACGTGGCCGAGGCGATCGACAGGACGGAACCAGAAGAAGGACCCGATAGATGCCCAGGATCACGCCACTGCCGCTGCTGAGGAACATCGGCATCATGGCGCATATCGACGCCGGCAAGACCACCACCACGGAACGCGTGCTGTTCTATACGGGCCGACTCCACAAGATGGGTGAGGTCCACGAAGGCGCCGCCACGATGGACTGGATGGAGCAGGAGCAGGAGCGGGGAATCACCATCACCTCCGCGGCCACGACCTGCCACTGGGTTCGCAACGGCACCGAGTACCGCATCAACATCATCGATACCCCCGGGCACGTGGATTTCACCGCCGAGGTGGAGCGCTCCCTGAGGGTCCTGGACGGCGCCGTGGCCGTGTTCTGTGCCGTTGGCGGGGTGGAGCCTCAGTCGGAGACGGTCTGGCGCCAGGCAGATCGGTACGGCGTCCCGCGCATCGCGCTCGTGAACAAGATGGACCGGATCGGTGCCGACTTCACGAACGTGGTCGAGATGATGAAGGAGCGGCTGGGCGCCAACGCCCATCCGGTCCAGTACCCGCTCGGCGAGGGCGAGCTATTCACCGGTGTGGTCGACGTCGTCACGAGGAAGGCCTACGTCTACGAAGACGAGCTGGGAGCGAAGTTCAGCGAAGGCGAGATGCCCGACGGCCTCAAGGAAAAGGTCGAGCAGCTCCGGCACGATCTCCTCGAGGCCGCCGTGGAGCATGACGACGACCTCATCGAGAAATACCTCGCGGGTGAGGAGCTGAGTGACGACGAGCTCCGTCACGCCATTCGCGCGGCCACCATCAAGGGCATGATCTTCCCTGTCTTCTGCGGGAGCGCCTTCAAGAACAAGGGCGTGCAGCAGCTGCTGGATGGGGTGATCGACTACCTGCCCTCGCCGGTGGACATCCCTCCGATCCAGGGTCACCTGCCGCATCGTGACGAGACTCGCGAGATCCGGGAGGCCTCGGACGACGCCCCCTTCTCCGCTCTCGCGTTCAAGATCATGACGGATCCGTACGTGGGGAAGCTCACGTTCTTCAGGGTCTACTCAGGCTCCCTGCCGTCGGGCTCCTACGTGTACAACGCGTCGAAGGACCGTCGGGAGCGAGTGGGCCGGATCCTCCAGATGCACGCCAACAAGCGTGAGGAGCGGGATGAGGTCTTCGCGGGGGACATCGCCGCGGCCATCGGGCTCAAGGCCGTCAAGACGGGCGACACGCTCTGCCTGGAGACCGCCCCCATCATCCTCGAAGCCATGCAGTTCCCCGAGCCCGTCATCGCGGTGGCGGTGGAGCCCAAGACCAAGGCCGATCAGGACAAGCTGGGCAACGGGCTGGGCAAGCTGGCCGACGAGGATCCCACCTTTCGGGTGCATACGGATCCCGATACGGGCCAGACCATCATCTCCGGCATGGGCGAGCTGCATCTGGAGATCATCGTCGACCGTCTCAAGAGGGAGTTCGGTGTCGAGGCGAACATCGGGCGACCTCAGGTGGCGTACCGGGAGACCATTCGCAAGCGTGCCGAGAAGGTGGAGGGGAGGTTCGTGCGCCAGACCGGTGGACGTGGGCAGTACGGCCACGTGGTCATCAACCTCGAGCCCAGTGAGCCGGGTGCCGGCTTCATCTTCGAGGACAGGATCGTGGGCGGCGTGATCCCCCGGGAGTACATCGGCTCGGTGGAGAACGGCGTACGGGAGGCGCTCGACAACGGGGTGCTCGCCGGCTACCCGGTCATCGACGTGAAGGTCGAGCTGGTCGATGGCTCCTACCACGATGTCGACTCGAGTGAGATGGCCTTCAAGATTGCCGGGTCCATGGCCCTCAAGGAGGGCATCCGCAAGGCCAGTCCCGTCTTGCTGGAGCCGGTGATGGATGTCGAGGTGGTTACGCCCGCCGAGTACATGGGAGACCTCATCGGCGACCTTTCGTCCCGCCGTGGTCGGGTTGGAGGGATGACCGAGAGAGCGGGTGCCCGTGTCATCGGCGCCTCCGTGCCCCTCGGCGAGATGTTCGGTTACTCCACGACGCTCCGATCCCTGAGCCAGGGCCGGGCCGTCTACACGATGCAGTTCGCGCACTACGAAGAAGTCCCGAAGTCGAAGGCGGACGAGATCATGGCCGCCAACGGCGCTGACTGACTTCATCGCACACTCAAGCCAGACGACCGAAGAGGATAGCGATGGGCAAGGCGAAGTTCGAGCGGACGAAGCCGCACGTGAACGTGGGAACGATCGGGCACGTGGACCACGGGAAGACGACGTTGACGGCAGCGATCACGTACACGCAGGCGAAGAAGTTTGGGGGTGACGCGGTCTCGTTCGACAACATCGACAAGGCGCCGGAAGAGCGGGAGCGGGGGATCACGATCGCGACGGCGCACGTGGAGTACGAGACGGAAGCGCGGCACTACGCGCACGTGGACTGTCCGGGGCACGCGGACTACGTGAAGAACATGATCACGGGCGCGGCGCAGATGGACGGAGCGATCCTGGTGGTGAGCGCGGCGGACGGGCCGATGCCGCAGACGCGGGAGCACATCTTGTTGGCGCGGCAGGTGAACGTGCCGTACATCGTCGTGTTCATGAACAAGGTGGACATGGTAGACGACGAGGAGCTGCTGGAGCTGGTGGAGCTGGAGATCCGGGAGCTGTTGTCGGAGTATGATTTCCCTGGCGATGACATTCCGATCGTGCAGGGGTCGGCGTTGAAGGCGATGGAGGCGATGGGAGAGGGGCCGGACGTGGAGTGCATCCAGGAGCTGATGGAGGCGATCGACTCCTACATCCCGGAGCCGGAGCGTGACATCGACAAGCCGTTCCTGATGCCGGTGGAGGATGTGTTCAGCATCACGGGGCGGGGGACGGTGGCGACGGGACGGATCGAGCGGGGCGTGATCAAGCAGGGCAGCGAGGTGGAGATCGTGGGGATGGGCGAGATCCGCAAGACGGTGGTGACGGGAGTGGAGATGTTCCGGAAGCTCCTGGACGAGGGACGCGCGGGAGACAACGCGGGGCTGCTGCTGCGGGGAGTGGGGAAGGAAGAGATCGAGCGGGGCCAGGTGCTGGCGCAGCCGGGCACGATCACACCGCACACGAAGTTCAAGGCGGAGGTGTACGTGCTGACGAAGGAGGAGGGGGGACGGCACACGCCGTTCTTCAACGGCTACCGGCCGCAGTTCTACTTCCGGACGACGGACGTGACGGGAGCGGCCCATCTGCCGGAGGGAGTGGAGATGGTGATGCCGGGGGACAACGTGCAGATGGAAGTGGAGCTGATCACGCCGATCGCGATGGACCCGGAGCTGCGGTTCGCGATCCGCGAGGGCGGTCGCACGGTGGGCGCCGGCGTCGTCACCGAGATCATCGAGTAGGGAAGGTTCGACCACTGGGTGGTCGACCAGACGGCCGCGGACATCGTGCGGACCGCACAGAAGACGGGCGCGTCGGTCCGGGGGCCCATCCCCCTGCCCACGCGGCGTCAGCGCTGGACCGTGCTTCGCTCCCCACACGTGGACAAGAAGAGTCGGGAGCAGTTCGAGCTTCGTACGCACAAGCGGCTCATCGACATCGTGGACAGCCGCCCGCAGACGATCGATGCGTTGACCAAGCTGGATCTCCCGGCGGGCGTCGACGTTGAGATCAAGGTCGACTGACGGAGGACTCCGGAATGCCCGGATTGATCGGAAGAAAGATCGGTATGACGCGGATCTTCGATGACGAAGGGGTCCAGGTGCCCGTGACCGTCATCGAGGCGGGTCCGTGTCCGGTCGTTCAGGTGACGCAGCAGGAGGGGAACGGTGGATACCGCGGGGTCCAGCTGGGCTTTGGCGCCCGGAAGGCCAAGCGTGCCACTCGGGCCGAGCTGGGCCACGCAGCCAAGGCCGGCCTGGAGGTCGCTCCCCGAGTCCTGCGGGAGTTTCGCCTGAGGGACGGAGAGGACTACGAGGTGGGGCAGAGCCTCACCGTCGAGGTGTTCGAGCCGGGCGATCGCGTGAAGGTCACCGGCAACTCGAAGGGCCGCGGATTCCAGGGCGTGGTGAAGCGCCACGGCTTCGCGGGGCGTCCCGGTGGCCACGGTCACCCCATGAGCCGGATTCCCGGCTCCATGGGCCCGGGCACGGACCCATCCCGCGTCATCAAGGGGAAGAAGCTCCCCGGACGCATGGGCGGGACCCGCACCACCGTTCGAAACCTGCAGATCGTGCGGGTGGACGGTGAGCGGAACCTGCTATTCGTGAAGGGCGGCATTCCCGGCGCCCGTGACGGTTACGTCCTGATTTCCAAGTGAGCCATGTATAAGGCGCGCTACTACAAGGCCGACGGCAAGAAGGGGCGGGCTCGGGCCCTGCCCGACAGCCTCTTCGACGGCGTCGTGAACGAGGGTGTCATTCACCAGGTGGTGAAGGCATACCTCTCGAACCAGCGGCAGGGCACCGGCTCGGCGAAGAGCCGCGGGCAGGTGGCCGGAGGCTCCAGCAAGCCGTGGCGGCAGAAAGGGACCGGACGTGCGCGACAGGGGACCATCCGGGCCGCGCAATGGGAAGGTGGTGGCGTGGCCTTTCCGCCGATCCCGCATTCGTGGCGCCAGCGGGTGCCGAAGAAGGTGAAGGCGCTCGCCCGCCGATCCGCGCTGAACGACCGTGCCGAGAACGACCGGGTGGTGCTTCTGGACGTGCCCGTCATGGAAAGCCCGAAGACCAGGGACCTGCGCGGGCTCCTCGGCGCCCTCGAAGTCGATGGCAAGGTGTTGATTCTCACGGACGGGAAGAACCCCAACGTCTACCTGTCGGCGCGGAACCTCCAGGACGTATCGGTCCTGCCCTTCGGGAACGAATCGGTCTACGACGTGCTATGGGCCAGCACGGTGGTCATCGAGCGGAGCGCGATCGACAGGATGGGGTCCGAGGCGGCTCCGGAGGCGGAGGAGGCCGAAGATGCGTGACGCGTACGACATCATCATCTCGCCGGTGGTGACCGAGAAGACATCCGACCAGATGGAGGCGTTGAGTCTGTACACGTTCATCGTCTCGAAGGACGCCAACAAGATCGAGATCGGCCAGGCCGTCGAGCGGATCTGGGACGTCACCGTCAAGGACGTGCGAACCATGCGGTACCCGGGCAAGGCCCGACGCTCCTCCCTGGGCCGCATGGCCCGGAACTGGAGCAAGGGACGCCGCCCGTCGTTCAAGAAGGCCGTGGTGCAGCTCGCCGAAGGTGACCACATCGAGCTCTACGAGGTCGGTTGATCATGGGTATCAAGAAATTCAAGCCGGTCACGCCGGGACAGCGCTTCCGCTCGACGCTCGAGAACGAGGTGGTCACGAGAAAGGGCCCCGAGAAGTCGCTGACCGAGGCCCTCAGCTCCAAGGGTGGTCGTAATCATCACGGCCGGATCACCGTCCGTCGCCGGGGTGGAGGACACAAGCGGCGCTATCGCCGGATCGACTTCAAGCGGGACAAGATCGGGATTCCGGGCGTGGTGAAGGAGATCGAGTACGACCCGAACCGCTCGGCCAACATCGCCCTCATTCACTACGTGGACGGCGAAAAGCGCTACATCCTGCACCCGCGAGGCCTTCAGGTCGGAGACACCGTCATGTCCGGGCCGGAGGCCGATGTGCGTGTGGGCTCGACCATGCCGCTGGAGCTCATTCCGTTGGGAACCACGGTCCACAACGTGGAGCTCAAGCCCAAGAAAGGTGGTCAGATGGCTCGTTCGGCGGGTGCTGGCGTCCAGGTCATGGCCAAGGAAGGCGACTACGTGACGCTCCGTCTCCCGTCCACCGAGGTACGGCGGGTCCGACGCGAATGTCTGGCCACGATCGGTGAGGTCGGGAATGCCGACCACGAGCTCACCGTGGTGGGCAAAGCCGGCGCCAACCGCTGGCGCGGGCAGCGTCCCAAGGTGAGGGGTGTGGCCATGAATCCGGTGGATCACCCTCTCGGAGGTGGTGAGGGGCGCGCGTCGGGTGGGCGCCCGCCGGTCTCACCGTGGGGAAAGCCGGAAGGCAAGAAGACGCGGAACAAGAAGAAGGAATCCAACAAGTACGTCGTGCGCGGACGCCGTCGCGGGAAGGCGACGAAATAGTGTTCCGCCCAACGGCTCGAGCTGAGGTCTAGGACATGCCACGGAGCGTCAAGAAGGGCCCCTACATCGACGAGCGGCTTCTGGAGCGCGTGGAGATCATGAACTCCCGCGGAGAGAAGAAGGTCATCAGGACCTGGGCTCGTGCGTCGACGATCTCGCCGGAGTTCGTCGGGCACACCGTGGCCGTTCATAACGGGAACAAGTTCATCCCGGTGTACATCACGGAGAACATGGTGGGCCACAAGCTCGGCGAGTTCGCCCCCACCCGCCTGTTTCGTGGGCACGGTGGTAGGCTGGCCGACAAGCGGTCGAAGCGTTGAGGTCTGACATGGAATCGAGAGCGATGGCCCGGCACGTCAGCATGAGTCCCCGCAAGGTCCGGCTCGTGGTGGATCAGATCCGGGGCAAGTCGGTGAACGAGGCCTACGCCATTCTTCAGTTTTCGAGGAAGAGCGCGGCCGAGCCGGTGGGGAAGACCCTCCGCTCGGCGGTGGCGAACGCCCAGGAGAAGGCAATGAGCGCGGACGAGACGCTGGACGTGGACGAGCTCTTCATCCGCGAGGCGTTCGTGGACGAGGGGCCGACCCTCCGACGCTGGCGGGCTGCAGCTCAAGGGAGGGCGGCTCCACGCCGTCGTCGCACGAGCCACATCACCGTTGTGGTGGACACCAAGGGCGCCTGACGGCGCGCGCATCGGACGGACATAGGAATGGGACAGAAGACACACCCCCACGGGTTCCGACTCGGGATCGTCAAGGACTGGAAGTCGCGCTGGTATGCCGAGCGGGACTTCCCGAGGCTCCTCAGGGAGGATGAGACGATCCGGAAGTACCTCCGGCGCCGGCTTTCCCATGCTGCGCTGGCGGAGGTCGACATCGAGCGGAAGCCGAGCAAGATCGTCGTGACCCTCCACACGGCCCGCCCCGGAGTCGTGATCGGCAAGAGAGGCGCCGAGGTGGACAAGCTCCGCGACGAGCTGGCGGTGCTCACCAATGCCGAGATCTCCGTGAACGTCGAGGAGATCAAGCGGCCGGAGATCCAGGCCTATCTGGTGGCCGAGAACGTCGCCCACCAGCTCCGCCAGCGGATCTCCTTCCGCCGGGCAATGAAGCGTGCCGTCCAATCCGCGATGCGGGCTGGGGCGGAGGGGATCAAGATCCAGTGCTCCGGTCGGCTGGGTGGGGCGGAGATCGCCCGGACCGAAGGGTACAACGAGGGTCGCGTTCCGCTCCATACGCTTCGAGCCGACATCGACTATGCGCAGATCCACGCCTTCACGACCTACGGTGCCATCGGCGTGAAGTGCTGGATCTTCAAGGGTGAGGTCGTGGACGAGCGGCGGGGCCGCACGTACTCGACCGGCGCCTGATCTGCTGAGGGGGAGAATCGACGATGCTAGCGCCGAAAAGGGTCAAACATCGCAAGACCCACAAGGGCCGGATGCGAGGGAAGGCTCAGCGGGGCAACAAGGTCTCGTTCGGTGAGTACGGCCTCCAGGCCACCGAGCCGACGTGGATCACGAACCGCCAGATCGAATCCGCCCGTGTGGCCATGACCCGTCACATCAAGCGGAGCGGCAAGGTCTGGATCCGGATCTTCCCCGACAAGCCCATCACGCAGAAGCCCGCCGAGACGCGCATGGGGAAGGGCAAGGGCAATCCGGAGGGCTGGGTTGCGGTGGTGAAGCCTGGCCGGATCATGTTCGAGCTGGAGGGAGTGCCGGAGACCGTGGCTCAGCGAGCCATGGAGCTGGCAGCCGCGAAGCTCCCAATCAAGTGTCGGTTTGTCGTCCGCGACCGGCAGCTGTAGGAGAGAATGATGAAGGCCGAAGACATTCGCGATTGGGACAACACGGAGATCGAGGCGCGGCTCCGGGAGCTCAAGGAAGAACAGTTCAAGATCCGCTTCCAGAGCTCCATGATGGAGCTCGAAAACTCCGGCCTCATCCGCACCATCCGGCGGGACATAGCTCGCCTCAAGACGGTTCTTCGCGAGCGCGAGCTCGCCCAGAACGGGTGAACAGGTAGACGATGACCGAGACACAGGTTCAGAACGAAGAGGCCCAGGAAGAGACTCCGGAGGCCCAGGACACGAAGCAAGTCGAGGCCGGGCGTAGCCGCCGGAAATCGCGGATCGGGGTCGTCGTCAGCGACCGCTCCGAAAAGACGGTGACCGTTCAGGTGGAGCGGCGGTTCGCGCACCCTCTGTACGGAAAGGGTGTGAGCCGGGTGAAGCGGTACCACGCTCACGACGAGAACAACGAATACCAGGTCGGCGACGTGGTTCGGGTCATGGAGACGCGCCCCCTGTCGAAGACCAAGCGGTGGCGGGTGGTCGAGTTGATCGACCGTCCTGCCTGACCCGATAGACTTTCGGAGACCGAGATGATCCAGCAGGAGTCGATCCTCCGGATTGCCGATAACACCGGGGCCAAGACGGCACTGTGCATCCGGGTGCTCGGCGGATCGAAACGACGCTACGCGGGGGTGGGCGACGTCGTCGTCGCCACGGTGAAGGACGCCATCCCCAACGCGGGCATCAAGAAGGGAGATGTGGTCCAGGCCGTCGTCGTGAGGACGGCCAAGGAAACCCGTCGGCGGGATGGGACCTACATCCGGTTCGACGACAACGCGGCGGTGATCATCAACCCACAGGGCGAGCCCCGTGGAACCCGGATCTTCGGCCCGGTGGGCCGGGAGCTGCGCGAGAAGAGGTACATGAAGATCGTTTCCCTTGCGCCTGAGGTGCTGTGATGGCTGCGGCGAAGTACAAGGTGATGAAAGGAGATCGGGTCCGCGTGATACGCGGGAACTATCGAGACATGGAGGGCACGGTACTCGAGGTCCTGAGGGACGCCGGCCGGGTGCGTGTGGAAGGCGTGAACGTGCGCAAGCGCCACACCCGACCCAGCCAGGACAACCCGGATGGGGGGATCATCACCTTCGAGGCTCCGGTCCACATCTCCAATGTCATGCTGATCGATCCGGCCACCGAGGAGCCCAGCAGGGTACAGATCCGGATCGAAGAGGACGGCACGAAGGAACGGATCTCGGTCAAGTCCGGGAACCCGATTCCCAAGCCACTGTGAGGTGCAGGTAGACCGACATGGAACCAAGGCTCAAGAAACACTACGAGACCCAGGCGCGGCCGAACCTCCAGGAGGAGTTCGGCTTCGACAATCCGCATCGGGTCCCCCGCATCACGAAGGTGGTGGTGAACGTGGGCGTGGGCGATGCGTCCAAGGAGCCGAAGCTCCTGAACAGCATCGTCGGCGAGATCGGCATCATCACCGGGCAGCGACCCGTGGTGAATCGAGCTCGGAAGTCCATCGCGAACTTCCATCTGCGTGAGGGAATGCCCGTGGGGGTGTCCGTCACGCTGAGAAACGAGCGGATGTGGTACTTCCTCGATCGGTTGATCGCCACGGCCATCCCTCGCGTGAGGGACTTCAGGGGACTGAACACGCGGTCGTTCGACGGTCGGGGAAACTTCACGATGGGGGTCAGGGAGCAGATCATCTTCCCGGAGATCGACTACGACCGGGTCCACAGGATCCACGGCATGGACATCACGGTGGTGACGTCCACCGACAAGGATGACGAGGCGTTCGCCCTGCTCCGTGAGATGGGATTCCCCTTCCGGGGGCAGGTGCCGGTTCAGATCGGCGTCGGGGCCTGAGGCACTGTACTAGGAACCAGAGAGAATTCTGAATGGCCAGGAAAGCGCTCATCGAGAAGTCCAAGCGCAAGCCGAAATTCGGCGTGCGACAGCGGAACCGGTGCCAGCGATGCGGGCGTCCACGCGCCTTCATCCGGAAATTCGGCATCTGCCGGATCTGCTTCCGAGAGATGTCGCTTCGGGGTGAGATCCCCGGAGTGCGCAAAGCGAGCTGGTAGGGGGCTGTTGACCGAAATGATGACCGATCCTATCGCAGACATGCTCACCCGCATCAGGAACGCCGGCATGGCGGGCCACAAGTGGGTGGACATGCCCGTGTCCAAGCTGAAGATCGAGATCGCCAAGATCCTCACCCAGAACCACTTCGTGCACGCGCACAAGGTGCTGGAGGACGGGAGGCACGGTGTTCTCAGGATCTACCTGAAGTACCACGACGACGCGCCGGTCATCCGGCACCTGGAGCGGGTGTCCCGCCCGGGACGGCGGCACTACGTGGGTGCGGGAGACATCCCGAGGGTCCGCAACGGCCTCGGCATGGCCATCCTGTCCACGTCGGCCGGCGTCCTCTCCGATCGGGGAGCCCGGCAGCAGGGCGTGGGTGGCGAGCTCATGGCCGTGGTCTGGTAGGGGGAAGACGATGTCCAGAATTGGCAAGATGCCGGTACCGATCCCCAGGGGGGTCGAGGTCGAGAAGGCGGACCGGCACCTGACGGTGAAGGGACCGAAGGGTGAGCTCGCCCTCGACGTTCACCTCGACATGAACGTCGTCGTGGACGACGGAGAAATCCGGGTGGAGCGCCCCTCGGACCAGAAGCAGCATCGGGCCCTGCACGGACTGACAAGGTCCCTGGTGGCCAACATGGTCCAGGGCGTCTCCGAAGGTTTCTCGAAGACGCTGGAGATCGTCGGCGTCGGATACCGTGCGGATCCCAAGGGCGACGGGATCGTGCTCAATCTCGGCTTCTCCCACACCATCGACTACATGCCGGTGGAGGGAGTCAGTCTCGAGTGCCCCAACCAGACGACCGTCGTGGTGTCCGGCGCGGACAAGCAGAAGGTGGGACAGACGGCTGCCGAGATCCGGAGCTTCCGGCCACCCGAGCCGTACAAGGGCAAGGGCGTTCGATATCAGGGCGAGCATGTCCGGCGCAAGGCCGGGAAGACCGCTGGAGCGTAA
This sequence comes from Gemmatimonadota bacterium, assembly GCA_037387345.1. Lineage (GTDB taxonomy): Bacteria > Gemmatimonadota > Gemmatimonadetes > Longimicrobiales > Gaopeijiaceae > SZUA-318. Next base: position 24,112 of record JARRLD010000047.1, read on the forward strand.
GGGATGATCAAGCAGAGCAAGTTGAGGAAGAGCCGCACCCTCCAGCGGCGTCGCCGGCACCAGAGGGTCCGGAACAAGGTGCTGGGTACGGCGGAGAGGCCGCGTCTGGTGGTGTTCCGGTCCTTGAAGAATATCGAGGGTCAGCTCGTCAATGACGTTGCGGGGCAGACCCTCCTGGGCGTGTCCACGCAGAGTGCGGATCTGCGGGATTTCAAGCCCAAGGGTAGCAACCCCCGTGTCGAACAGGCGTTCGCCACAGGCGAGCTGCTCGCCGAAAAGGCTGCCGCCCAGGGGATCTCCGCTGTTGTGTTCGACCGAGGTGGATACCGATACCATGGCCGGGTCAAAGCCTTCGCCGATGGTGCTCGCAAGGGAGGTCTGGAGTTCTGATGGCCAGGAACAGCAAGAAGCAGGAGCGGCGCGGACGGGAGCCCAGCGACCTCGTCGAGAACGTGATCTTCATCAATCGCGTGGCCAAGGTGGTCAAGGGCGGTAGGCGCTTCTCGTTTTCCGCCCTCGTCTCCGTGGGGGATCAAAAGGGCAACGTCGGTGTCGCACTGGCCAAGGCCAACGAGGTTGCCGAGGCCATCCGCAAGGCCTTCGAGCGGGCGAAGCGGGACATGAAGCGGATCCCCATCGAGAATGGCACCCTCCCCCACGAGATCGTCGGGGAGTGGGGAGCCGGGCGGGTCCTCCTCCGTCCTGCGGCCCCCGGGACGGGTGTGATCGCAGGAGGACCGGTGCGGGCGGTGCTCGAGGCGGCAGGGGTGAAGGACGTCCTGACGAAGAGTCTCGGGACGAACAACCCGATCAACGTGGTGCGGGCCACCATGCAGGGATTGAACGGGCTCGTGTCCGCGGAACGGGTGGCTGAGGAGCGCGGAATTCCAGTCGAGGCCCTGGGGGTGCGCCGTGGCTAAGAAGAAGGTGGGCAAGCTCGAGATCACCCAGGTCCGGAGCGTCAGCGGGCGCCAGGAAAAGCACCGTCGGACCCTTCGGGCGCTGGGGCTCAAGAAGAACCAGACGAGCGTGATTCACGACGACACCCCCTCGATCCGGGGGATGGTCAACCAGATTCCGCACATGATCAGTGTGCGCGAGATCGAAGAGTAGAGCGTCATGGCTGAGCTTCACGATCTGAGCCCCTCGGGGGGCTCCCATCGCCAGCGGAAGCGCGTCGGGCGGGGCCCGGGCTCCGGCCTGGGAAAGACGTCCGGCCGGGGAGAAAAGGGTCAGAAGGCCCGGTCCGGTGGGAACATCCCTCCCCGTTTCGAGGGTGGACAGATGCCGCTCCACCGTCGGATACCCAAGCGTGGGTTCGCGAACGTGAACCGGGTGGAGTACCAGGTGGTCAACGTCCGGGAGCTGGAGCGCTTCGAAGGGGACGTGACCATTCCCGTCCTCAAACAGGCCGGGCTCATCAGATCGCTGCGCAAGCCGGTCAAGATCCTGGGCCAGGGCGACATCGGGAAGGCGCTCTCCGTCGAGGCGCACGCCTTCAGCAAGAGCGCAAGGGAGAAGATCGAGGGCGCCGGCGGAACCGCCAGCGTCCTGGAATCGGGTAAGACGGACTGACCATGTCCAATCCAGTTGCCAACCTGTTTCGTGTTCCGGAGCTCAAGGAGAAGATCCTCTTCACCTTGTTCATCCTCCTCATCTACCGCACCGGGGCGCACATCACGGTACCGGGCCTGGACGTGGGGATCTTGAGGCAGCAGTTCGGCCAGCTCCAGAACACGTTCCTCGGGATCTACGACATGTTCGTGGGGGGCGGCCTGTCGCGGGCGACCATCTTCGCGCTGGGCATCATGCCGTATATCTCGGCCAGCATCATGTTCCAGCTGCTGGCTGCGGTCTTCCCCACCATCGAGAAGATGCAGAAGGAAGGGGAGGACGGTCGCAAGAAGCTCACGCAGTGGACCCGGTACGTCACGATCTTCCTGGCCGCGGTTCAGGCCTACGGCTACGCGGCGTTCTTGCAGGCGATCCCCGGGGCCGTGCGCACGCCAGGCTTCACCTTCGTCTTCACGACGGTGCTGGCGCTGACGGTCGGGGCCGTGTTCGTGATGTGGCTGGGGGAGCAGATCACGGATCGAGGGATCGGGAACGGCATGAGCCTCCTGATCTTCTTCTCCATCATCGAGTCCTTCCCGGCAGCCGTAGGGCGGACGTGGGAAGCCTTCATGCTGGGCGAGATCGGCGCCTTCTCCCTGGTCGCGCTGCTCGCGGTCGTGGTCGGCGTGAGCGCGGGCGTGGTGGCCATGACCATGGCTGCCCGGAAGATCCCTGTGCAGATCCCGCGGAAGGTCGTGGGTCGTGGCCGAATCCGCGAGGGGCAGAAGAGCTTCGTGCCGCTCAGAGTCAACTCCGCCGGCGTGATGCCCATCATCTTCGCGCAGTCCTTCATCGTCGTTCCCGGAACGCTCGCGGCGTTCGTCGACATCCCCGTGCTGAGCGCGTTGAACGAGATCTTCGCGCCACAGACCTGGCCGTACTACATCACGTACGGCCTCCTCATCCTCTTCTTCACCTACTTCTACACGGCCATCATCTTCAACCCCATCGATCTTGCCGAGAACCTGAAGAAGCAAGGCGCGTTCGTGCCGGGGGTGAAGCCTGGCGCTCGCACGGCCGAGTACATCGACCGGGTGCTGACCCGGGTGACCCTGCCGGGCTCGATCTACCTGGCCCTCATCGCTCTCGTGCCCTTCTGGATCTTCGACATCTTCAACATCAACACGTTCTTCTTCGGGGGCACGAGCCTTCTGATCGTGGTAGGTGTGGGCCTGGACACGGTCCAGCAGGCTCAGCAGCTCCTGCTGCTTCGCCACTACGACGGGTTCATGAAGAAGGGCCGCGTGAAGATGCGTGGGCGTGGGCGTTACATGTAGCGCGGCCAGCCGATTGTCATGGTTGTGATTCTCTTGGGTCCCCCGGGAGTGGGGAAAGGCACCCAGGCCGTGCGTCTGGCCGACAGCGTGGGGTGGGATCACGTATCCACGGGCGACCTGTTACGGGCCGCCCGGCGGGAGGGAACCGAGCTGGGCAAGAGGGCGCAGGAGTTCATGGATGCTGGTGAGCTCGTCCCCGACGAGCTGATCCTGGACCTCGTCCGCGCGCACCTCGGTGGTATCGCCCCGGAGGCCGGCATCCTGTTCGACGGCTTCCCCCGGACCACGGCCCAGTCCGAGGGACTCGAAACAGTCCTCGATGACGCGTCCCGGAGGGTCGATCGGGTGGTGGTCTTCGAGGCCGAAGACGAGGAGCTCGTCCGGCGCCTGTCGGGGCGTCGGAGCTGCCCGGACTGCGGGGCTGTGTACAACGTCCATTTCACCCCCCCTGCCAGGGAGGGCATCTGTGATCGTTGCGGCGGAACCCTGGCCCAGCGCTCCGACGACGAGCCCGAGACGGTGCGTCGTCGACTCGAGGTCTACAGGCGAGAGACAGCTCCGCTCGTCACCTACTACCAGGGCTCCATGGCCGAAGTGATCCGGGTGGATGCCGAGCGTACCGTGGACGAGGTTCACGAGTCGTTTCGTCGCGCGGTCGGTCAGGGCTGAGCCATGATCCACCTGAGGACTCCCGAAGAGATCGATGCCATCGGGCGCGGTGGAGCCATCATCGCCGACCTCCTCGAGGCGCTGAGGGCGGAGGTTGTGCCGGGGGTGAGCACCGACCGGCTGGACGCATTCTGTGACGAGTTCATCCAGTCCCATGAAGGGGCGCAGCCGGCCTTCAAGGGCCTCTACGGGTTTCCGGGCAGCGTCTGCATCTCCCTCAACGACGAGGTGGTCCACGGGATTCCTGCCGCCGACCGCGTCCTCGGGGATGGCGATATCGTCTCCGTCGATGTCGGGGTCCGCCTGGACGGCTGGTGTTCCGATTCGGCGTGGACCTACCCGGTGGGGGAGGTGTCGGGGGAGACGGCGGCGCTGTTGGATGTGACCCGGAGATCCCTCTACGGCGCCATCGACGCGGCCACGCGAGGCAACCACGTGGGGGACATCGGTGCGGCGGTCATGGCCACGGTGGAAGGCACGACCTTCGGCATCATCCGGGACCTGGTAGGGCACGGGGTGGGTCGGCAGGTTCACGAAGAGCCCCAGGTGCCCAACATGGGGCGCCCGGGCCACGGGCCTCTCCTCAGGGAAGGTATGGTGCTGGCCATCGAGCCCATGCTCTCCGCGGGCACACCGGAGATCCGCACGCTGGAGGATGGCTGGACCGTCGTCACGGCGGATCGGACGCTCTCGGCCCACTTCGAGCACACGGTGGCCATTACGGGGCATGGTCCCAGGATCCTGACGGAGGCCCCGCGCCCTGCGGAGGTCGTCTCCGAGGGCGCTTGAAGCACCTAAGAGGCATGGTTATACTACAAAGCTCTGCCACAAACGAATGCGGAGAAGGGTATCGTGAAGGTCCGAAGCAGCGTCAAGCCGATGTGTGAGCACTGCAAGGTGATTCGACGCCGAGGAGTGGTGCGGATCATCTGCAGCCGCAATCCGAAACACAAGCAGCGTCAGGGGTGAGGTAGGGTCATGGCACGCATTGCCGGCGTCGATCTCCCGCGCGGGAAGCGCATCGAGATCGCTCTGACGTACATCTACGGAATCGGACGCACCCGGGCCGGTGAGATCCTCGACCTGTGTGGCGTGGATCCGGACCGGCGGACGCAGGACCTGTCCGACGACGACGTAAACCGCCTTCGGAGAGCGATCGAGAGCAACCTCAAGGTCGAGGGCGCCCTGCGCACCGAGGTGTCCATGAACATCAAGCGCCTCATGGACATCGGCTGCTATCGGGGGCTGCGTCACCGGCGCGGGCTCCCCGTGAGGGGCCAGCGGACGCACACCAACGCCCGCACGAAGAAGGGGCCCCGTCGGGCCATCGCTGGAAAGAAGAAGGCGACGAAGAAATAACGTGGTGCCGGGGAGAGAGTCCTCTTCCGGACACGATGCGGCGGCTCCCGGAGGCTTCGGCCCCGGCTCGCCGCATCCGCGTTGTAGGTGACAAGAATCAGGGAAGGACAACGTGGCCAAGCCCAAGACCCGTACGAAGCGCACGAAGAAGGTCGTCGAGGCCGAAGGCGTCGCCCATATCCAGGCGACGTTCAACAATACGCTCATCACCATCACGGACCGGGCGGGTAACGCCGTGGTCTGGTCCAGCGCCGGCAAGGCGGGCTTCAAGGGATCGAAGAAGTCCACCCCCTTCGCGGCCACGGTCGCCGCCGAGCAGGCAGGACGGGAGGCTGTAGGCCTCGGTGTGAAGCGGGTCGACGTCCGAGTCCAGGGACCCGGATCGGGACGGGAATCGGCCATTCAGGCCCTGGCGGCATCGGGGCTCTTCATCAAGTCCATCACGGACGTGACTCCGCTGCCGCACAACGGGTGTCGGCCGCCGAAGAAGCGCCGCGTCTGAGGATCGAGAACGAAATGGCTCGTTACACCGGACCCGTCTGCAAGCTGTGCCGTCGAGAAGGCCAGAAGCTCTTCCTGAAGGGCCAGAAGTGTTACACAGAAAAATGCCCGGTAGAGCGGCGTGCATATCCGCCCGGCCAACATGGCCCGGCTCATGCCCGACGCCGGAAACAGTCAGACTACGCGACCCAGCTTCGTGAGAAGCAGAAGGTCAAGCGCATCTACGGCCTGCACGAAAAGCAGTTCCGCAACCTCTTCGAGGCCGCCGCCACAGTCCCGGGAATCACCGGTGACAACCTGGTCATCGGCCTCGAGTCCCGCCTGGACAATATCGTGTTCCGCATGGGCTTCGCGTCCAGCCGCAACCAGGCCAGGCAGCTCGTCCGCCACCGGCACGTCGAGGTCAACGGACGGGTGGTCGACGTGCCGAGCTACTCGGTCAATCCGGGCGACGAGGTCGCGGTCAAGCCTTCGTCCAAGGACCTCCTTCCCGTGCAGTCCAGCCTGGAGGCTCGGACCCGTCCCAGCCTGTTGGAGTGGCTGGCGCTGGACGAGAAGGGCCGGGTGGGGCGCGTCGTGCGCATGCCGACCCGACAGGACATTCCGCTCGCGGTGCAGGAGCAGTTGATCGTCGAGCTGTACTCGAAATAGCCGTGACCGGTCGGGCCTCGTTCCGGAGGCGGTCTGGCCATCGCAGGCGTAGCCGAGCAATCTCAGGAGGATACAAGTGGAGATAGATCTGACCGGACTGGTGTTGCCGGAGCGGGTCGAAGCTGCCGAGCAGTCCGAGGATGGACGCTCCGCGCGCTTCATCATCGAGCCCCTGGAGCGGGGTTTCGGACATACCCTGGGCAATTCCGTCCGGCGCGTCCTGCTTTCGTCGCTTCGGGGAGCCGCGGTTTGGGCGTTCCGGATCGACGGCGTGGTCCACGAGCATCAGACCATCGGCGGCGTGGTGGAAGACGTGCACCAGGTCATCCAGAACCTGAAGTCGCTGGTGGTCGCGCTGGACGCTGACGTGGACACCGCGGTCCTGGAGCTCCACGTCGGAAAGGCCGGCGCGGTCACCGCCGCGGCCATCCAGCCGCAGTCCGGCGCGGAGATCTTCGATCCGGAGCACCACCTGTTCACGCTCCAGGAGGATCGTCAGCTCAACGTCGAGCTCCATGTCGACAAGGGCCGGGGCTTCGTCCTGGCCGATCAGCATGAGCTTCCCCGGGGAGCCCCGGTGGATCTCGTCCGGATCGACTCCATCTACAACCCCGTCCGGCGGGCGAATTTCTCCGTCGAGGAGACACGTGTCGGACAGCGCACGGACTTCGATCGGCTGACCCTGCTGGTCGAGACGGACGGCTCCCTGGAGCCCGAAGAGGCCGTCGCCTATGCGGCCGAGCTCGTCCGCAAGCACCTGGAATACATGCTCTACTTCGGAGAGGGTGGGATTCCCGAGGTGGCACCTCCCGGAGCCATCGCGGTACCCGAGCGTCTCCAGGACCTCTTCTCCCGCCCCATCGAAGATCTGGCGGAGCTCTCGGTGCGGTCGCGCAACTCGCTCCAGAAGGAGAACATCCGGACCCTGGGAGATCTGGTCCAGCGCTCCGAAGACGAGATGCTCCAGATCGAGAACTTCGGAAAGAAGTCCCTCAAGGAGATCTCGGACTTCCTCGAGGAGCACGCACTCCGCTTCGGGATGATGCTCGAGGAGGGGGACGACGGGCGACTGTTCTTCGTCGAGGAGGAGCCGGAGACGGCCGGGAGCGGTGAGGAGTAGCCATGCGGCATCGTAAGAAGGGCAGAAAGCTCAATCGCACCGCCAGCCATCGAAAGGCCACACTTCGCAACCTCGCCACCTCGCTGTTCCGCCATGGACGGATCAGGACCACGACGGCGAAGGCGAAAGAGCTCCGGCCCTACGCGGAGCGGTTGATCACCCTGGCCAGGAGAGGGGATCTCCATGCCCGCAGGCTTGCGGCGGCGAAGATCCAGGATCGAGAGGTTCTGGGGGTGCTGTTCAACGATCTCGGCCCCCGCTTTGCCGAGCGTCCGGGTGGCTACACCCGGATCCTCAAGCTCGGAAATCGAAAGGGCGACGCCGCAGAGATGTCGCTCATCGAGTTGGTCGATTAAGTTCGGGTTTCCCGACCTAGACCAACCCAGCCACAGGACGACGGACATGGTGGACAACGCTTCCCGACGCGGTGCTGCGAACCTGGGTATGCCCCTGATGATCGTGGCCTTCATCGTCATCGGAGGCTTTCTCTATTGGCTGAACCTGCAGGCCGTGGAGGAGCAGGCCGCAGAGATCATGGATACCCCGGTGGAGGAGACGGAGGACCTCACGGGGGCGACCGTCGTGGCTGCGGCGGACCTCCAGACGGATCCCACCCCCTACGAGGGGCAGACGATCCGTCTCGAAGGACTCGAGGTGGCCAGCGGGCTCGGATCCCAGGGGTTCTGGCTCGAACTCCCCAACCGGAACCCGTTCCTCGTGTCCATGTCCGAGGCGGTGATGGCCGAAGGTGTCTCCGTGCGGCCGGGTCAGATCACGCAGGTCGTGGGTACCGTCTACCCCATGAGTGATTCGGTCCTCAACGCCTGGTCGACGGCAGGGAGCATCGGTGAGGGCGACAGGCTCGCGGCAGAGTTCGCCACACATTATCTGGAGGCCACCACGGTTCGGGTCTCCGGGGGTAGCGGCGGGGGGAGCTGATCCCGTCGCCTGAAGACGACCGACAGAGCGGGAATCCGATATCATGGCTCGAGTGTGTTACGTGTGTGGCAAAGGACCCACCACCGGGAACAACGTAAGCCACGCCAACAACAAGACCCGGCGCCGCTGGCTGCCGAACCTCCAGCCGGTGAAGATCGTCGATGACGAAGGGCAGCGACGCCGCGTCCGTGTGTGTACCTCGTGCATCTCGGCCGGGAAGGTGAAGAAGGCACCCCCTGTGGCGATGAAGGCCTGACGGGAGGAGCGGGACTCGAGGGCCCTGCCCCACGGCTAAGAGCCTCCGCGGTTGTCGGCCGCGGAGGCT
>JARRLD010000048.1:0-17229 GCA_037387345.1 Gemmatimonadota bacterium
GACCGGTACCCGCGCCTGTGGATGGGTGTGGTAAGGAAGCCCGAGGGATTGGACCTGGCGGACTGGGTTCTCTCCCCGATGCCCGAAGAAGATGAGGACGTGGTCATGGGTCAGCTCGGGGAGCAGACCCACGACCACGTCCTCATCTTCTTCGGGCATCGGGGAGAGCACCCAGTCCGCCAGGTCCACTCCCTCGGGCTTCCTTCCCACACCGATCCTCAGGCGCGGGTACCGGTCGGAGCGCAGAGCCCCCGAAACCGACTTCAGTCCGTTGTGCCCTCCGGGGCTCCCCTCGGGACGGAAGCGCACCCTACCGACATCGAGGGCCGCATCGTCCACCACCACCAGCAGATCCTCGGAGGGGTCGAACTCCTCCAGCTCCCACACGAACCGGAGGGCGAGGCCGCTGCGGTTCACGTACGTCCTGGGCTTGACGAGCCACACGGGCTCGGCGCCCACCTGCCCCCTGATGACCAGGGCTCGGCCCTCACGCTCGAAGCCTCCGAATCCCCAATCATACGCGAGCCGATCCACAGTCCACCAGCCGACGTTGTGCCGGGTCGCGTCGTAGTCGGGTCCCGGGTTCCCGAGTCCGACGATCACCCTCATGACAGCGGCCGGGGAGCGGCTCAGTCCGTTTCCGCTTCTTCGCCCTCGCCGTCGGCCTCCCCGATGACCTCCGGCTCGGCAGCTTCCTCCCCGAGACCCTCCGCCAGGATCTCTTCCTCGACCGGCTCCTCATGGACACGCGGAGCCGCCACCAGGCAGAGCGTTCGTTCGAGATCGACGGTGGGCTCGACCCCCTCTCCGAACTCGATGTCCGACACGTGGAGCGCGCTATCGATGTCCAACTCGGAGACGTCCACCTCGAAAGACTCCGGGATCTTGGACGGGATACAGCGCACCGGCAGCTCGTGAATGATCTGTTCCAGCACTCCTCCGTGGAGCTTCACACCCACCGGCACACCCGTGAGGTTGACCGGGATTTCCAGGTCCACCGCCACTCCCTTCTGGATTCGGAGGAAGTCCACGTGCAGGAGGTCGCTCCGGACGGGATGGGTTTGAATCTCCCGGACCAGCGTCTGCTGCTTCCCCCTCACCCCTTTGATGTCCAGGTCGACGATGGTGTTCTCCACCGAGATGGACCGGAAGAGGTGCTCGGCCTCCTGGGCATCCAGAGAAAGATGGATGGTGTCCATGTCCTTGCCATAGACGACGCCGGGCACACGGCCGCTCGCGCGCATCTTGCGAGCGAGCCCCTTCCCTGAGCCTTGGCGCTTCTCTGCCTTCAGGATGTGTTCCGACATGCTCTCCTACCTGTTCGGTGAGGTCCCGCAGGACCGTTGAAGGCCCCACGGGCCGGTCTGGATCAACCCTCCGGCGGGATCTCGAAGAGCTGACTCACGGATTCGTTCGAATGGATGTGGTCGATGGCCTTGGCCAGCAGATCCGCCACCGACAGGATGGTCAACCCGGCGAAGCGCTTCTCCTCGGGCACATGGATCGTGTTCGTGACCACCATCTCCTCGAGGGGTGCCTGGGACAGCCGTTCCACGGCCCGCCCCGAGAAGAGCGGATGGCTCGCGCACGCGTATACGTCGAGGGCTCCGCGCTCCTTGAGCGCGACGACGGCATTGGTAAGGGTCCCGGCCGTATCTACCATGTCATCCGCCAGAAGACAGTCCCTCCCTTCCACGTCACCAACCACGTTCAATACTTCCGCCACGTTGGCCGTAGGTCGCCGTTTGTCGATGATGGCGAACGTGGCGCCGAGTCGTCGCGAAAATCCCCGAGCCATCTTCGCCGACCCCACGTCGGGCGCCACCACCACCAGGTCCCTCAGCTCCTTGTCCCGGAAGTACTTCGTCAGAACGGGAGCCGCGTAGAGGTGATCCACGGGAATGTCGAAGAACCCCTGGATCTGGTGCTGATGGAAATCGATGGATACCACCCGGTCCGCTCCTGCGGCCACCATGAGGTTGGCCGAGAGCTTGGCTCCGATCGCGACGCGGGGCTGGTCCTTTCGGTCCTGCCGTCCGTATCCGAAGTAGGGCACCACCGCCGTGACTCGTGCCGCGGAGGCTCGCTTTGCGGCGTCGATGAGGAGCAGCAGCTCCATCATGTGGTCCGCGGGAGCCGTGGTGGACTGGACGATGAACACATCCCTCCCCCGGGCGTTCCGGTCGATGCGGACGAAGATCTCCCCGTCGGCGAAGTCACGGATGGTTACGCCGTCGGGCGATTTACCGATCCGCTCACCGATCTCCTGAGCGAGGGGGCGGTTTGCACGCCCGCTGAGGAGAAGCAGGGGTCCTCGTCTGAAGGTGTCGTCCATGGTCCCGAAGGTGCGGTCAACGGGTCGTCACGCTGGCAACTGAGGTAGCCTGCAAAGCTAGAAAAGACGCCGGAAAGCGTCAACGCACCGAGAAGATCGACTCGGACCGGAGGGCAGTCCGTCCCGGCAGGTCGGCCTCCAACCGGACTCGGTACGCGCCGTCCTCGAGCGGGGGAAGCTCGAGATCCGCCCATCGGAGCTGCCCACCTGGACGGTCCGGGCCGGGCTCCTCCCAGCTGAGGGCAAGGGATTGGTCGGGGCCTACGATGCCCAGGCGCTCGCCCAGGCGACGCACCACTCCCCGGTCCGCCCGATCGACGGTCAGCCGATACGTGATCGTCTCCGGACGCCACCCCACGCCCCCGAGCTCCCAGACCACCCCGAGGGTTTCCCCACGGGTGATCTCGGGTCGGATCAGGACCTGCTCTGCGGCCGCGTCCAGGGACCGAGGCTCCGGTCCCCCGCCCCGAACGAGAAGCAGGCCCGACAGCGTCGCGACGTCCGGGGGCACCGTGTCCTGCCGGAGGCCGGACCGGTACCGCCCGGCGATCCTGCGTGACGGGCTCCAGGCCTCCACCGAGAGCACGTAGGCGCCCGAGGGCGCGGCGACGAGGGCGGCCCCAGGCACCCCACCGGCCGCTCGGGCGGACTGGAAGTCTCGCCCCTGCTCCGCCGACACCAGAAAGACCGCGGCCTGGTCCGGGACGCCGGCGTCGCGACCGGCGTCCATCCACGGACGCTCACGCTCGTGCCGGGCATGCCAGGTCGTGTCCGGAGGAACGAAATAGGTCGCCACCACCGTGAACCGGTCCCCCCGCGGGAAGACTGCCACTTGGCCCCCCATCGGAAGCAGCACAGGTGCGTAGGAAGGAGCATAGAGACTGCGGGGTCGCGACCGATCCGGCACCAGATCCTCCGCCCGGGCGCCGGCCGGATCCGCCAGCACGCTGCCCGGGGGCAGGAAGTCCCGTCCGTCGGGATGCTTGTGGCCCACGACCCCGTTGCCTGCGGACCGGTCCATGGGCCGGTCCCGGTCCCGCTCCCACCCCAGCTCCCACCCGTGGCGGATGGTGAGCTCCTCCAGGTCCCGGGCCCACCGGATCTGGAAGGGATTGCGGGCACGCTCTCGAATGGTGGACACCGTCCAACGCGCGTAGTGCTCGGTAACCCGGTCGTTGCCCGGAACCAGGTACAGGGGATCGCCCAGCATCCACAGGGCCCGAAGCGCGTGCGACCCCGCTTCGCCCTCCTCGTCGAGGAGGTCGCGTGCGTCCCCATCCACCGCCCTCCGCGGGGTCCGCCAGGCAGCGGCCTGGTCCGGCTCCATGTCGTCCAGGGCTTCCCGAAAACGCCGCTCTGCTTCTACGAAGCGCCCCAGTCCGTGAAGGGCAAAGCCCTCCAGAGCCCCACACCACCAGGACACGACGCGGCCGCAGGCCCGAGCCGTCCGGAGGGCCTCGCCCCACCTGCCGCCTTCGCTCTGATACCAAACCCGTTGTCCGAGGAGCCAGGCGTCCCCCGGCAACAACGCCTGCACCGAGTCCAGGTATACAAGGAGGTCCGCTCTGAGCTCGACGATCTCCGGCGCCTCGGGCTCGGGGACCCAATCCCCTTCGTCATACCAGGTGCAGAATCTGCCCACGATCTCGTCGCAGGATCCGCCGCGACCGGCAAAGGTGGACCGCAGATACGGGATCCGTCGTCTTTCGAAACGGGACTGCTCACGTCGTGCCCGACCGAGGACGTCGGTGGAATCGTCCGGCTCCAGGCCGGGATGAAGCGGACGATTCACGACCTGCCCCTCCCCCGGGGCGGGGGCCGCCAACCCCATCATGAGCAGCCAGGGGGTGAAACGTGAAACGGTGCCACCGCCCGTTCGTCGTGGGATCATCCGGAGCCGTGGGATAGGGAGATTGCCCCGCCTGGACTCGAACCAGGACCAGAAGCTCCAAAGGCTCCTGTGCTGCCATTACACTACGGGGCATCAACACGATGGTGTCGGTCCATCCTACCCGACCCACTGGGGCCCGTTCAAGTTCCAGTGTGACCGTTCATCGCCTCGAGGCCCGGGAAAGACGACAAGGTCTTCGCCGTCCGGACGGGCCATGCGAGCCTCGCCTCCAGGACCCCGCGTGCTGCCTCGGCCGCACGCTCGTCCACGAAGAGCCCGAAGCATGCGCCGCCGCTTCCGGACAGCATGGTCACTTCCGCACCTGTGTCGGCCAGCGCTCGCAGGCCGGCGGCGACCTCCGGGTACATGCGCGGCACGACGTCTTCGAAGTCGTTGGCCGCCAGGTCGGACACGTCGGACCATGCGCGCCACGCCCCCGGGCCAGGGAGGTCCTCCGGCGGCTTCCACCCCCTCTCCCGCCGGTGCGCCGCCAGTGCTGCATACGCGCCGGCCGTTCCCACGGGCGCCGGCGGGATGACCAACGCCAATGTCGCCTCCGGGAGAGAGGGAAGAGCCACCAGGGATTCACCCCTGCCCCGGCCCAGCGCCAGCGGCTCCTCGCCCAGGAAGAACGGGACGTCCGAACCGAGATCGGCCCCGATGCTGGCGAGTCGATCCGAGGGTAGGGGACCGCCGAGCAATCGGTTCACCGCGACCAGGACGCCGGCAGCATCCGAAGACCCGCCCCCGAGTCCTGCGCCCGCCGGGATGTGCTTTTCCAGGCGGATCCGGGCGCCCAGCGGTGTGTTGACCTCCTCGAGGAGCGCGCGAGCGGCACGAAACGCCAGATTCTCGGGATCCGGCCCGAGGTCGGGGCCCACCACCTCGAGGGCGATGCCTCCGTCGGTGAGAGACACCTCGATGCGGTCGAAAAGCCCTATGGCCTGAAACACCGTCAGCAGCTCGTGAAAGCCGTCCTCCCTCCTTCCCAACACCCGGAGGAAGAGGTTCACCTTCGCCGGAGCTCGGACGAGGAGCGTGCGCAAGTGTGTCACGGCTGGCCGTGGTCGGTCGTGTCCAGCAGGCCGGGGTGCTCACCTTCGATGACCTCCTCCACCCGCTCCTCCGACGCCCCCACGTCGCCCAGGGTCAGGCCCAGACGCCAGGCGAAGTACAGCCCCAGCGCCGTCACGGGTATCCATCCCGCGAAGTGGTAGCCGAAGGCAAACGCGAGAGAGCGGGCGGCCTCCACGCCGTAGACGCTCCCCAGCGCGAAGTCGGCCGAGGCGTGGAACGTGCCCACGAAGCCGGGAGCGGCCGGCAGGGACACGCCGAACGCCACCACGGATGACGTGAAGTACGCGGACACCGGTCCCGTCTCGATCCCGAAGGCCCTCATACCCAACAGAAAGGACAGCCCGTGCCACAGCCAGAACGCCACGGTCCACGCGAAGCCGGCCATCAACAGCCTGGGGGACCGGATGAGCGCGATGGAATCCAGAAAGGCCTCGGACGCGTCCACGATGGGTCGGGCCACGCTTCTGGGAAGCCGCCTTGCGATACGCTCCGTCACCCGGACGAACGCACCCGGCCAGAATGCCATGACGAGCAGTACGCCGACGATGGCGGCCACCACCACGAGCGCGCCCTTCACCGCCACGACGCCGATCCCCTCCGACGGGACTTCCACCGAGGGAAAGCCCGGCGTGAACACCGGCAAGACGAGGAATACGAGCAGCACGATCATGTCCAGGAATCGCTCCACGACCAGCGAGCCGAAGGCGGCGCTGGCGGAAACGGGCTCCAGGCGACTCAGCGCGTAGGCTCGGGCGAACTCCCCCGCCCGGGCCGGGAGCAGGTTGTTGGCCATGAAGCCGATGGACGTCGAAGCGAAGCGCGCCCGGAAGGCCGAGTCGCTCTTCACCGGAGTCAGCAGGACCTTCCAACGCATGGCCCGAATGATGAGCCCCAGGGTCGCGACCGCGGCCGCGGCGCCGAGGAGAAGGAAGTCACCCTGTCGGATCTGTCCCCAGACCTCGGCGAAGGGCACTCCTCGAAGGGCCCACCACAGCAGAAGGATCGTGACGACGAGCCCGAGGATCGCCTTGCCCGGATGCCTCACACGCTGCCCCGCGCCCGGCGTACGAGCGTCGCCATCTCCCGGACCGCCTCCTCCAATCCGCAAAACACGGCGCGGGATACGATGCTGTGTCCTATGTTCAGCTCTTCGATGGCCTCGACCGCCGCGACGGGGATCACGTTCTCGTAGGTAAGCCCGTGCCCCGCATGAACGGCCAGGTTCAGGGAACGAGCCATCTCGGAGGCCTCCTCAAGCCGGGTGAGCTGGAGCCCGCGCTCCGGGCCTTCGGCATTGGCATATTCCCCGGTATGCAACTCGACGGCCTCCGCTCCGAGATCCGCCGACGCCCGGATTCCGGCCTCCTCGGGGTCGATGAACAGCGAGGTCCGTATGCCCGCATCGCGGAGCCGGCGGACCGCGGCGCCGGTACGGGCGAGATGATCCCCATCGGTCAGATTCAGGCCACCCTCGGTGGTGATCTCCTGACGCTTCTCGGGGACCAGCGTGGCCTGCATGGGCTTCCACTCGCACGCCAGATCCAGGATCTCGGAGCTCACGGCAAGCTCGAGATTCACTCCCGTGCGCACGGTGTCGAGGAGAAGCCTCACGTCCCGGTCGAGTATATGGCGCCGATCCTCGCGGAGATGGACGGTGACCCCGTCGGCCCCGCCCAGCTCGACCAGGACGGCCGCGCGGACCGGATCCGGCTCGTCGGTGCGCCGTGCCTGCCGAACCGTGGCCACGTGGTCGATGTTCACGTAGAGCCGCATGGTCATCTGCCCTCGGCATCGAGTAGGTCGAGTATCTCCTGGAGCGCTTCCTCCGGTGCCCTCCCCGCGGCGAGGCGAGCGACTTCCCGCCCCAGAACGGAGTAGAGGACCCGGTCGGAACCCTCCAGGGCCCTCAGGTGCAGCGCAACGGTCTCCGCGTCTCCCCTCGTAATGGGACCCGTGAGGGACTCGGCGATCCCGTGCTCCTCGATGTTGTCCAGGGTCCCGCGGATCAGAGGAGCCAGAGCAGGCAGGCCTTCGTCGAAGGGGATGCCGGCCCTCTCCAGGATCCGGCACGCGGCATCCACCAGAGGAGGCAGGAAGTTGGAAGCCATGACGGCCGCGGCGTGGTATGCGGGACGACGGGCCGCGGGAACCGTCAGGATCGGCGAGTCGAGCGCCGCCGCGATCCTCCGGGCCACCGCTACCGCCTCGGGGCCTCCGGTGACTGCGAGGTAGGATCCGGGAATGCGGTCGGCTCCGCTCACCGAATGGGCGATGGCCTGCAGAGGATGCAGCGCTCCGACGCCATACGACTGCGCGTTCAACGGCGCGAGAACATCCGTCGAAAGGGCGCCCGACAGGTGAAACGCCACGCACCCCTCGGGAGCCTTCCCGTGACCTGCAAGGGCATGGGCGAGCTCGGGAAGGACGTGGTCGGGCACCGCCAGGAAGACGGCAGCGGTGTCCGGATCGGGCCGCATCAGGCCGAACTCGTACCTGGCCAGCCCCTGGACGAAGAGCGGGTGGCTCGGCGGCTCTGGTCGCCGTCCGCAGACCGTGAGCGCGCTCACGGCATCGTGCCTCACCATGGCGTAACCCAGGGACAGACCCACTCGGCCCGGGCCGACGATGATGGCGTGGGGAATGGCACTCACGAGGCCTCCTCCACCCGAGTCTCGGCGCGAGCGGAGAGCTTGGCTTTCAAGGTCTGGGGAATCCGAGCCTCGACGAGGACCACGCCGTCTTTGTCCGTTCGCCTGAGGACCTCGCCCTCCCGGTAGAGGGAAGCCAGGCCCTCTCCGTCACTCACCTGGAGGTGGATCACGACTCGGGCGAGACGCGCCCGGATCCTTGCCTTGAGCGTCTCCTTCAGAGACCCCAGGGTCTCTGGCTGCAGCGCGGATACGAACACCGACGGATGCCCGTCCAGGGCCCTCACCCGCTCCCTGAGGGCCTCCTCTTCCGCGTGGGTGAGGCGATCGACCTTGTTGAACACCATGATGCGCTCGGCTTTCTCCAGACCCAGCTCCTCGAGGACCTCCCGCACGACCTCCCGCTGCTCCTCCCAGTCGGGGTGGGAGGCGTCGATGACGTGCAGCAAGACGTCGGCCTCCCTCGCCTCCTCCAGGGTGGAACGGAAGGAGGCCACCAGGTGGTGGGGAAGCTTCCTGATGAAGCCCACCGTGTCGGTGGTGAGGGCCGAGTATCCATCGCCCAGACCCACCGTGCGCGTCGCCGAGTCCAGCGTAGCAAAGAGGCGATCCTCCACGAAGAGGTCCGACCCGGAAAGGGCCCTGAGGAGTGAGGACTTTCCTGCGTTGGTGTACCCCACGAGCGCGACGCGGTAGTGCCCCTCCCGGGCCTTCCGCTGGACTGCTCGCGCCTTGGCCACTTCCGTCAGCTTCCGTTTCAGATCGGCGATCCGGGTCCCGATGAGTCGACGGTCGGTCTCGAGCTGGGTCTCGCCCGGACCCCGTAGCCCGATACCGCCGCGGATGCGCGAGAGGTGGCTCCACATCCGGCGGAGTCTGGGCAACAGGTATTCGAGCTGTGCCAATTCCACCTGCATCTTCGCCTCCCGGGAGCGGGCCCTGGTGGCAAAGATGTCCAGGATCAGCTCGGAGCGGTCCATGACCCGGACCTTCAGCAGGTCTTCGAGGTTCTTCCCCTGGGCAGGACTGAGCTCCTCGTCGAAGATCACCAGGTCAGCAGACCGTGCCTCCACGAGAACCCGAAGCTCCTCGGCCTTGCCTCCCCCGATGTAGAAGCGGGGATTCGGGTGGGCGAGCCGCTGGCGGAGGATTCCCACCACGGTCCCCCCCGCGGTATCGGTGAGGCGTTCCAGCTCCGCCAGATGCTCGTCCGCCAGCCGCGGATCGAGATCGCGTTCAGGCGCCCCGACGAGGATCGCCTCGTCGACCGGCGTCCTCATGTCGATCAGCTGCGTGGGAATCGTGCCCTCCTGGTCCTCGCCTCGCCGTCCGCGAACCTGAGCGTCACCGGTGGAGGACGCCCCGCTCGTCGAATGGGACCCGCATCTTCCCGACCGGGGTCCCCACCGTCAACGCCCCCGTGAAACGATACTCAAGCTCACCATGCCACAGAAGGCGTCCCAGCGCCGCCGTAAGAGAGGCAAATCCGAAGGGCACTTCAACGGCCATGAGGCCTGATCCTCCGGGCTCGATTCGGGTGGGCTGGGCGATGCCTCCTTCGGCCAGGGTTACCCAGTCAGGATCCTCGCCCGCTTCGTCGCGAAACGAGAGCCGGTAGCTGAGGTCCTCGCCCTCCAGGGCGTAGCGGTTCGGGTTCTCGACCTGCACGGCGACCACAAGCATGCCTCCCTGGAGCCCGAGGGAGGCCACTCGCGCTTCGGCCACTCTGACCGTCGGTTCCTGGAATGCCAATCCGCACGCCGAGAGGGCGAGCGCGGCGACGAGCAGGGCCCTTCGTCGTTCAACCTTCATCCGTCCGCCCTTCGCCCGACGCGCGCGCACCCGCCTCCCGCCGCCTGTCCTCCCACCACTTCAATCGCTCGGCGACGAGCTTCTCGTGCCCGAATCGACCCGGTCGATAGAAGCGCTCCCCGGACAGGCGCTCCGGCAGAAACGTCTGAATCGAGACCCCGTCGGGCTCGGACGGCTCATAGGTATAGCCCTTTCCATACCCGAGCTGCTTCATCAGATCGGTCGGGGCGTTCCGAATGTGAAGAGGCACCGGTTCCGCCGGCGTGGCCCGGGCCCGGGCTACGGCGGCCGACCATGCCTCGTAGGCCCGGTGCGACTTGGGCGCCGTGGCCAGATAGAGGACCGCCTCGGCCAGGGCCAGCTCCCCCTCCGGCGAGCCGAGGAAGTGGTACGCGTCCCTCGCAGCGAGGGTCACGGAGAGCGCGTGGGGTTCGGCCAGGCCGATGTCCTCCGACGCCATGCGCACCATCCGACGGGCGATGTACAGGGGGTCTTCTCCTGCCTCCAGCATACGCGCCAACCAGTAGAGGGCCCCGTCGGGATCGCTCCCCCGCACGGCCTTGTGGAGGGCCGAGATGAGGTTGTAGTGCTCCTCGCCTCCCTTGTCGTAGGCGGCGAATCGATGCTGGAGCGCCTCCCGGGCTTCGTCGACGCCGATGTCCCCTTCCGGACCTACCAGTGCCACGGCGGCCTCCAGCGCGCCCAGGGCCCGCCGGGCATCCCCGTCGGCGGCCTCCGCCAGAAGATCCAGCGCCTCGGGGTCCAGGGTCGCGCCCTGATCTGCCACGCCCCGGGCCGGGTTGGTCAGCGCCTCGGTGAGAATCTCCCTGAGATCCTCCACGGCCAGCGGCTTCAGCACGTAAACGGGAGCTCGGGAGAGGAGGGGGCGGACGACCTCGAAGGACGGGTTCTCGGTGGTGGCGCCGATGAGGATGATGGTGCCCGCCTCCACATGGGGAAGGAAGGCGTCCTGTTGCGCCTTGTTGAACCGGTGGATCTCGTCGCAGAAGAGGATGGTTCGACGTCCGGTCGCCTTCAGGCGTGCCCCGGCCGCCGCGACGATCTCCCTCACCCGGGCGATTCCGTCGGTCACGGCGCTGAACGACACGAAGCTGACACCCGTCTCCCGGGCGATGATCCGAGCGAGCGTCGTTTTCCCGCTTCCCGGAGGTCCCCAGAGGATCATGCTCGAAGGAGATCCGGCCTCGAGCATGGCGCGGACGGCCTTCCCGCGTCCCAGCAAGTGATCTTGCCCATGGAACTCGGCCAGGGTTCGCGGGCGCATCCGCGCCGCCAGGGGGGCCCCGGGTCCCACCTCCGGGTTCTCCGTCGCGCGCTCGTCTTGATCGCCGCCCTCAGCGGGGGCGGCGCCGCCGAAGAGATCGAGGTCGCTCATGACGGCCCTCCTTGCCGCAGGATCTCCTTCGCCCGCTCTTCGAGGAGAGACACCTGGTTCCGGGAGGGGTCCTCCAGTACCCAGGAAAGCAGGCTCTCGAGGAGCCGGCCGAAGGTCGGTCCCGGCTTCAAGCCCATGCGGATGAGGTTGCCTCCGTCCACCGCCAGGTCGCTCACGCTCAACGGAGGACCCTCGGACAGGAGCCTGCGGGCGGCACGCCAGGACGCAGCCACACTCTCGGCGGCGCCCGGGTCCCCATTCCCCCGAGCTTCGGCCAACTCCAGCCTGGCCACCGCGGAAAGCCTCTGGGCTCCCACCGCGCTCAGCCAGCGTCGCATCTCCGCCGCAGAGGCACGGGCAGGGGGGAGCCTCGACGCAGACGCCAGGCGCGCGGTTTCGTCGATCTGAGCGTTGGACAGCCTCAGGCGGAGGAGAATCTGCGCAGCGCCCCTTGAGTCCAGCGGCCTGAGAAGGGACGCCAACCGGAGGAAGGGCCTGCCCCGCGGCAGCCAGTCAACGGCGTTCAGGCGCCGGGACCAGCGGTCGCCATCCCCGGTCGCCTGGGACGCGATCTCAGGATACAACACAGCCAGGGCTCCGGACCGGGCGTACAGGTCCAGGGCTACGGAAGGGGTTGGATCGGCATCGAGAACCTTCACCAGCTCTTCGCGGACCCGCTCGGCCGACAGCGTCGAGACGTGCGGCACGGCCTCTCGCAGCGCTCGCCACGTACGGCGCTCGATGGAGAGACCGAAGCGCCCTGCGAACCGGAGGGCCCGAAGCACCCGAAGGTGGTCCTCGGCAAAGCGGCGCTCCGGCTCGCCCACGGCTCGCAGTGTACGCGCTTCGAGATCCGCCCTGCCTCCGAAGGGATCCAGCCACTCCTGGCGAAGGGGATGCCACGCGATGGCGTTGATGGTGAAATCCCGCCGCCCGAGGTCCTCTTCGATCTCGTCGGCGAAGGCGACTACGGCGCGTCGGCCGTCGGTGTGCACGTCGCGCCGGAACGTGGTGATCTCGAACATGGTTCCGTCATCGGCCAGAATCCCCACGGTTCCATGCTCCACACCGATAGGCACCGTGCGTGGGAACAGCTTCCGGACCTCCTTGGGACGGGCTCTGGTGGTCAGATCCCAATCGCCGGCCGGGAGACCCAGGAGCACATCCCGGACCGCCCCGCCCACGGCCCACGTGTCATAGCCCGCCTCCACCAGGCGGCGGGTGATCCAACGGACCGCAGGGGGTGGAGAGGGCTGAACCTCAGTCACCCGACCAGGACCGCCCCACCGTTCACGTTCAGGATCTCACCCGTCACGTGTCGACCCAGATCGGAACAAAGGAAGAGGATCGGACCGGCAACGTCCTCGGCGGTGGCGACGCGACCGAGGGGGATACCGGCCTCGATGGAGGCGCGCGACTTGGGGTCGTCCAGGGCGGAAGACGACATCTCCGTATCGATCCACCCCGGGGCGACACAGTTCACCGTGATCCCCCTCCCTCCGAGCTCAACGCAAAGGCCCTTCACCAGGGAGATCATCGCGCCTTTGGTGGCGGCGTAGTCCCCGTGGTAGGCTTCGCCCCGCTGCCCTGCCGTGCTCCCGACGAGCACCAGCCGCCCGTCGTCGCGGAGACGCTTGGCGGCCGCCCGGCTGGTGTAGAACACGGAGTGGAGGTTGGAGTCCACCGTGCCGTGCCACCGTTCGTCGCTGAGCATCGAGACCGGCAGGTCCTCGACGGGCCAGATGCCGTGATTGCCGACGAAGATGTCCAGGACCTCGAACTCGCGATCCGCTCTCTCGAACAGGGCTTCGGCATCTTCGGGCTTCGAGAGGTCTCCGGCCTGGGCCCAGGCCTGGGCGCCCAGGGACCGCAATGCCTCCACCACCTCGTCCGCTGCATCGCTCCGGGACCGGTATCCGATTCCGACCGACGCACCCGCACGTGCCAACAGGAGCGCCGTGGCTCTTCCGACACCCCGGGATCCGCCCGTGACGAGGGCGTACTTCCCACTCAGATCGATACGTTCGCTCATGCCCGCTCCTCGGGTTGAGGGGGAGCCGCGGACATCCATTTCCCCGCCAGCTCCGATCGGTGATGGCGCTCCGATTCGAGGATCTCTTCCAGGACGGCGCGGGTCACGGTGTCCTCCACGCGAGCCAGAGCCGCCTCGTACCAGGTCACCTCCTTCCCTTCCCGCTCTCTCGCCACCGACTCCCACCTCCCCAGCTCCGGCACGTCCGGGGCGACCTCGGACTCGAGGGGCGCCCCTCCCAGCTCGAGGATCCGGGCGGTCAGGCGCGACACGTGGTGCTGCTCGTCCGCCAACAGCTCGTTGAGTCTCTCCGCCGTCGCCTGGTTTCCCGCCACCTCCGCGTCTCCTGCCAGGATCCGATAGAACAGGGCCTGCTCGCGCTCACGCCGTCGACCCTCCTGCAACAGGTTCATGAGCCGGCTCATCTCCCGTCCTCCAGCATCCCCTCCACCAGATCGCAGACGACGTGCTGGACCACGAGATGGGCCTCCTGGGCCCGCGATGTCTCGTCCGTCGGGACGACCAGGGCCAGATCCACCTCGGCACGGAGGCGGCCTCCCCCTTTGGCGAGCAGGGCAGCGGTAGCCATGTCCAGGTCCCGGGCGGCCCGCGCGGCGCGGATCACGTTCTCCGATTCTCCGCTTGTGGAATGGAGGATGAGCAAGTCCCCCGGCCTGCCCAGGGCGCGCACCTGGCGTTCGAAGACCGCCGCGAAGCCGAGGTCATTGGCTCCAGCCGTGAGCACGGACGTATCCGTGGTCAGGGCGATGGCCGCCATCGGTGCTCGCGTCCTCCTGAAGCGCACGACGTACTCCGCCGCGATGTGCTGGGCGTCGGCGGCCGATCCGCCATTCCCGCAGAGGAGGAGCTTGCCCCCTCCCCGCAGCGTGGCCAGGACGAGAGTCGCGAGCTCACTGACGGACTCCGCCATGGTCTCGCCCATAACCCGCGCCAGGTCGGATGCAGCCCGGAGCTGGTGTCGGGCCTCCAGCTCGAAGCGGTCTTCGGCGCTCACTCGGCCTCCGGGTGAAAGACCTCCTTGACCCTGGTCCAGAAGCTACGCTCCGGGATCAACGGCGGCACGGCCACAGGCAGCTCGTCATACAAGATTCGCTGGGGATTCGTCCGGCACAGGTATGTCAGGACCCTCTCGCCGCCGAGGTCGATGATCTTCTGGCACGCTGCCCTCCGGCTTACGCCCTGGCCTCCCCGTCCGTGGTAGTCGGACGCCAGGTAGTCTACCCAACCCCTTCGCAGAAGGCGGATCGCCAGGGTCTCGGCAGCGGTGCCGTACCGCCCCAGAAACGTGCCGTAGTTCACCTGCAGGAATGCGCCGGCTTCCCTCCAGGACCACGCAACGTCGAGATCGATGCCGATGTACCGCTCCGGGTGGGCGACCACGGGCCTCACGCCTGCGTTCACCAGTCGCTCCAGCACCTTCGGGGTGCCAGGCGGGAGGTGGAGCCGGGGCCACTCCACCAGCACGAAGCGGCTGCCCGCCAGCCGGAGACGGTGATCGGAGAGGTCGGGATCCGGAACGTCGAGCATTACCTCGTGCCCCCGCCTGAACTCGACCTCCGGGAAGCTTCCCGCGACCGCCTCCGCAGCTCGCTCGAACTCCTCGGTCACCTCATCGAGACGCCTGATCATCAGAGGCCAGTTGCGCGTCAGGCTTCCGTCCAGGTGAGGTGTGGTGACGATCTTCCGGATTCCCTCACGAGTCATGCGTTCGACCGAGTCCAGTGTCTCCCCCACGGTCCGGGCGCCGTCGTCGACGCCCGGCACCAGGTGGCTGTGAATGTCGACGAAGGACGTCGGATCGCGGCGCATCACCGTCGGGGCGTCGCAACAGCGCGGATGAATCCCTCGAGGACCTCGGCAGGATCCGCCTCGTCCAAAGCCGCCTCACAAGCATGGGTGATCAGCGCGTCCGCACCCAGGAGCTCGAACGCGCTTTCCCGCCGCCGTCCGGGATGGGCACGGGCACGGTCGAGGGCGGCGAGGCCAGCGTTCATCAGCTCGGCCGCGGAGCGCGGGCGCCCACCGACCTCCCGAAGAAGCCAGGAGGCCAGGGCGGGCGGGGCCTGGGACCGTCCTGCCCCGACCCGGACGGAGAGGTTCGTCATGGCGCGTCAGCCCTCATCATGGACCGTATGACCCCGGGTCCGGCGGCGAGGGCCTCGTCCAGCCGGGCGGGGTCCTGTACTCCGGCCTGGGCCATGTGCGGTCGCCCACCGCCTCGGCCACCCACAACGGCGGCTACGTCACGCACCAGGGTGTCTGCCCTGACCCCCCGCGAGATGAGATCGTCGGTCACGAAGGCGAAGATCGTCCGCTTTTCCCCGGGCATCTCCGCCGCCACCACGGCCACGCCGGTCGTTTCGGAATCGAGGAAGGCGTCCCCCCACTTCCTGGCATCCTCCGACCCTCGGACCCGGAGTCTCACGCCCCGATAGGCCGCCGTCCTCCCGTCTCCAAGGTCCAGGGTCTCCGCTATGACTTCCGTCTCTCCCGCCCCCCCGCCGCGCCTCAGCTCGTCGAGTAGGCTCTCCAGGTCCGCCTTCTCGACGAGCAGCTGCTCCATCCGCTGGCGGATGTTTTCGGGCTGGGTCTTGAGGAGCACCGCTGCCTCCTCGAGGCGCGCTTCGCGGTCCTTCAGATAGCCGAACGCTCCAGGACCGGTGAGGGCTTCGACCCTGCGGACTCCCGCCGCCACTCCGCTCTCGCTCACGAGTCGGAAGAGGCCGATCTCTCCCGTGTGGCCTACGTGGGTTCCGCCGCAGAGCTCCATGCTCACGCCCGGAATCCGCACCACGCGGACCTCGTCTGCGTACTTCTCTCCGAACAGCGCCATGGCGCCGTCCCGCACGGCCTCCTCGTAGCTTCGCTGGGCGATCTCCACCGGGTGGTCGGCCCAGATGGCCTCATTCACCGTGGCCTCGACCAGGTCGCGCTCCTCCTGGCTCATCGTGGTTGCGCTCGGTGTCGTGCCGGACCCCGACCGGGACCGAGGCCTCGACTTCCAGCGGGTCGGGCCGCGGTGAGAACTCCCCCTCCACGTCGCCGAAGACCGCGGTCTCCCCCGCGATCCGCCTCACGTCGTCCACCTCGAGGGACCACCCGTACCCACGCACCTCTCCACGGTCGGAGACCTGGCCACCGGACTCGACATAGAAGGGATTTCGCTCGAGAACGAGACCCACTAGATCCTCATCGACACGCCACGCGAGCACCCGTGTCTCGAGCGACGTGACATCGTAGCCCACGAAGGTCTGCGTCCCGCGGGCGACCCGAATCCAGTTCTCCGCGTCACTTCCGTCCGCCCCCAGGTCGGTGGCCTCGCGATCCGCTCGTGAGCGCCGACGCTGCGCTTCCAGCGACTCTTCAAACCCCTCCACATCCACTTCGTAGCCGCGCTCCTCGGCCATGAGCTGCGTCAGGTCGAGGGGAAAGCCAAACGTATCGTACAGCCGGAAGGCCTCCCTGCCCGGCACCACGCCGCCCTCCGCGCCGAGGGGGGCCACCTCGTCGAAGCGGGACATACCGCCCTCGATGGTCGCCAGGAAGCGTTCCTCTTCGGCTCGTGTCGTCTTGAGAAGGTGCTCCCTCCTCTGGACGAGCTCGGGGTAGGCCTCGCCCATGCCTCCGACCACCGCATCCACCACGTGGACCAGCGCGGGCTCCCGGACGCCCAGGATCCAGGCGTGACGGACGCCGCGACGGAGGATCCGGCGGAGCACGTAGCCCCGGCCCTCGTTGGACGGGAAGACTCCGTCGGCTAGCAGGAATGCCACCGCGCGCGCGTGGTCCGCCAGCACCCGGTAGCTGACGCTCTCCGGATCGCTGGCCACGTAGGGTCGGCCGACCACTCGGGCAACCTCGTCCAGGAGCGGACGGAAGAGATCGGTGTGGTAGTTCGAGTCGACGCCCTGGAGGACGGCGGCGATCCGCTCCAGGCCCGCCCCGGTGTCGATGGAGGGCGCCGGAAGGGGGTGGAGGTGGCCGGCGTCGTCCCGGTCGAACTGCATGAACACCAGG
>JARRLD010000049.1:0-29830 GCA_037387345.1 Gemmatimonadota bacterium
AAGGCCATCAGGAGCGTTCTCGCGCTCGCCAGCTTTTCCGCGGCGTTCCGGAGCGCGAGCTCTCCTGCGTTCGTCAGCTCGTAGAACCGACGCTGGGGGCGACCGCCCCGGTGGGCGGCGGGCGCGTCCTCCCACCTGCCCCTCAGGAGCCGAGCGTCCTCCAGACGCCGAAGAGCTGGATAGACCGTGCCGCTGGCGAGCCCCGTCGCGTCCATGATGTCGAACCCGTACCGATGTCCCGCCGCCACCGCTTGCAGGATCAGCGCGGTCACCTGGGTCATGCGCACCTTCATTGCGTCGACTCGATATGTATTGTTTTCTTTATAGATCGATCTCTACATAGTAACCGTGGAGGGGGATGTCAAGGCCGCAAGCCTGGTCGGTCGGCAGCGGCTTCCGGCTCCGACGGAGGGCACGAGTTGTCGGACCACAGGTCGAGGCTGTATAGCTCCCAGGCCGGGGGCGACGCAGGACCCGGCCGGCGGGGGTCGCCGGGGTGACCCTGGGATGCCTGCGGCGGAAGACGACATTGCATTGCAGCAGAGGAGACGTGCCATGGATCTCCAGGACCATACCCTGCCGGAGCTTCGGGACCTCACCGAGGCGACCCTGGCCATCGCGTCGGCCCACGAGGCCGGCATCTTCCAGGCCCTGGTTCGTGAGCCGGCCGACGCGGCGACCCTCGCCCAACGACTCGACCTGGATCCGCGGGCCACGACCACCGTGTGCCAGGCCCTGGCCGAGATGGGCCTCCTGGAGGACGGGGATTCCGGCTACCGCCCCACGGAGGATTGTCTCGAAGAGCTCTGCGATCCGGACGCCCCGGGGTACGTGGCCGGCGGGCTGTCCCACTGGCTTTCGTCGATGAAGTCCTGGGTCCGTCTGGAGGAGGTCATCCGACGGGGTGGACCGCTGGAGAAGCGTCCTGACCGCCGGGATGCCACCCGGGTGCGTCGCTTCATGTCCGCCATGGCCGCAGCGCCCGCCGAACGAATCCAGCGCATCGTCGAGCACTGCCTGCAGCGCAACCCCGACGCTCGGACCATGCTCGACGTGGGAGGCGGGCCGGGGCTCATGAGTCGAGCCTTCGTGGAGCGGGGTATCTCGGCGACGCTGCTGGACACGCCGGATGTCGTGGAGTACGTCGTAGAGGCGTTCGACCTGGGAGGGGTGGAGGGACTTGAGGTGGTCACCGGGGACTTCAACGAAGCCCTCCCGGCCGGTCCCTTCGACGTCGTGCTCCTCTCCAACGTCTTGCACATCTACGCGCCGGAGCGGAACCGCACCCTTCTGACCCGATCCGCCGACGTGCTGGCGCCGGGTGGCGTGGCGGCGGTCGCCGAGTTCCTCCGAGGCCGCAGTCCCCGGGCGGCGCGCTTCGGAGTCCAGATGCTGCTCCATACGGACGAGGGAAACGCCTACGGGCAGGAGGAGCTCTCCGACTGGCTGGTGGAGGCAGGCCTCACCGACGTTCAGGTTTCCGACCTGGACGCGGACCGCCAGCTCGTTACGGCTGTGAAGACGTAGGACGGGGCGTCGAGCGGTTGTGTCCGCGCCGGGGAGGGGATCACCTTTCGCGCTCCGAGCCTGGCCCGAGTGGTAGCGGGAGCGCTGCTGTCGCCCCCGTGGGGTCGGGGCAGTGGTTCCCGTCGGTAACGAGAGAGGAAGCCCGATGCACAAGATGATCCCCCTTCTGATCGGCGGCCTGGCTCTGTCCAGCGCGGTCGATGCACAGACCAGCGCCAAGCTGTTCCGCTACGCGGACGTGTCCGGTACCCAGATCGCGTTCGTCTTCGGTGGCGACATCTGGGTCGTGCCGAAGACGGGTGGCACCGCGATCCAGGTGACCCACTCCCCTGGTGAGGAGTCCTGGCCCCGCTTCTCTCCCGACGGAAGTGAGCTCGCCTTCACGGCAAGTTACCACGGCAACCAGGACGTCTACGTGATGCCTGCCGCCGGAGGCCTGCCCACCCGGGTCACCTATCAGTCCCACCCCGACCGCATGGTCGAATGGCACCCGGACGGCCGTCGCATCCTGTTTGCCTCCCCCCGCGAGAGCGGCCGCCAGTCCTTCTCGCAGTTCTACCTGGTCTCCAAGGAGGGGGGATTCCCGGAGAAGCTCAGGGTGCCCTACGGAGAGCTGGCCACCTACGCTCCCGACGGAAGCCGTCTGGCCTACATCACGAAGATCACAGAGGGCTATCCCTTCAAGCGGTATCGAGGTGGATTGGCCTCGGACATCCTCATCTATGACCTGGGGGACGATACGGCGGAGAACGTCACGCAGAACCGCGCCACGGACGGAAAGCCCGCCTGGGTGGGCGACAAGGTCTACTTCCTCTCGGATCAGGGATCCGACCTCCGGCTGAACGTCTGGAGCTACGACACCGGCACGGGCGCGACGTCCCAGGTCACGGAGTTCACCGATTTCGACATCTCGTTGATGTCGGCGGGGCCGCAGGATCTCGTGTTCGAGGCGGGGGGCACCCTCTATCTGATGGACCTGGAGAGCGAGGCGTACCGCCCCGTCTCCGTCGAAATCACCAGCGACCTGTCCGTGGAGATGCCGAGGTCCGTCGACGTGAGTGGCCGGATCACGAACATGACCGCGTCTCCGGGTGGGAAAAGGGTCGTCTTCGAGGCACGGGGAGAGCTGTTCAACGTGCCTGCCTCGGAAGGCTACGTCCTGAACATGACGCGCTCCAGCGGTGCGTTCGATCGCGACCCGGCCTGGTCGCCCGACGGGAAAAGCATCGCGTTCTGGAGTGACCGGTCCGGGGAGTTCGAGATCCACGTCCAGCCCGCCGACGCGCCGGGCGAGGCCAGACAGCTGACGCGCCGGGGCATGGGGTTCGGATACCGTCTGTACTGGTCCCCCGACAGCAGGAAGCTCGCCTTCGTGGACGAGACCAACGACATCCTGGTGGTGGACGTCGAGAGCGGCGACGCGACCGTCGCGGGGAACTACGACTGGAACCTGAGCCACCCCGGGCGCCTCGGCTTCCCCCTCGCGTGGTCTCCCGATTCCCGATGGATCGCGTTTACGCAGGGCACGGAGAACGCCAACAGCGCCGTCTTCCTGTTCGACGTGGAGGATGGCGCCCGCCACCAGGTGACCAGCGGGTTCTTCGGGGACAGCGACCCGGTCTTCAGCACCGATGGCAAGTATCTCTTCTACCTGACGAACCGGAACTTCACGGCTACCTACTCCGATCTCGACGGGACCTGGATCTACCCGAACTCGACGCGGATCGCGTCCGTAAGCCTCACCGACGACGCTCAGTCGCTCCTCGCGGTGAGGAACGACGCTCTGGAGTCGGAAGAAGGCGACGCCGCCGAGGACACGTCGGCGGTGTCGGTCGATGTGGACTTCGACGGGCTGGAGGCCCGACTCGTGTTGCTTCCGCCCGAAGCCGGCAACATCGGCAACCTGATGCCCTTCGACGGCAAGCTCGCGTATCGTCGGTCCCCGAACACGGGGTCCGGCGGCGGACCCGCTTCCCTCATGTACTACGATCTGGGGGAGCGGGAAGAGGAAACCATCCTGGCGAATGTCCAGGGCGTGGTGGTCACGGCGGATCGGGAGGCGATGCTCGTCCGCAGCCAGGGGCGGTACGGTATCGTCCGTCCCGCGCCCGGTCAGGAGATCCAGGACCCCATCCCTACCGACGGACTGGCCATGGACCTCGTGCCCCGGGAAGAATGGCGGCAGATCTTCTCCGACACCTGGCGCAGGCATCGCGACTTCTTCTACGACCCCGGGATGCATCAGGTCGATTGGGAGGGGCTGCGCAGCCGCTATGGCGCGTTGATCGAGGACGCGCGGACCCGCTGGGACGTGAGCTTCGTCCAGTCCCAGCTCGCAGCCGAGTTGAGCGCGGGGCACACGTACACGTTCGGCGGGGATGCAGAGGCGGTCGACCCGGTCGAGACGGGGTATCTCGGCATCGAGTGGGAGCTGGATGCCGCCGGGTACCGCATCGGGAGAATCGTCACACCTGCCGTCTGGGACACCGAGGTACGCTCACCCTTCGACCGACCGGGAGTCGACGTGCAGGTTGGCGACCACGTCCTCGCGGTGAACGGAGCTCCCCTCGACCCGGCCAGGGATCCCTACGCGGCCTTCGAGGGGCTTTCGGGAAGAACGGTGTCCCTGACCGTCAGTCGGTCAGGTGACCAGGCGGACGCCCGGACCCTCGCGATCCGATGTCTTACCCGTGGCCAGGAGATCGGCCTGCGGTACCTGGAGTGGATCGAGAACAACCGGCGAATGGTCGACGAGCTCTCGGGCGGCGAGCTCGGATACGTCTACATGTCGAACACGGGCGGCCAGGGACAGCTCGAGCTGGTTCGCATGTTCTATGGGCAGCTCGACAAGAAGGGATTCGTCATCGACGAACGTTTCAACGGAGGTGGGCAGCTGGCCGACCGGTTCCTCGAGCTGCTCCAGCGGCCGGTGGTATACAACCTCCACTGGCGCCACGGGAGAGACCACACGTACCCCATCGAGACCAACACCGGCCCGCTGGGCATGCTGATCAACGGCTGGGCCGGCTCGGGAGGCGACGGCCTGCCCTGGGCGTTCCAGGAGCTGGAAGCGGGGCCCATCGTCGGCGAGCGCACGCTGGGCATACTCGTGGGGCCGGCCACCGGCCATCAGCTGATCGACGGCGGAGGCATCACGGTACCGGGCGCACGTCTGTACGACAACGACGGCCACTGGTTCTGGGAGGGCGAGGGGGTATCCCCCGATATCGAGGTGTGGGACGATCCGAACATCCTCGTTCAGGGCCGCGATCCGCAGATCGAGAGGGTCGTGGAGGAGGTCATGCGGCTGTTGGCGGAGAATCCCCCGGTGATGACGCCGGCGCCCCCGCTGGAGGACCGCTCCCGACGGGGGATGAGGCGGGGAGGTGGCGGCTCGCGGTGAGGGACCGGGATCCACCTCAAGTCAGCCGCGCGCCGTCGGGCACGTCGCCATCGGGCACGGCCAGCACGATGCGACCCTGAGCGTCGGGGAAGCCCGTCACCAGGCACTCGGACATGAACGGTCCGATCTGCTTGGCCGGAAAGTTCACCACGGCCACGACCTGCTTCCCGACCAGGGCCGCGGGATCGTACAGGTCGGTGATCTGGGCGCTGGATCGCCTGATGCCGACTTCCTCACCGAAGTCCACGGTCATCTTGTATGCGGGCCTCCTCGCCTCGGGAAACGGCTGCACGTCGATGATGGATCCGACGCGAAGCTCGACCTTCTCGAAGTCGCTCCAGGTGATCTTGTTCATGGCACGCGATCCTCCTCGGCGGCGGCGCGCCCATCCGGGTCCAAGCCCGAGCGTCCGATGTCGTACGATCGGATCGAGGGCGCTCTTTACACAATCCATGCCCAATTCTTGCCCGACGCGGCCTCCAGGTCGTTGTTCCCGTCGACCCGGCGAGAATACCTTCAGGCTCGAGGTCCGACCCCCGCCCGACGGGTGGCCGGCAAGGCGCACCTCCGACCCAGAGCAGCGTGTTCGATCCGAGATCCGCGTTTCGCCCCGGGAGCGGAGGGACGGTGCCACTCACCGCCGTCCTCGTCCTTACGGTATCCCTGTCCCTGTGGCTCGGCTATGAAGCCTGGGCCTCTGCACGAAACCACCGCGCTGCGGTGGAGGCGGTGTTGCGCGACTACACCGGTATGGCCGCGCGGGAATTCTCCCGCCTGTCCCGGGAGAGCCTCGCCTGGCTCCTGGAGGAGTCCCTGGAGGAGGACCGCCGCCAACGGCGCAACGACGGATCCCTTCCCGCCGATATTGCCGAGGCCATCGCGTCGGCCCTCGACCGGCACGACTGTGCCTGCCCGGCGCTGCGGCGGCCTTCCTCTCTGTTCCACGTATTGCTTCCGGCAGGGAGCAGCACGGTGCTCCCTGGGCCCGACGGCGGGACGGTCCTACCCGAGTTGGTGGACGAGCTACGAACGCGGGTCGAGGGCCCGTCCTCCAGGGGACGCGGCCTCGTGCTTCCGCAGGTCGGCGATTCCGTTTCTGGATCCGTCGCCATCGCGTATTCGATGCGGTGGTCTCGTGACGAGAGAGGTACGGACGTCTACGGGTTCGTGGTGCCGGTGGCGGGAATCGGCCAGCTCGTCGAACACTGGTATGAGAACAACCCGCTCCTGCCCCCATCTCCCGACCGTGAGGCCGCGAACGACTCGCTGCTGTTCGCTCGGATCGAGATGCCTGCAGGCCAGGTCCTGTTCGCCTCGAGGCATGAGGAGCGCGAGGGCCTCGCCTCGACAGACACGGTGGGCACGGCGTGGGGTGGATTGCGGGTCCTGGTGGATGTTCGCGCCGGGGCTGCGGACCGGCTCGTGGCAGGCGGCCTTCCTCCTTCACGAACGCCCCTTTTCCTCGGGATGATGGTCCTCGTGGGGCTCGTGGGTTTCGCGGGTCTCGTTCAGATCCGGCGCGAGGAGGAGCTGGCTCGGCTCCGGGACGACTTCGTGTCCGGCGTTTCTCACGAGCTGCGTACGCCACTCACCCAGATCCGAATGTTCGCCGAGCTCCACGGAGGAGGAAAGCTGCGCACGGAGGAGGACCGTCGCCGGGCCATCGCCGTCATCGACCGCGAGGCTCGCAGGCTGAGCAATCTCGTGGAGAGCGTGCTCCAGTTCACGCGTCTTCGTCGAGCTCCGGCTCCGAACGGCCCTCTGAAGGCGCTCCCGCTCGGCGAAGCCGTCGAACAGGCGGTCGAGGGCTTTCAGCCCCTTCTGGAAGCCAAGGGGGTGCAGATCCGGCGCGCCGTGGACCCCGGCCTCCGGGTCGCTGCCCCCGAGGGAAGCATTCGGCAGATCCTCCTCAACCTGTTGGACAATGCGGTGAAGTACGGCCCGGAGGGGCAGATCGTGGACCTGCGCGCCGCTCGGTCCGACGGCGCCATCCGTATCACCGTGGACGACCAGGGCCCCGGGGTGCCGCCCCGGGAGCGGAAGCGCATATGGGCACCCTACCGTCGGCTGGCAGGTGACGGGGGAGGAAACGAGCCAGGCACGGGGCTGGGGCTGGCGGTCGTAGGGGCCCTGGTGAGCCAGCTGAGGGGCGCCGCCTGGGTCGAGGAGGCACCGGCCGGGGGTGCACGCTTCGTCGTCGAGCTGCCCGAAGCACGAGCGGAATCGGCTCCCCCGGGGGCATCGTCGTGACGCGGATCCTGGTGGTGGAGGACAACGCCGACCTCGCGTTCGGCCTCCGGGCGACGCTGGAGTTCGAGGGCTACGAGGTTGCGGTGGCGGAGAATGGGCAGGACGGCCTCCGAGCGGCGCTGGAGTCCGAACCGGATCTCATGCTCCTGGACCTGATGCTCCCCGAGCTCGGCGGGTATGAAGTGCTCAGGCGCCTGCGTCGTGAGGGTCGGCGCACGCCGGTCCTGATCCTCACCGCCCGAGGTGAGGAGCACGACGTCCTGATGGGCTTCGACGGGGGCGCGGACGACTACGTCACCAAGCCGTTCAGCACGCTGGAGCTTCTGGCGCGGATCCGCGCCCTGCTCCGGCGGGCCGGCGGCGGGACCGAAGGGAGTGAGGTCCACCGCTTCGGCCGGGTCACCGTCGATCCCCGGTCCCGCACGGTGTTTCGGGATGGCCAGGAAGTGGCCCTCACCCCCAAGGAGTTCGACCTCCTCCTGGCGCTGGTACAGCGGAAGGGGGCCGTCGCTTCCCGCTCCGACCTCCTGGGGGAGGTGTGGGGATACAGCAATACCGACGTCCCCACCCGGACCATCGACATTCACGTCGCGGAGCTCCGTAAGAAGCTGGAGGACGACCCCTCGAACCCGAAGCACCTTCTGACCGTCAGAAAGGTCGGATACCGGCTTCAAGCCTAGAGGGACGTGCCGCGCTCCCCGGAAGCCGATCCCCGTCTCTTACACAACGCGAAAGCGCGCCTTACGAGACGCCGAGGACACGGCACCCGCGATCGGCTACGATCAAGAGATCCGTACAACTGGAGGCACTCGATGCCCTTGAAGACGATCCGCCAGGACACGCTCCGCGCTCCACGCCGACGCGCGACCCGTGGGGTGGTGCTCGGCTTGGCGGTCGCCCTCTCGGCCGTCGTGGCGTCACCGGCCATGGTCGTGGCTCAGGACGTGCCCGCCACGGCGGAGCGCGCCGCGCTGCGTGTGTATCTGGATTGCTCCGGCAGGAGGGTGTGCAACTCGAGCCTGTACCGCCAGCAGATCACGTTCGTGAACTGGGTGCGGGAGCCCCAGGACGCTCACGTCCTGGTGATCCTCACGTCCCAGGACTCGGGTGGCGGCACGCGATACACCCTGGACTTCCTCGGCCAGGACGATCTCGAGGGCATGGAGGACCAGTTCGTCTACGACGCCCTGGTGACCGATGTGCAGGACGAGACGATCCAGGGCCTCGTCCGGACGCTCGGCCTGGGACTGGTACGGTACATGACCGCCTCCGGGCTCAGCGAGGGCATCGAAATCGCCGTGGGCGAAGAGGAGGAAGCCGCAGAAGCCAACGGCCAACAGGTGTCCCCCGAGGACGACCCGTGGGACTTCTGGGTCTTCGACATCGATACGGACGCCAGCTATCAGTCCGAGGATCTGCAGACGCAGAAGGATCTGGGGTTTGGGGTGAACGCCAACCGCACCACCGACGCCTGGAGGTTCAACCTACGAGCCGACGGAGACTTCGAGCGGGAGGAGTTCGAGCTCCCTGAGGATGACGGCACCATCACCACCGTCACCAACTACCAGGACAGCTGGAATCTCTCGGCCCTGGCCGTGAAGACCCTCGGCGCGCACTGGGGTGGCGGAGCAGAGCTGGTCGCGGACAACTCCACGCAGCTCAACCGCGACCTCCTGGTCGGTATAGGTGTCGGCATCGAGTACAACTACTTCCCC
This sequence comes from Gemmatimonadota bacterium, assembly GCA_037387345.1. GTDB lineage: Bacteria > Gemmatimonadota > Gemmatimonadetes > Longimicrobiales > Gaopeijiaceae > SZUA-318. Next base: position 8,896 of record JARRLD010000049.1, read on the forward strand.
TATTCCGAGTCGAACCGAAGGGTGCTTCTGGCCCGGTACGTCGTGAATTCGAGCCGCGTCGCGTATCAGGACACGACGGTCTTCGACATGCTCGAAGAAACGGTTGTCCAGCATGAGGTGAGCCTGAACTACGAAGCGAGGGAGCCCTGGGGGAACGCCGAAATCGGCATGGGACTGAGCCAGCACCTGGACCGTGCGGACGCATGGTCGTTCGACATGAGTGGTGATATCCGCTACCGCGTGTTCCGGGGCTTCAGTGTCAACATCGAGGGCCGGTACCGGCGCGTGCACGATCAGATCTACCTGTCCAAGGAGGATCTGTCGGAAGAAGACATCCTCCTCGGCCGGAGGCGCTTGCCCACCGAATCCGAGCTGGAGTTTCAGATCGGCGTGAGCTACAGCTTCGGTTCGATCTTCAACAACGCGGTAAACGAGCGCCTGCGCTGGGGGATCCTCTGACGCGCCGGAGTCTAGCCTCCCCTCTCCTCCATCCGCGTCTCCAGCCCGTCCAGGTAGGCCTCCATCGTCCCCTCGTAGCCCAGGATGAAGCGCGCGACGAACCGGAAGAACGGGTTGTAGATCTCCCCGTCCTCGATGAGCGTGATCCGGGTGCGGTGCCCTTCCGCAGCCGGGCGAAGCTCATACGTCCACGTGCCGCCGAACGGGAGATCCTGGTCGGCGATTCGCGTCACCAAACGTTCGGGGGACTCGGAGGCCGTGACCTGAATCGTCATGGACCCCGTGGGACCGGACTCGCGCCACACCTCGAGGCCGTCCCGGGCGGAAAGCCGTTCCGTGGAGATGACCCCGGGTCGCCAGTGGGGCATGCCCTCGATGTCCGTGATCACGGCCCACACCGATTCCGGCGAGCCGGCTACGACCCGCTCCGCCGATGCCGTGTGCTCGGCGGGAAGCAGAAAGCCGATCCCCACGGCGAGAAGGAGCAGGCCGATGAGGACCGCAACTCCCCACGCCACCGCTTTCAGAAGCCTCGCCATGGGACTCCCCCCCAAACGGCGCTCACCCACTTTTCTTCCGACTCCCCAACGTGGGGCGACCGTGGTCCCCGCGACAGTGGAGCTTCGCCCTCTCCCCCCGAAGGGCTTGTCCTCCACGGTGCGGCACGGAATCTTGTATCCGGGCGGCGGTCCACGCCCAACCTCTTCGGCCCGACCTCGGCTCGGGCCCCCGTGAGGCAAAGGGGGGTAGACTCCCGGATCGGCATCGTCGGAGTCTCGCGTCGTGCCACCTGCGCTCGCTGCCGAGGAGCGGGATCGGTGGTGTGCACACTGGAGATTCGAGATGCCGAAGAACAAGGACTTCAAGCGCCTCGTGCGCGCGCGCATGCGGAAGACGGGCGAGTCGTATACCACCGCCCGCGCCCACCTTCTCCGCACCGCAGCGGGCGACGGGCCCCAGCCGCTGCCAGATGGCTACGAGAAGCTGGCCGGCATGAGCGACGACGCGGTGTCCAGGGCCACGGGACTCACGTGGCCCGAATGGGCGGTCGTCCTCGACGACGCCGACGCGTCGGCCATGGAGCACCGGGACATCGCCCGGCTCGTCATGGATGTCCATGAGCTCAGCGGATGGTGGGCTCAGGCGGTGACCGTGGGCTATGAGCGCTTGCGCGGGCTCCGTGACCCGGGACAACGGCGCGGAGGTGACTACGAGGTGAACAAGAGCAAGACCATGGCCGTGCCCGTCGTCGACCTCTGGCACGCGTTCCACGACGACGACCTGCGCGGCCGTTGGCTTCCCGACCTCGGCCTCGTCATCCGTTCGGCGGAAGAGCCCCGGTTGATGAGGACCGTGCTGACCGACGATTCGCGGTTGGAGGTGCGATTCACGTCGAAAGGCGCGAAGAAGAGCACGGTCTCGCTGCAGCATAGGAGGCTCCCCGACAGGGAGACGGCGGCGGATCGAAGGGCCTTCTGGGGTGAGCGGCTGCAGGCCCTGGAAGAGCTGCTGCTCGGGGATTGACGGCCGTGGGAGCGCGCAGGGGACCCAACCCCGGCGCGCTCCTTCGCGTTCGCTGGTGTGGTGTGGCCTGAGTCTGGTAGCGACAGAGCACACTAGATCCCCAGCAGCTCGGCCGCGGCGGCGAAGTCTCCGGGCCTGACATGGAGGATGTATCCGAATCGCCCTCCTCCGCTGCTCACGCCTGTCGATGCGTAGACGTTGACGCGGGCGTCGGCCAGCCGCTCGTGGATGTCCACCACCGCGCCGGGAACGTCTTCTCCCTGGACCAGGAGCGCCCCGTGGGGACCGTCCAGCTCGAAGCCCACCCGCTCGCTCTGATCGGTGAGCTTGAAGGAGTCTTCCGGGAAGATCATGAGCTGGGTGCTCATCATGCCCGAGGGAATCGCCGTGAAGGCGACGAGGTTCACGCCCAGGTCGGCCAGAGCATTGAGGAAGCGGAGCGCCTCCCCGGGGCGGTCATGGACGGTGGTGTAGAAGTAGTCGACCTTCCGGATCGTGTGGCTCATCGTCAACTCCAGCTCCGGGGATGCCCGCCCGCCATCCGTAAGATGTGCCATGGAGCCCTTCGGCGGCAGAGCCCGACCCCTCCGCCGGAGCGCACGCTCTGCACCCGGCCCGAACATTGTTTCCGGTCCGGTCCGATCCTCGCGTGGAACATCAACGACGCCCCACCGGCATGTCGCTTGCAGCGCATCCCTTCGGGAATTCCCGTCGGTACCTGACGTCCCACTTCGCGGAAGGGAGAGGTCGCACGAGCTCCGGACTCCGAAGATGAACAGCAACAGCCGATTCTGGGGAGCGCTGAGCCTTGGCGTGCTTGCAGTGGGCATCTGGCCCGGGCCGCAGCTCGCCAGGGAGATCCGGTCGGCGCCGGAGCCGGAGCCCAAGCCCTCACACCAGGTCAGCGTGACGCCCAGCCCGTCCGTCCCACCGGCGCCACAGGATTCCCTCGAGCCCTGGATCGACCGCATCAGGCCGTTCTGCAACGTCGAGGACGTCGATCTCTTCACCGACCTCAAGCCACCCCCCGGCACCGAGCAGGGTGTGGCATACGAGGCGGCCTGCTTCGCCCTGGCCGGACGCATTCCCAAAGCCCGGGCGCTGATCCTCGGCCTGCCGGTGGAGCGGAGGGTGCAGGCCGTGGGCACCGTGTACGACGTGGCGACGAGCACCTTCGCCGCAGACCTGGATCCCGCCGTGGGACCCATCATGGAGCTCGTTCTGGAGTTCTGGCCCAATCATTACCTGGCGCTCTACTACGCCGGCAGGACCCGGTTCGCGATGGGGGATCTCCAGGGAGCGGCCGTGCTCCTGAGCCGCTTTCTGGACCTCTACCCCCGGGATGACCACCTGACGGCAAACGCGCGCCGGATGCTCGCCTCCACCCGGGGGTCTTGAGGGTCCCTCACGAGCGGGAACCCATCCCCTCCTGGGAGCCACCAGGCTCCGCGGCAGCCCTGGCCGCCTACTGTCCCACCCTCTCCTCTGCACCCGGGGGCCAGGTGGCCCGCGTCCGGGATGGAACCACACCAGGAGCCACCGATGCCGTTTGCTCTTCGCGCGGCGCTCGCCGCTGCCGTCGTCTTCTCCCTCGCCCCATCGTCTTCCCAGGCTCAGGGCACCCGTTTTCTGCGCCAGCCGTCCGTGGGCCCGGACGCCATCGCCTTCGTGCACGCCAACGATATCTGGACCGTCGGCCGAGACGGAGGGGCGGCGCGTCGCCTGACCTCCGGCGCTGGTGCCGAAGCTGATCCCGCCTTCAGCCCCGACGGGCGCTGGATCGCCTTCAGCGGCGAGTACGGAGGAAACACGGACGTGTACGTCGTGCCTTCGGAGGGTGGCCAGCCCCAGCGCCTGACCTGGCACCCCGGAGCCGACGTGGTGCAGGGTTGGACGCCGGAGGGAGCGGTGATGTTCCAGTCGGGACGGGAGGGCCAGCCCACCATGCTCTGGCGCTTCTACACCGTCCCGCCGACGGGAGGTCTTCCCACCGCGTTACCCATGCGCCAGGCCTATCTGGGTGAGATGAGTGACGACGGTTCCATGGTCGCGTACCAGGAGATCGGCTACTGGGACCCGGAGTGGCGCAACTACCGCGGTGGCCAGGCGCAGCCCATCCGCGTGGTGTCCCTGCCGGACCTCGAGCTCCGTCAGCCCTCGTGGGAAGGGGAGCGTCAGATGGATCCGGCGTGGATGGAGGGAGTCGTCTACTACCTGTCCGAGCGGGATTGGGCGAACAACGTCTGGGCCTACGACCCGTCGACGGGAGAGGACCGACAGCTCACCTTCCACGCCGACTTCGACGTGAAGAGCCTGGGCGCCGGCCACGGCGTCGTGGTCTACGAGCAGGCAGGCTACCTGCACGAGCTCGATCCCTCGACGGGTTCCACGCGCCGTCTCGACGTCCGCGCAGCGGGAGATCAGAACTGGGCCCGCGGCCGATGGGACGAGGTCACACCCAACAGGCTCTCCAACCCGCGGCTGTCGCCCACGGGCAAGCGGGCCCTGTTCGAGTACCGCGGGGAGGTGTTCACCGTCCCGGCGGAAGAGGGGAGCTGGCGGAACATCACCCACTCACCGGGAGTGGCGGATCGGCACGCCGTGTGGTCCCCCGACGGTCAGCGGATCGCCTGGTTCAATGACGACGGCGATGAATACGCCCTCGTAGTCGCCGATCAGGACGGTTCGAACGCTCGCCGGATCGAGATTCCCGATCCCACCTTCTACTTCGTGCCCAGGTGGTCCCCGGACGGCAGCCGTCTGGCGTTCACCGACACCGACTATCGGGTGCTCATCCTGGAGCTGGCATCCGGCGAGGTCACCCACGTCGACACCGATCGGTATGCCCACCCCGAACGATCCATGAACCCGGTGTGGTCTCCGGATTCGCGATGGATCGCCTACGCGCGTCGCCTGGACAATCAGCTCCGGGCCGTGTTCGTGTTTGACACGGACTCCGGCGAGACCCACCAGCTGACCGACGGGATGGCGGACGCCATCACACCCGTCTGGGACGCGTCCGGCCGATATCTGTACTTCCTCGCGTCCACCGATTTCGGATTGAACACGGGGTGGCTGGACATGACGTCCTACGACCGGCCCGTCACGCGGACGCTCTACGTGGCCATCCTGCGGGACGGCGATTCCTCTCCCTTCCTTCCCCGAAGCGACGAGGAGGCGGAAGAGGACAGCAGGGAAGAGGGGGCGCGCGGGACCCCGGAAGGGGAAGGGGAAGCACCTTCGGTGACCATCGATTTCGAGGGTATCGCCGACCGGATCGTCGATGCTCCGGCTTTGCCGCGACGTGCCTACCAGGCGCTCTTCGACGGTCCCGAGGGTCGGGTGTTCGTCGCGGAGTCGGTACCCAACCAGCAGGGCTACACGCTCCATCGCTATAGCCTGGAAGAGGGCGAGGCCACCCAGTTCGCCGAGCGGGTGAGCTTCACCACCACGTCCGACGACCGTAAGAAGCTACTGCTCCGGAGCGGATCCAGCTGGAGCATCGTGGACGCTGGCGGCTCGCCGCCGCAGGCCGGAGACGGACGACTGTCTCTGGACGGACTGAGGGTCCGCGTCGAGCCGAGGGCGGAGTGGGCTCAGATGCTCCGGGACGGGTGGCGCTTCATGCGCGATTTCCTCTACGTGGACAATCAGCACGGAGCTCCCTGGGATGACGTCTGGGAGTGGTACTCCTCATGGCTGCCCGACGTCCAACACCGGTCGGACTTCAACCAGCTCCTGGACATGCTGTCCGGCGAGATCGCCGTGGGGCACTCCTACGTGCGCGGCGGGGACTACCCCGACCTCCCCAGCCCGCGGACCGGCCTCCTGGGCGCCGACCTGGAGGAGGTGGACGGCTTCTATCGCATCACCCGCCTCTATTCCGGCGAGGACTGGAATCCCGGCCTCCATGGCCCCCTTTCCCGGCCTGGGATGGGCGTCACCGAAGGGGACTACCTCGTGGGGATCGACGGCCGCGAGCTACGGGCCCCGACGAATCCCTTCTCCCTCCTGGAAGGCACGGCGGGCCGCACCATCACCGTGGACGTGAACGATCGTCCTGCCGTGGACGGCGCCCGCACCCTCGTGGTGGAGCCCGTCTCCAGCGAGGGACAGCTACGGGGCTGGGCGTGGGTGGAAGGGAACCGGAGGAAGGTGGAGGAGATGAGCGACGGACGCCTGGCATACGTCTGGCTCCCCAATACCGGGCAGGGCGGGTACACCTACTTCAACCGGATGTACTTCGCCCAGCAGGACAAGCAGGGCGCCGTCGTCGACGAGCGCAACAACGGTGGTGGATCCGCCGCCGACTACATCATCGACGTCATGGCCCGTGAGCTCACCGGGTACTTCAACTCCCGAGCCAACGACCGGAAGCCATTCACCCAGCCCATGGCCGGACTGTGGGGTCCGAAGGTCATGATCATCAACGAGCGGGCAGGGTCCGGCGGCGACCTCATGCCCTATCTCTTCCGCTTCCGGAAGGTGGGCCCCCTGGTGGGGATGAGGACCTGGGGCGGCCTGGTCGGAACCTGGGACACCCCGCCGCTTCTCGACGGAGGCCGCTTCGTCGCTCCGCGCGGGGGATTCTTCGACGTCGACGGCAACTGGGCCGTCGAGGCGGAGGGCGTCGCCCCCGACATCGAGGTGATGAACGACCCCCGCTCCATGGCGGAGGGTCGCGACGCCCAGCTCGAAGCCGCGGTCCAGGAGGCCCTGCGCCTCCTTCAGACCCAGGCCGTGGAGCTGAAGGCCGAGCCGCCAGCGCCCGTGCGGTACCGGCGTCCCGGCCGGAGAGGCGGAGGGGGCTGACCCGAATCTTCGCGGGGGGCGCTCTCGCTCGGGAGCGCCCCCACGCGTGCCCGCCGGGTGGGCGTGGAATCAGATCCGCTGGTGGTCGGCCCTCCAGTTCCCAACGGACTTCTTGATCACCTTCCGGTCAGTGATCCCCTCGGCCAGGACCCTCCTGGCGAGCTCCGGCAGCTCGTCGTCTGAGGCGAAGCGGAGCCCGACGAGCTGCTCGGTGCTGAACTCCCCGATGCGCGCGCGCAGGTCGTCCGGAAGGAGGCGCTCCATGCGCAGTCGCTCCTCGAGACGGATCAGCCGGTCCTGGACACCCAGCGCGAACGTCCGAGCGTAGTAACTGACCAGGATCAACGCGGTCACGAGCAGGAATACGCGGTCACGAGCAGGAATCCGACCACGCTCGACGCCGTGGGGCCCTGGATCAACTGCCGGATCGACCACGCCAGCAGGAAGAGCAGGATGGCCGCGGTCACGTAGTGGTACCCGGGAACCATCTTCGCATGGTTCTCGAAGGTCTGGGGCCTGGAGCTCATTCTCGTACCTCCCGAGGGGATGCCGCACGCAGGAGCGATGGCCGGCAATTGAACCGAGCCTTTGCCTGCCGGCAACCGGTCCTCCGGGGCGGGCACGTCACCCCTGTCCCCGGGGGCGTTCAAGGGCGATTGTGTCTGATTGGTCTCCGGAACAGGACGTGACATGCCAGACTCCAGCAAGCTCCCCCGCCTGTACGATGAGCGCGAGGTGGGCAAGATCCTGGAGCGCGCCACCGAGATCCAGCGGCAGGAGCCCGCCCGGGCTGCGGAGGGCGGCGGGCTCTCCCTCGAGGAACTGGAGGAGATCGCGCTGGAAGCGGGCATCGACCCCAGGCACCTGCGCCGCGCCGCGGTGGAGCTGGACACGGGGGAGATCGACCCTTCGGGATGGGACCGCCTGGTGGGCGACCACACGACGCTGGTCTATGAGGCCATGGTCCCGGGAGAGCTTCCGCAGGACGACTTCGAGGGGGTGGTCTCCGCCATCCAGCAGGTCGCCCGAGAGCACGGCCAGCCCAGCCTCCTGGGAAAGACGCTCACCTGGCAGGCGGAGACGCCTTCGAAGACCCGGTCCATCCAGGTGGTGGTCAGCGCCCGCCGGGGGGAGACCCATATTCGTGTGGAAGAGCGCCTGCATCAGTTCGCCAGCGGCCTCTTCGGCGGCATCATCGGCGGGGTGGGCGGAGGTGTCGGGCTCGGCGTTGGCTTGCCCATCGGTCTGGAGGCGTTGGGATCGGCGCTCTTCGCCACGGCGTTCCCCCTGGGCATCATCGGCCTGAGCTACCTGGGGGCCCGCCAGATCTATCGCCAGGTGATCAAGCGACGGCGGGCCAAGCTCGCCGAGCTGTTGGATTCGGTCACCGAAGCGGTGCGACGGAGCATCGAGGACGGCCTGCCGGAGGCTCCCGGGACGCCCCGGGAGCTCCCGGCCGGCGAAGCCTAGACCTGCATCGCCCCCGCCATACGCAGCAGGTCCTCGGACTGATCACAGACCTGGCAGACGCGATTGTACGCGGTAAACCCCAGGAGCTGCACGTGGGGAGCGAGGTGGTCCCGCTTGACGGGCTCCTCGTGGAGGAGATCCGTGGACAGGTACTTCTTGTTGCTGTCCGCGAACACGGTGACGACCACTGCGTCAGACCCCAGGTGATCCTGCAGCGAGACGGCACCCAGGAAGTTGGCCCCGGACGAGATCCCGACGCCGAGTCCGATCTCGGCGCAAAGCTTCTGGGCCATGCGGATGCTGTCACCGTCGTCCACGGCAACGATATCGTCGAGCTCCGCCATGTCCACGATCGGTGGGATGAACTCGTCCGAGATGCCGGGGATCCGGTGCCTTCCCACCCGGTGACCCGTGGACAGCGTCGGAGACGTGGAAGGCTCCAGCGGATGGATGGACACCTCCGGATGGTGCGCACGGAGGTACCGGCCCACGCCCATGACCGTCCCCCCGGTCCCCACCCCGGCGACGAAGGCATCGGGACGGAGGCCGTGGGAGCCGAGCTGCCAGTGGATCTCCGGGCCCGTCGAGCTCTCGTGGGCGGCGCAGTTGTCCTCGTTGGCGAACTGCCGGGAGAGGAAGGACCCGGGCGTGGCCTGAGCGAGCGCTTCCGCCCGCTCGATGCTCGCCAGGAAGCCCCCGTCCTCCTCGCTGACGGGGTGAATGGTGGCGCCGAAGGACCTGAGGAGGCCCACTCGCTCCACGCTCATCCAGTCGGGCATGAAGATCGCGATGGGATGTCCCAGCGCCCGTCCGATCGCGGCGAAGGAGATCCCCGTGTTTCCGCTGGTCGCCTCCACCAGAAGCGCGCCCGGCTCGATGTCTCCCCGTTCGTAGGCGCGCCGGAGAATGTGAAGCGCCATCCGGTCCTTCACGCTCCCCGTCATGTTCAGATTCTCGCTCTTGGCGAAGATCCGACGACGCTGGCCCCGGAAGAGGTAGTCGATGCAGAGGAGCGGGGTGTTGCCGATGATGCGCCGCAGCCCGTGAAAACGGGCTTCGACATCTGCTGGAAGGGGAGTCATGGGACGGTACTCCAGAGCTCGGTCCGCGACATCGCTGGTCCATGATGGTGGTCGCAGCACCAACCTGCACGTAGGGGAGGGCCCGGTACAAGGTGTGGGGGTTTGTGCCCCGCCGGGAGGGTCAGAGCAGCTCCGCGACTCCCTGGATCAGGCGATCGACCTCCTCTTCCGTCGTGTAGCAGGCGCAGCCAGCCCTCACCAGACCGGTTTCGACCCCGAGATCCTCCGTCACATGGGCGGCGTAGAAGTGGCCGTGGGACACGAAGACCGCGTGCGCCTCCGCCAGATGCTCCGCCACGGAGCGGGCGTCCCGGCCGGCCACCGTAAAGGCCAGCGTCGGAGTCCGCCGACTTCCAGGCGGAGGCCCGTAGAGCTTCACGCCGGGCATCTCCTCCAACCCCGCCCACATCCGAGCCAGCAAACCCTCTCCGCGGCGGTGGAGCTCGGCGTAGACCGTGCCCAGACGCTCACGACGGGTCCCGCCCGCGCTCAGCGACGCCAGGAAATCCACCGCCGCCAGCGTGCCCGCCATGGCCTCGAAGCTCCCGGTGCCGGTTTCGAAGCGCTCCGGGGCGTCCTGGGGCGAACAGGGGAGCCGAGGCACGTCCAGGTCGTCCACGAGCTCGGCCCGGGCGTACAGCACGCCGGCGTGGGGACCGTAGATCTTGTAGGGCGAGCAGGCCAGGAAGTCGCATCCGAGGGCCCGGACCGCCGGGAGGAGATGGGCTGCCGCGTGGACGGCGTCCACGAAGGTCATGGCACCCACGCTCCTGGCTCGCTCCACCACCGGGAGCAGGTTGGTCACGGTCCCCAGGGCGTTGGATGCCCAACCCACGGCGACGACCCGGGTGCGGGACGTGATCGCGCCGTCGAGGGCCCCCAGGTCGAGCGTGCCGTCGGACGGTTCGAAGCGAACCTCCCGCACCCTGACGCCCCGCTCCGCCTCGAGGGCCTTCCAGGGCCACACGTTGGCCAGGTGGTCCAGGCGGGTCACCACGACCTCGTCCCCCCTGCCCAGGGTCCGACCGACCGCGCGGCTGAGGTGGAACGTCAGCGTGGTCATGTTGGGCCCGAAGATCACGTCTGCAGGATGGCAGCCCAGGAAGTCCGCCATCCCCCGTCGGGCGGCGTCCACCTGGGCGTCGGTCTCCGCGCTGGAGGGATAGGCCCATCGCCGGTTCGCGTTGTGATGGACCAGATGACGGGTCACGGCGTCGACGACCTGCCGAGGCACCTGGGTCCCGCCGGGTCCGTCGAAGTAGGCCACGGGCCGCCCCGCATGCTCCCTCAGGAGAGCAGGAAACACGCCCCGGATCGTCTCCACCGGCGCGACCTGGGGCACGGTCGCCTACCTTCCCTCGGGCGTGCCGTAGGGATAGAGCTTGGAGAGGTCGACATGCTCGTACGGCAGGGCGTCGAGGTAGGTGGTGCCGACGAAGGGCTGAGGCGCCTCCACCACGACGATGGTGGGCGCGAAGCCCGTCTCGTAGAACCCCCGACGGAAGTGGACCCGTGACTTCACCACGAACACGTCGAAGTCGGCGGGGTCCAGATCCAGGGAGCGGAACGCTCCGGGGTCGGTGATCTGCGTGTAGGCCGGAACGATGACCACCACGTTCCCCTCGCCGAAGGCCACCGCCGCAGTCCGGTCGTAGCCCTGCCACGGGCCGAGGTAGGCGATGCGGCCGGTGATCCGCGTCGGTGTCCCGCCCGAGGGGGTGAAGCCGCCGATGTCCATGTCGAAGGGATCCCCGACCTGCGCTCCCGACTGCTCCAGGGTCTCCAGGGCGGACGGATCGGAGATCGCGCCGTACAACACGCGTTCGATCCCTGCGGACCCGAAGGCTCGCAGGATGTGGGTGGCGTCTCCGGGCCGGTCGGAGTGGTCTCCCACGGCGACGGGCACCTCTCCCCGCCCGATGGCTGCCAGCACCTGACCGGCCGCCTCGTCCGGCTCCGGAAGGCGTCCCTGGGCGAATTCCTCGCGAACCCGCCAGATGAAGTCCGCCATGTCGTCGGCGATCTCGTTCGCCAGGGCCGGGTCCCCGTTGGTCATGACGTGGACGGTGGCCCCGACGTCGGGCACGTCAGACCACGGATAGCCGTAGAAGACGCTCACGAACACGTCCTCCTCGCGCGCCTCCCAGCGCCTGGCGCGCTCCATGATGTCCATGGACGGGGAGGCGCCGGTCCACTGGAGCACCGTGGGGGTGATGATCCCCGGCTTCCTCGTGGCCGTCGTCGGCACGTAGCCGCCGGCCAGAACCCGGTGGAGGGCCTGAGCCGCCCGGGCTCCCTGGAGGCCGGCGTCGTAGTGGGGATAGCGCTTGGTGACCATGGCGAAGTCGGCCCAGCGCAGGAACTCCGCGTCCTCGTTCCCGTGAAGATCGAAGGATCCGGCGATGGGCACTCCCTCACCGACGACCTCACGCACCCGTCGGGCGATCTCCGCCTCGGGCCTGGGCACGTCCCGCACCGCCATCGCCCCGTGGAGCGCGAGGTATACGCCGTCCACGGGCATGGCGGCGCGCAGCTCCTCGATCATCCGGTCGAGATAGTGGTCGAACGTCGCCTTCGTGTTCCAGCTGCGGGACGATCCCCCGAAGACGTCATGGGGCGAGGTGAGCCCCACCAGCTCCATGTCCCCGTAGTCCCGAGCCTGATGGACGAATCCCCGGATGTAGGAGTCCGAAGCGAACAGGTCCTCCCCCCCGGACGACGGCCTGGCCCGCTCCCAGTCTTCCACCGTCACGTCCCCTCCGGGACAGAACGTGCACGTCTCGTGCTGGAACTTGAGGGCCGCGACGCGGAACGGATCGGTCGCGTCGTTCGGGGCGGCGCAGGAACCGAGGAACAGGATCGGAGCGATCAGTGCATACGGGGCTCGCATGGGGTCTTCCGACGGAGGTGGACGGAGCGCAGGGACCTGCCTTGGGCTGAAGAGGCGGGTCGGCAGCCTCCGGGGCAAGACGTCGTCGAGCCCGGGGCGGAGTCCACGCCGACGGCACAGGGCCGACGGCGAGGCCACCGCTCCTTGCCCTGTCTGTACTTTCGGGTTTTATTTGGTATTCCAGCAGCCCTACCGACTCAACCGGGGACGACGAAGATGACTGGCGCGACGATGCTTCCGGAGTTCGACCACGAGATGGCCAACACCCGCAAGGCGTTGGAGCGGATTCCCGAGGATCGCTTGGACTTCAAGCCCCATGAGCGGTCGTGGTCACTCCGGGAGCTGGGCGGACATCTGGCCAATCTGCCCAGATGGATGGCGATGACCCTCAACACCACCGAGCTGGACCTCGACGACCCGATCGACCGACCGGACTTCGAGACCCGAGCCGACATCCTCTCCGCCTTCGACGTTTCGGTGAGGGAAGCGCGCACCGCTCTTGCGGCGGCCTCGGCCGACGACCTTATGGTGACGTGGTCCCTCAAGGCGGGGGACCAGGTGGCCTTCGCCCTTCCCCGGGCCGGAGTGATCCGTTCGTTCGTCCTGAACCACAGCATCCACCACCGAGGCCAGCTGTCGGTCTACCTGAGGCTCGTCGGTGCGCCGGTGCCCGCCCTCTACGGCCCGTCGGCCGACGAACAGGAGTAGCGCCCGATCAGGAGGGGGGCACGAGGGCAGCGAGATCGGTGGAGAGGCCACCCCCGGACATGTACCCGAGAAGCGCCGTCACGGCCGAGGTCTGGTTCACCGTGAGCAAGCCCAGCGAGAACACGGCCTCGGGTTCGCCTCCCTCCTCCTCCGGCGCACGGATGGCCGTGACGGTCAGGCCCGCTCCTTCCTGAAGCAGTGCCAGGACAGCCCCCGGCGCGGGAAACACCCTCTGGACGTAGCCACCGGTCTCGATGGGGAGCGTCCAGATCACCTGGGGCGACGTGACCTCTCCGAAGTGCAGGATGTAGTGGGTTTCTCCGCCGATGGGATCGGGCAGATTGGCCGCCACGTCCATGCCGGGTGCCATGACGAAGTCCGGGTGGTCGAACTGGAATCCCAGGGAGTCGAGGTTGGCCTCGAACTCCGCGATCTGCTCCTGTGTCAGCTCCGATCGCGCCCGGATGATGGGGGACAACCCGACGCTGATTGCCACGTTCCCCTTGCGCACACTAGCGAACGTCCTCGCCCACCTCAACGTGACGTCCGGCGCCCGCCAGCAGTCAGGGGTCGGTCCAAGGCCTGAACTGTTCGATGTACCACAGATCATCGGGACTTCCGCCATGGGCGTCTCGGCGCTGGCCTGTACCGCGGAGACCTCGTCGCGCAGGACCTGGAGGATCCGCTCCCGCCCGGTACTCCTCTCCTCCAGGAGGGAGTCCGAAGGTGCTTCCACATTCTCGAGCGCCAGCGCGCCATCCTCGGCAAACCACGACCGTACGGCGGAGTCCATGGGATCCGCCGCATCGAAGGGCACGACCCCGGTCGAATCCTCCAGGACCACGGCGTTGGCCAGCTCCCTCATCCTCTGGATGCGGCGGGCGAAAGGGTCGAGCGCCGCATCGAGCTCCGCCATCCGCCCAAGGGTGGCGACGCAGGACCTGGAGCGGGCCACCTCGACCTCGGCGAGCCCCGGGGGGGCGGTGTCCTGGGCCGAGGCCATCGCCGGCCACGCCAGCGCCAGGATCAGCGTTCGATTGGTTCTCACAGAAACTCCGTCGGGACCGTATGGGCGCGCCTATGATAGCGCAAAACTCGAGTGGAAGGTCCCCCCGGTGCTCCTGGGATCCCCGTAGCGCCCGGCCTACGTCTTCTCCCGGGCATGCTACGTACTCCGGGCCCTCTTGCTGTGTCCGGTGACGTAGGGAGCCCGGCCGGCGGGAGGGACATCGTTGTTGCGTGAGTCAGACGCCACGACACCTTTCCGCCTCGGAGATGAGACCATGTTCCGCACCGCCAGCATCCTCGTTGCCGCCGCCCTTCTTGTGACCGGCGCCCCCCTCGCGGCCCAGGTGGATCCGGAGGTCCCGATGGAGCTGAGGGCCAGGAGCCTTCCCCGACAGAGCCTCAACGGGCCGCGATTCGGCTTCACCACGTTCACGGGCGACGTCGCCTCGGCTCGTCAGTCCATCGGCCTCCAGCCCATCATGACCCAATTCGGCTGGCAGTTCGAGACCCAGATCGTCTCCCTGACCGGAGGGAACCAGGCCCTGATGGAGTGGGTGGTCCTGGCCGGCGGCGTGGAGTCCGACTACCCCAGCCTTTCCCTGGCGTGGCTCGCCGGATATCGGTTGGCGAACGGCGTCGAGCTGGGCGTCGGACCCAACAGCAGCGTCGCCCGAGGCCAGGATGACGCCCCCACGTCCATGGTGATCGCGGCCGGAGCCACGATGCCGTTCGGCGACCTGTACGTGCCTCTGAACGTGGCCGTCGCCGTGGCCGAAGGCGGGCCGAGGATCACGACGCTGCTAGTTGGATCATCGGCTGACCATCCAGAGGGGGCTCGTCCGCCCCACGTGCAGCTTCGAGAAGGCCGCCGGCTCCCCGGGAGCCGGCGGCCTTCGCACGCTCCCCCTCCCCCTGTCCGCACCTCCCCCACTCGCTATACTGCCTGCCGAAGAGCTCCCAGCCCGAGTTCCCCGAGGAGTCTCCCGATGCTCAGCGCCCTCGCCCTGACCGTCATGTTCCAGGTGCCACCCACGAAGCCCATGGCCCCCGGCACGGACTACGATACCGAGATCCCCACCCTGGAGGAGGTGGCGGGCCACACCTTCTACGAGGCCATCACCACCCCTTCCCAGGTGGTGGCCTACCTCGAAGCACTGGCGCGCGCGGCGCCGGATCGGACCCGCCTGCTCCGCACCGGCCGGACCTGGGAGGGGAGAGGCACCGTGATGCTCGTCATCGGGAGTCGCCAGCGCATGGCCGTGCTGGACGAGATCCAGGGTGACCTCCAGCGCCTGGCCGATCCCCGCGGGCTGTCGGACGCCGAGGCGAACGTCCTCGTGACGTCGCTCCCCGTGGTCTCGGCGCTGGTCCACGGTGTGCACGGGAACGAGATCAGCTCGAGCGGCGCCGCCATGGCGGAGGCCTATCACCTCGTCGCCGCCCGGGGGGATCCTGTCGTCGACCGCATCCTCGCCGAGTCCATCGTCGTCATCGATCCCATGCAGAACCCGGACGGTCGGGCGCGGTTTCTCTTCCAGAACACCATGGGGCGGGCCCGGTGGCCGGACGCGGACCCCCTCGCCGCCGAGCACGACGAGCCCTGGCCCGGGGGTCGGGTGAACCACTACCTCTTCGACCTCAACCGCGACTGGTTCGCCCAGACCCAGCCCGAGACGCGCGGTCGCGTCGCCGCCCTGTTGGACCTCATGCCCCACGTGGTCGTGGACCTCCACGAGATGGGCGGGAACTCGACCTATTACTTCCCGCCCAACGCGGTCCCCGGGAACACCTGGACCACCGACGCCCAGAAGGAGCTCCTCGACGTCTTCGGTGCGGCCAACGCCGACGCCTTCGACCGCAGCGGCTTCGCCTATTTCAATCGTGACACGTACGACGCCTTCTACCCGGGATACGGAGTATCCTGGCCCATGGCCCAGGGTGCCCTCGGCGCAACATACGAGCAGGCCTCAGCCCGCGGACTGGTATTCCTGCGCTCCGACGGGGACCTGCTCACGTACGGAGACGGGATCCTCCACCACTTCACGGCCGCCCTCCAGACCCTGGACACCGCCGCTCGGAACAGGGAGCGTATCCTGCGTAGCTTCCTGGAGTTCCGTCAGAGCGCCATCGCCATGGGCCGTTCCGGACCACGGGAGACCGTGCTCGCGTCGATCCACGACCCGGGCATGGCCGAGCGCCTCGCCCAGACCCTGGTCCGTAACGGGATCGACGTGGGCCGGGCCGAGGCCCCCGTCCGTGTGGGAGCGCGCGTCTTTCCGGCCGAGGGGACCTTCATCGTGCCCATGGATCAACCGACGCATCGTCTCATCCGCAACCTTCTGGACCCCCACACGCCCATGGATCCCGACTTCGTATCGCTTCAGGTCGAGCGGAGGGCCAACCGGCTTCGGGACCAGATCTACGACGTCACGGCATGGAGCCTACCCCTGCTGTGGGACGTCGAGGCGCTGCCGCTCGACCGGCCTTCCGGGGCTCCTACCCGGCCGGTGCGCCTGGACAGGGCCCCGGACGAGCGCCCGTTGCCCCGGGCGCTCGTGGGATACCTCTTGCCCTGGGGCACCAACGCCGCCGCGGCGGTCGCCGAAGCGCTCAGGGAAGGGATCCACATTCGCTCCGCCGGGGGCGACTTCACGCTCGGAGGCCGCCACTACGCCGTCGGCACCGCCATCGTGCGGACCTCGGACAACGGCCCCGACCTGGCCTCCCGTCTGGAGGAGATCGTGGCCCGCCACGGGGCGGAGGTCGTCCCGGTGGACGACTCCTACGTCCGCGAAGGAATGTCCCTGGGCAGCGGCCGCGTGCGTGCCCTGCGCGAGCCGAGCGTTGTACTGGTCTACGACGAGCCGGGCTCGACCTACTCGGTGGGCTGGGCCCGATACGTCCTCGAGCGGCGATACGGCCAGCGCACCACGGCCATCCGGGCCTCGAGCCTCGGCCGCGCGGTGCTCTCGGACTACGACGTCATCGTCTTCCCCAGCGGGAACTACGGGAGCGCCGTGGGGCAGGAGCTTCAGGATCGCCTGGAGGGGTGGCTGCGGGACGGTGGCACCCTGGTGACCATGGCCCAGTCCACGGTCTGGGCCAGCCGCGCAGGGCTCCTCGCCACCACCGCCGAGCGGCGCGGCGGCCGACCCGCCGGAACACCTCCCCCTCCCGCCGGGACCCCGGATCAGCCCATCGACTACCTGGAAGCCATCGCGCCCCGGGATGAGGCGCCGGAACAGACTCCTGGCGCCATCCTCCGGGTTCGGTTGGATGAAGGTCACTGGTTGTCCTCCGGCACCGACGGGGAGATCGGTGTGCTTGTCGAGGGATCCCGGGTGTTCAGCCCCATCACCCTCGACCGCGGTCAGAATGTGGGCCGATATGCAGGCGTGGAGGACCTGGTCCTGGGAGGCATCGTGTGGGATGCCGCCCGCCCCCAGCTGGCCAACAAGGCCTTCCTCATCCACCAACCGGTGGGTCGCGGGCAGATCGTGGCGTTCGCGGAGGACCCCAACTATCGTGCGTACGCCGAGGCGACGGAGCTGCTTTTCATCAACGCCGTGCTGCTTGGTCCGGGGCGCTGACGGAGAAGAGCTCGCCACCCCTCCTCCGGGCTCCACGCATCTTAGGCGCGGGCGGCCCGATCCGAGGTCAGCGGAGGAGGAACCCACGCCGCAGCGGGTCGTCGGGGTCGATCAGCAGCTCGTTCCTGCCGGTGATGAAGGCCGACCCCGTCACCTCGGGCACGACCGCCTCGTACGGACCCACCTTGGTCGGCCCGAGGCTGCGTCCCGCGAAGGTCGTCCCCAGAATGGACTCGATGACGACCCGCTCGCCGTCCTTCAGCTCTCCCCGGCTTGCGTGGAGGGCGATCCGGGCGCTCACCCCCGTCCCGGTAGGGCTTCGGTCCACCTCACCCTCAGCGAATACGCACACGTTGCGGGAGTGATGACCCACCTCGTGCGCGGGCCCCACGAAGATCGTTCCGTAGAGGAAGCCCAGGTCCGCATCCTCGGGGTGACGGGGCTCGCCTGCGTCCACCACGGCGCGCTTGATGGCCCTCCCGGCTTCGGTGATCTGTTCCACCGCCTCGGGGACCAGGCTCAGGCCCACGTCGCCCGCCTCGACCAGGGCGTAGAAGGCCCCTCCGAACGCGACGTCGTAGCGGACGACACCGAGGCCCGGCACACGTGCCCGGGCCTCCCGGGCGGACACGAAGGAAGGGACGTTGACGAAGCGCACGGAGGCCACACGATCTTCCTCCCGTCGAGCCCAGGCCTCGACGAACCCCGCCGGCGTGTCGATACCCACGCGGGTCTCCTGTCCCGTGAAGGGCAGGAGGCCAAGCTCCAGCACCACGGTCACGACCCCGATGATCCCGTGCCCGCACATGGTGCTGAAGCCTTCGTTGTGGGTGAACAGCACCCCGAAATCCGCCCGGGGTGTGACGGGAGGGACCACGATGCAGCCGTACATGTCCGCGTGGCCCCGGGGCTCGTACATCAGCGCACGACGAAGGTGATCGAACCGGCTCCGGGCGTCTGCTCGCCGGGCGAGTATGGACGTGCCTCGGACCTCCGGAAACCCGCCCAGCACCACGCGCAGGGGCTCTCCGGCCGTATGGGCATCCACGGCCAAGACCCGCGTCCATTCCGGTGGCGGCTTCCATCCCGCCGCGCGTACGGACCAGTCGTCCAAAGGATGTTTCCTCCCCAGGGGGTCGCCGCTAGATTGCGAATCACCCAAGTGTAAGAATTCTCCGGGGATTGCACATGTCGCAGAAGCACGACGGACACACCGCCAAGGTCGACACGCGCACTCGGCACCCTCGCATCACGGTGGACGGAGCGCCGCGTGAGCAGGTGACGCCGGACGCTCCCCCCGCCGCGCCGGGGGCCATGGAGTACGACTACACCAACTTCTACTTCGGCGCCGGTGACGATCCTTTCGCTCTCCTGGGGCCGTTCGACGATTGGTGGAACGAGGTCAAGCCGGCCGGATACTACCTGTACGAGCTGCCGCTCCATTCGGCGCCGAGCACGCAGGTGGATGTGGAGGACACGAAGACCCACGAGATCAGGAAGGGTCTGGTCAACTTCGCGTCCTACAACTACCTCGGCCTCTCCTATCGCCCGGAAGTCAAGCGAGCGATCCAGGAGGCAGCCGAGGTCTACGGCGGCGGGGCTTCGGGGTCACCCATCCTCAGCGGCACCACGGCGCTCCACCGGGCCCTCGCCGAGGAGGTGGCGGCGTTAAAGAAAAAGGAAGCGGCTCTGTTCTTTCCGACGGGGTACAGCGTTCGAGGGCAAGAAGCTCGTCATCATCGAGGGTGTGTACTCGATGGATGGCGATGTCCCGCCGTTGGCGGACATCGTCGAGGTGTGCCGCAAGCACGGAGCTCGCCTCATGATCGACGAGGCCCATTCCGCCTTCGTCTTCGGAGAGAACGGTCGCGGCGTCGTGGAGGACCAGGGGCTGGAGGACGAGGTGGACATCCACCTGGGCACGTTCTCCAAGAGCCTGGGCGGACAGGGTGGGTACATCGCCGGATCGGCTCAGCTCGTCAACTACCTGCGGGGCTTCTCCCGGTCACGGTTCTTCTCCTGCGCGCTCTCCCCGGTGGTCGTGGCCGGCTTGCGCAAGGCTCTGGAGCTCGCCCGGAACGAGCCCGAGCTACGCGAGAAGCTGTGGAGCAACGTCGCTACCATGCAGCGGCTCCTCGGGGAAGGCGGGGTACCCATGGGTGACTCCACCTCGCAGGTGATCCCCATCATGGTCCGGGACGACGCCCGGGTCTTCCACATGGGCGAGGAGATCTTCCGGGAAGGCGTCTTCATCAACCCGGTGAAGTACCCGGCTGTGGGTAAGCACAAGTCCCGCTTTCGCATGTCGATCTCGGCGGCTCACACCGAAGAGGAGCTGAAGCGGGGCGCGGAGATCATCATCGGGGTATTGCAGAGGTACGGTATATGTCCGTAGGCCGCTACGACTTCCGCACGGGTGTCAGCGCCTTCTTCGAGATGGCGACGCCCGATGCGTTGGCGGTCCTACCCTCCTATCTGCAACCCATCGAGGTGCGTCACCAGCGGGCGGTGCTCGCGGTGACGGCCTTCCTCTTCGAGGAGAGCGACGTCGGCCCCTACACCGAGCTCATGTTCTCGGTGGTGGTCCCCCCCATGGTGGCGGAGTGGGGACGCCACGCCAAAGCGGGCTTCTATCCCTTCCTGGCCGCCACGAGCTCGTCCGAGGCCCGCCGGCGGCGAGCCGAGTGCCTCCACTTCCCCTACCTGGATCAGGACATCGATGCCCACTTCATCGAGACGGGAGACCGGCTCAGGGTCAGGGCGTGGGGAGGGGGTGAGCCCATCGTCGATTTCAGCGTCACCCAGGGGGCATGGGAATCCACCAGCCACCTGCTCCAGGGTTTTTCGGTCAGCGGAGCGGAGACCAGCGCTACCGGACCACCGTTCAGATCTCCGGACAGTATACCGTCCACGAGAACGAGCGCGG
Source organism: Gemmatimonadota bacterium (assembly GCA_037387345.1). Lineage (GTDB taxonomy): Bacteria > Gemmatimonadota > Gemmatimonadetes > Longimicrobiales > Gaopeijiaceae > SZUA-318. Next base: position 29,365 of record JARRLD010000049.1, read on the forward strand.
CAACCTTACGCTGTTCCGGCACCCGATGACCGAGGCCCTGCTCGCCACCGAGGTGCCTCCCTATCCCTTCCGGGAGCACTGGTTCAAGAACGGCACCGAGGTGTTCCACACCCTCGAGTCGTTCTGACCCCACCCACCCAGCCAGATCTCCACGCCGCGTCGGTGGGTGGGACGGAATAAACGGAGCCCCAGGCTCGTAGGTGGGGAGTGTCCCGTCACTCCCCAACCAGGACCGAGCCCATGTGCCCACGACTCCGCATGGTCGGCGCCACGCTCTGGCTGACCGCGGTGGGAAGCCTGTTCTCGCCGGAAGCCACCCGAGCCTTCCAGGACCCGTCACCCCCCGGAATCGTCGGAACCTGGGAAGGCACGTTGGAGGCTGCCGGCCTTCGCCTCGTGTTCCACGTGGAGACCGCCGAGGGAGGTGAGCTCACGGGAACCATGGACAGCCCGGACCAGGGCGCCA
>JARRLD010000050.1:0-16050 GCA_037387345.1 Gemmatimonadota bacterium
CATCCAGCACTTCTCCGTCCCGGTTCCCGAGGATGTTGGTGCTGAACCATCCTGAAAGCCCCAGCATCCGGGTCTTGAAGCCCGGAGCCAGGATGGTCTTCATGAGGGTCTGGCCCGTCTTGAAGTCCTTGCCGGCGATGGGGACACCCCGGTCCGTGGCCAGCCGCTCGAGAGCCCCGAAGTCGGCCGAGCAGTTGGGAGCGCCGTTCGCGTAGGGTACGTCCTCCATGATGGCGGCATACGCGTACAGCATGCTCGGGGAGATGGCCGGGTCGTTCTCCTCCATGGCCTTCTCGAAGGACTCGAGGCTCTGGTGCACGGTACCGGGCCGGATATAGACCTCAGTGGAGCCGCACCAGACCATGACCAGGCGATCGCACTGGTTGTCCTCCTTGAACTTCCGGATGTCCGCGCGCAGCTGCTCCGCCAGGTCCCTCTTGTTGGCGCCCGATTTCTTGTTGGGTCCGTCGAGCTTCTTGACATACGCCGTGTCGAAGACCGCGGGCATGGGCTCGATCGCCTCGAGGAAGTCCTTGATGGGATCGAGGTGATTCTCCTTGTGGAGCACCCCGGCGTTCAGGGCGCTGGCGTACCCGTCATCGGGAATGGGGTCCCAGGCGCCGAACACCAGATCGTCGAGCCCGGCCAGGGGCACGAAGTCCTTGATGAGGGGCGTCCGGCCGTCCGTGCGCTTCCCCAGTCGAATGGTGTTCATCTGCGTCAGCGAGCCGATGGGTGCGGCGAGCCCGCGTCGCGCCGCCTCGACTCCCGCCACGAACGTGGTGGCGACGGCGCCGAAGCCGGGAAGAAGGACACCGAGCGGTCCAGTGGCAGGGCGGATCTCAGATGGCTGCTTCACGAGGTTCTCTCGTCCGAAGGGGGTTGAGGGATGTCACGGGAAGGGGCGGTGCGCCGCACGGGTCACGAGGAGAGAATGATCTTGCTCTGGGCCCCCTCCTGGAGGCCCTCGGCCATGGTCTGGTTGACCTTGTACATCACCTTCTCGAAGTTCGCCTGCGCCGCAACAAAATGCTGAAAGACGGGCTTCGCCTGAAGCTCCTCGGCCGCCTCCTGGTAGGCGGTCGTATCCGCCTCCTCCGGCTGCTGACCCGCGCGGAGAGACGCCTCCATCTTCTCCTCGAGCTCCCGCAGGCGGTTCTTGAGCTCCACGAGGTCGCGCTCCTGGTCCACGGCCTCGCCCGCCTTCCTCAAGGTCTGGTACTCATCAGTGCGGGCCAACGCCCCACCGAGCTGCTTCGCCATCTCGTAGATTCCCGCCATTCTCCGTCCCCTTCGGTTCGTGTTCGTGTTTCGAGTCAAGTACCGCCCGTCCGACGAGCGAGCACTACGCGTTGACGCCCCGCCAGATCCCGACGGATCCGCACGTCGTCGTATTCCCCGACCTCCTCCAGAGCGCCCACAACGATCTCCGGCTGCCGCTCGCCGACCTCCAGAGCCAGCAGACCCATGGGCTTCAACACGGCGCCGGCGCCCTGCACGATGGCGCGCACCACGGAGAGCCCGTCAGGCCCGCCGAACAGCGCATCCGCAGGCTCCCACAGGCCGACCTCGGGCTGCAGGCTGGACGCCTCGCCCTCCGCAATGTACGGTGGGTTCGAGACCACCACATCAAAGCTCTCCCCAACGCCAACGGCGTCAAACAGGGCTCCGATCCGGAACTCGATCCGCTCCTCCACCCCGGCGTCCCGAGCGTTCTCCCTCGCCAGCTCCACGGCGTCGACAGAGACATCGGTGGCCACCGCCCGCCTGAACGGTCCCTCCAGCAGCAGCGACAACCCGATGGCTCCGGATCCGGTGCCCAGGTCCAGGGCGGTGAGGCTCTCCTTGCCACCGGCCCAGGCCAGGACCTCGTCCACCAGCACCTCCGTCTCCGGTCGCGGGATCAGAACTCGCGAATCCACCTTGAGGTCCAGCTCCCGAAACGCGGCTCTGCCCAGGATATACTGCAGGGGCTCCCGGTGTGCACGGCGACGGAGAAGCGGTCGAAAGCGGTCCAGCTCCGACTGCTCGAGTGGTCTGTCGTACTGCAGATAGAGCTGCAGCCGTGGGAGCCCCAGGGCGCGCGCCAGGAGGTGCTCCGCGTCCAGACGACCCCGGTCGACGCCCTTGCTCTCCAGGTACTCGCCGCTCCACTTCATCAGGCGGAGCACGGTCCAGACGTCGTGGTCTGGCGTTCGGGCCATGGCGGTGGCGGCGGCCCCCTCGCTCACGTCCGCTGGGACTCCATGTGCTCCTCCTCGGCCGCCAGGCGAAGCGCACCCACCATCTCCTCGAGATCTCCCTCCAAGACCTCCCCGAGGGAATACAGGGTGAGCCCGATCCGATGATCCGTGACCCGGTTCTGGGGGAAGTTGTACGTCCGGATCTTCGCCGATCGATCTCCTGTCCCCACCTGGGTCTTGCGCTCCCGTGCCCGCTCCGCCTCCCGCTCGGCGATCATCTGGTCGAGGAGTCGGCTGCGGAGCACCTTGAGAGCCCTGGCCTTGTTCTTGTGCTGGGATTTCTCGTCCTGGCACGACACGACGAGGCCCGAGGGAATATGGGTGATCCGCACCGCAGAGTCGGTAGTGTTCACCGATTGACCGCCGGGGCCGGACGACCGGAACACGTCGATCCGGAGGTCGTTGGGGTCGATCCGAAGATCCACCTCCTCCGCCTCGGGAAGCACGGCCACCGTGGCCGCGGACGTGTGGATGCGTCCCTGGCTCTCGGTCTCGGGGACTCGCTGGACTCGATGCACCCCGGACTCGAACCGAAGCCGGCCATAGGCTCCTCGGCCCCGGACCGTGAATATGACCTCCTTGATGGCCCCCGGTATGCCCTCCGAGAGGCTCACGAGCTCGACGGACCAACCCTGTCGTTCTGCCACCCGTTGGTACATCCGCATGAGGTCGGCGGCGAAGAGCCCGGCCTCGTCCCCACCGGTGCCGGCGCGGATCTCTACGACCGCAGGCCTGTCCTCGAGGGGATCCCTGGGGATCAGAAGACGGCGGGCTGCGGCCACGAGGGCCACGATCCGTTCGTCGAGGCGCTCCGTCTCCTCCTGCGCCATGGCCCGCATCTCGGGATCCTCTGCGTCTCGCGCGAGCTCCGCCGCCCCCTCGTGTTCGGCCAGGGCAGAGCGAAGCTGGCGTCCTGTGGCGACCACGGGCTCGAGCTGAGCCCGCTCCTGGCCGAGATCCCGGAGGAGGTCGGGGTTGGACAGGGTCTCCGGGGAGGCCAGCGCCTGATCGAGCTCCGAGAAGCGCTCTTCGGCCTCGCGGAGTCGCTGATCGAGACGGGGATCGAGGGCGGGAGCTTTCATGGGAAAACCGCAGTGGGAGCCACTGCGGAAAGATCAGCGCCGGAGCTCGGTCGGCCGGGGAGCGACCCCGGCCGCCAGGCTCACTTGCCGACCTTCTCGTACTTCTTCTTGAAGCGGTCGACGCGCCCCGCGGTATCGACGAGACGCTGCTTCCCGGTGTAGAAGGGATGACACACCGAGCAGATCTCGATATGGACCTCCTCCACCGTCGACATCGTCTCGAAGCGGTTGCCGCAGGCACAGACGACCGTCGTCGCCTTGTACTCGGGATGGATGCCCTGCTTCATGTCCAGCTCCACACGCGGAAGTGGAACGGGCCTGGGTGCCACGTTGGGGCCCCGGCCCGGGTTACCTCCTGCCGCCCCGCTGGGGAGCGGCCTGTTCTATAGCCTGGAAAAGTTAATCGTGACCGGCCGAGCGGTCCAGAGGAGGGATTCGGCGATTCAGACTCCAAGCCGAGATCAGGAGGATCAGCGTGGCGATGGCGGAGCCGTTGCCCAGAAGATCACCAAACCGGGTGTAGAACGTCATGAGGTCGGTCGTGTAGACCGTGTCGATACGAAGGTCCGCCTCGAAGAGCTGCGTGGCGTTGTAGACCCGCCCGACGGGATCGATGAAGAGGGAGATCCCCGTGTTGGCCGCGCGGGCGACGCCGGTTCGGTTCTCGATGGCGCGCATCACCATGTGGGCCGGATGCTGCCAGAGCGCCGAGGTCCGTGCGTACCAGGGCTCCCTGCCGTACCAGGCGTCGTTGGTGATGTTCAGCAACACATCGGCGCCCTCCCGACGGAAGGTCCGCGACGCCTCGGGGTACGTGGATTCGTAGCAGATCAGGACCCCGTAGGCCGTCTCGTCGATCTCGGCCAACGGCCAGCCTTGCCCCACACCGAAGCCCCCGAAGTACCGCAGGCCCGTCAGCCAGCCCGAGGGAACGAGGGGCACGCGCTCCACGAAGGGAACGAGGAACCGCTTGTCATACTCGTAGTCGGTGAGGCCCTGGGGCTCCATGAGGAAGGCGGAGTTGAAGGCCACGTATCCGCCGGACCCCGTCTCCTCGTAGCCCAATCCCCCCAGGAGGAACGGAGCCCCGACCTCCCGGCTGTAGCCCTGGACCCTGGCCATGGGGGCGACCGCGGTCGGGGACCTGGGGTAGAGCGGCAGGGTCACTTCGGGCAACACGACCAGGTCCACCGACCCCGGCTCCACCCGGGGCAGGAGGCGATCCAGGGAGGCGAACGTGCTGTCCAGGGCCTGCGTGGCGTCCAGCTTGATATGCTCGGGGATGTCGGGCTGGACCACCGCTACTCTGGCCGCCTCCCTCACGGGTAGCGTGGCGGCCCGCCACACGCCCCACGTGGTGGGCAGCACCAGAAGGGCCACGATCGCGGCCATCCACCCCCACAGCGGGCGCCGCTCGCGCCACCGCAGCACCAGGGTGGCCACCAATCCGTTGAGCAGAGCGATCCAGAACGTCACGCCGCGAGCGCCCACGATCTCCGCCATGCCCACGAGCTCCGGAAACCCCGACAGAGAGGTGCCCAGCCCCAGCCAGGGGAAGGCCAGGGAGCTGGGCCAGTGAGCACGGAACCACTCCGCCGCCGTCCAGACAACGGGCAGAGCCAGCCACAGAGGCGCCCGGACCTCGTGTACCGCCCGGTGCAGGGCCCAGGAGAAAAGGGCCGCCAGAGCGGCAAGGGTGGCGATGGACCCCAGATAGGCGAGGATCGCCAACTTCGTGAACCAGACCAGGGCCACCAGGATCCAGTAGAACACGATCCCGAAGTAGATCACCCCGAACGCCAGCCCCCCTCGTACTGCGGCCCGCCTGCCGTCGCCATCGGGTGGGAGCGCCTGGATCCACAGCGCCAGGGGCACCAGCCCGACGAAGGGGAGGAGCAGGGGGTGCAGCGGGGGGAAGGACGCCGCCAGGAGGATCGCCGACGTCACGGGGAGCAGGCGCTCACCCCGGCGGGGCCAGAGAAAGTCCCTCACGACGTGCCGACGGGACGGAGCCACGGGACCGTCGCGCCCAGGGCCGCGGCTATAGCGGAACCTCCCGGCGCTCCCGGTCCGATCGATAGGCACCGTCGATCACGCGCATCAGGGCCACCTGCTGATCAGGAAGCGGAGCCTCGGCGCTGCCCGCCACCACCCGGATGAAGTGATCGAGGAGGCGCCGGTAGGCGTTCATGTAGAGGTTCTCGCCACCCCGCGGCCGGGGCTGCCGGGGCGTTACATCCAGGGGACGTCCCCCGAGCTTGCGGTAGATCTCGAGGGGAGGTAGCGACCCGGATCCGTCGGCCCCCATGACGCGGGCGAAGTAGCGATCCTCTCCCGCGTAGTAGCGAGAGCTGACCTCCAGGGTGAAGACGACGCCCGCGGCGCTTTCCATCATGAGGGTCGCCGCATCTTCCACCTCGAACTCGCTGCGGTGCATCACGGCGGTGACCCGGGTGATCTCGGGATACCCCACCAGCCACAGACAGAGGTCGAGGGCCGAGACCCCCAGGTCCATCATGGCGCCACCCCCACGGGTTGGGTCGTGACGCCACGAAGGGCGGCCCGCCGGGACCTTCCGGGTGAGCCAACTCCCGCGCACTGCGTAGGGATCTCCGAGCTCGCCACCCGCCACAAAGCTCCTCAGCGCCACAACCTCCGGACGGAAGCGATGCGGCAGCCCCACGACGAGCGGGGCTCCTGATTCGCGTGCGGCCGCCACGATCCGCTCGGCACCGTCCCCGTCGAGGGCGATGGGGCGCTCGACGAAGAGGGCCATCCCGGCCTCCAGGGCGGCCACGGCCAACTGTTCATGGGCGTAGGCGGGCGTGCACAGCACGACAGCATCGAGATCCTCGCGACGGAGGGCGGATTCGGGATCGAGCACCTCCGGGACGTCGAAGCGCTCCGCCACGGTGCGCGCCTTCGCCTCGTCGGCGTCGGCCAGCACCGCTAGATCGACGTCCTCCCGCTCCGCGAGGATGGGAACATGGACGATCTGGCTGATGGCTCCGGTCCCGATGACGGCTACGCGGGGCCGCATGCCCTCCTTCTCTGTCATGCTTACCGAACCTCTCCCGGGGCCGGATTGCCCGTCATGATCAGCCCTCCCAGCCGAATCTCGAAATACTGGAGGTCGCCCATCACCTCGTAACGTGCCTGACCGAGAACCCTGACCCTCTGCCCCACCGGAACCTCGACCCCGGTGTGGAGATTCAACCCTGCCGTCACGGAGTCGAGGAGATCCTCCACGAACGTCCCGTTGATTGCGGCCCCGTTTCCGTCCAGCATGTGCACCGATCCCCCGAGGCCCGCGAAGGTCAGGGCGTCGAACGGCACCCTCCACACCACCTGCGCGTCCAGGGAGAGCACGATATCCGACCAGTCGATGACCCCCAGGTCCACCGCCGGGGGTTGGCCCCCGACCTGATCCGCCACGAGGGACGCCACGCGATCCTCCAGCTCACTCACCTCCGAGTCCTTGAACGTCGACTTCCAGTAGGACAAGCCCGGGATGATCCTGACCCCCGGACCCAGGTACCCTAGATCCATCCGCACCCCCAGGCTGTGCGTGGCTTCGACCCTGGACGGCACCAGGTACCCCAGCTCCAGCCCCACACCCCGGAACGAGAGGTTCTCGTAGTCGAAGTCGGCCAGGTCCTGCGCCGTCCCTCCCGTGGGCATCAGGAAGCCCATGGACACCACCCACCCGAACGTCAGCTTCGTCTTTGCGGACCAACGCATCATCGCACCTCCGCCACCAGGTCGTAATCCAACGCGTCAACGATCTCGACCTGCACCATCTGCCCGGGACCGACCGATGCGCCTGACCTGATCCGGGTCACTCCGTCCACGTCCAGGGCCTGGCCCGCGGTCCGGGCGACGGCTCCGAATTCCGGGTCGTCCTCGACTGCCTGATCCACGAGGGCCACCTGCCTCCGTCCCACCTGGGCCAGATTCCGGTCGAAGGAGATCCCCCGTTGCAGCTCCAGGAGCTCCTCCATCCGTTCCGCCTTCACGCTCTCGGAAAGGTGGCCTTCCATGTCCGCCGCCCGGGTTCCCTCCTCCACCGAATAGGTGAAGGCCCCCACCCGGTCGAACTCCAGTTCCTCCAGCAGGTCCAACATCTCCTGGAAGTCCTCCTCGGCCTCTCCGGGAAACCCTACGATCACCGTCGTCCGCAGCGTGAGATCCGGAATGGCGCTTCTCAACCACGTGACCCGCTCCCGGATGGTATCGCGGCGCTCCGGTCGACGCATCCGCTCCAGCATCCGGTCGCTGCCGTGCTGAATGGGCAGGTCCAGATAGGGCACGATCCGCGACTCGGAAGCCAAGAGCCCCACCAACTCCTGGGTGATGCCCGACGGGTACATGTAGAAGAGGCGATACCACGGGACCTCGGTGCGATCCAACAGCGCGCGGAGAAGGTCCACGAGGAGCGGCGCGTCCCGGCCCGCGGGTCCCCGACGAAGGTCCCGACCGTACCAGGTCGTATCCTGGGACACGATGTTGATCTCCCTGACCCCCTGGGCCTCGAGACCTGCAGCTTCCCGCACCAGCTCGTCGAGAGGATGGGATCGGTGAAGACCCCTCATGAGCGGGATGGCGCAGAACGAGCACGTATGATCACAGCCCTCGCTGATCTTCAGGTAGGATGTGTGGGGCGTCTCGCCGGAGAGCACCCTGAGAGGTCGCTCCATGACAGGCACGCCCTCCGCGGAGTCGGGAAGCAACCCCCGGGACCTGAGCTCCGGAACCAGCGCAGGGAGCTCATTGAGCCCCATGAACAGATCCACCTCCGGGATCTCCGCCGCGAGCTCGTCTCGGTACCGCTGAACCAGACACCCCACGGCCACCACGGCCCTCAACGAACCCCGGTCCTTGAGATCGCATGCCTCGAGGATCGTCTCGATGGACTGCTCCTTCGCCGTCTGGATGAACCCGCAGGTATTCACGATGATCACATCGGCGTCGGCAGGGTCCGAGGACACCAGGGCTCCGTGCCCGACCAGGGCCGCCATCATCCGCTCGGAGTCCACGGTATTCTTGTCGCAGCCCAGCGTGACCAGAGCGATCCGGGGACCCGCTCCGTGCCCCGTGGATTCGATGTGGAGCTGGACCGGGGCCACGTCGGGGCTGACTCCGGAGCGCACGGGCTCGGGCGAGAGTGGGAACACCGGAAGATCGCGCACCCTCGCCATCAAGAGCTTCCTTTCCTCATCGACGGATGACCTGGGCGCCGGGTGGAGGGGTGAAAACGAACCAGCCCTCCGGCACCTGCGGGTCGATCTCGATGTTCTTCAGGGTCACGGTCCGCACGGTGCCGTTCTCCTCCTCCACCCTGACCTGGCGGAGAAGCCCCCCGGCACGGTCGATCCACACGACCGCCCCATCGTAGGAGGTGGGAACCCGAGGAACGAGACGGATCCGGTAGGTGGCATGGCCTGCCACCGCCTCCTCCGTTTCATAAGTGGCCTCGTACCTCTCCGCGGGACGCTCGAGGAACTCCCGGTAGAGGTCGAATCCTCCGGCGGTGGCCGTCACCGGCAGCTGGATGACCTGCTTCTCGTCGAGGCTCGGGTAGTAGAGCCACACCGACGAGCCGTCGAGGACCACGAGGTCCCCGGCGGGCTCCGTGAAGCGCATGGCGAACCGATCCGGGCGTGCCTGGCACATGCGGCCCGCCCCGCTGCGGTCGTCACCGAGGAGCGTCACTTCCAGACGCTGAGAGAAATCCGCGCACAGCGAGCTCATCCGCTCGTACCGTGCGGACGCGTCTTCCAGGATGGGCAGGGCACGGCCCTCCTGGGCCCCCAACGCCTGCGGAAGCAGGACCGACACCGCCAGAGCCAAGCGCACGCCTTTCATACCGACCCTCCTCCCGGTCCCAGGTAGACGTCCAGCTCGTCCAGGGTCATGAGCACCTCCCGCCCCTTCGAGCCGTCTGACGGACCCAGTACGCCGGCATCCTCCAGCTGGTCCACGATGCGGGCCGCCCGTCCGTACCCGATGCTCAACCGGCGCTGGAGGAGCGATGTCGACCCTCCTCCGTTGTGGATGCAGACCTCCGCCGCCTTCCGAAAGAGGTCGTCCCAGTCGCCGGAGATCTCATCGGCGGCTGCGGCGGCCTCCACCATCTCCCGACTCCTCACCTCCTCGAGGATGTCGTGCTCGTCGTCAGTGTCCCCGGGCACAGGCTCCGCGACCTCTGCGCGCCGCTCCTGCAGCTCTTCGTACCAGCGCATGAGTTGCTCCGTGTCCTCGGTGGGGAGGAAGGCTCCCTGGATCCGGACCGGCTCGCTCTCCCCGGGAGGCAGAAACAGCATATCCCCGTTGCCGAGAAGGGCGTCGGCCCCGTTCTGATCGAGGATCGTGCGCGAGTCGGTCTTGGATGCCACCCGGAAGGCGATGCGCGTGGGGAAGTTGGCCTTGATGAGACCGGTGATGACATTCACCGACGGACGCTGGGTGGCCACGATGAGGTGGATCCCGATGGCCCGCGCCTTCTGGGCCAGCTGGGTTAGCGGCTTCTCCACCTCGCTCTGTACGGTCATCATCAGATCCGCCAATTCATCCACCACCACCACGATGTACGGGATGGGGCCCTCGTCGTAGATCCAGCGGTCCGGGTCACCCTCCGGGCCGACCGGCTCTGCCCGGCGCAGCACGGCCCCGTCCCTGGCCTTCCGGTTGAGCTCGGCGATGGAGCGCACGTGATTGGCCTTGAGCAGACCGTACCGTCGCTCCATCTCGAGCACTGCCCACTTGAGTACACCGGCGGCGTCCCTGGGATCGGTGACGACGTTGTGGCGAAGGTGGGGGAGCCGGGAGTAGACCGACAGCTCGACCATCTTCGGATCGATCATCAGGAGACGGAGGGTCTGCGGCGTGTGCTTGTAGACGAGGCTCGTCACGATCGTGTTCAGGCACACCGACTTCCCGGATCCGGTGGCGCCGGCGATGAGCACGTGAGGCATCTTGGCCAGGTTGGCCACATAGGGTCGACCGTTCAGGTCCTTGCCCAACGCGAGCGGAAGCTCACCCTTGGCGTTGCGAAACGCCGACGTTTCCAGGATCTCGCGGAGATTGACGATCTCGGCCTGTGGATTGGGGATCTCCACGCCCACCGCCCCCTTTCCGGGGATGGGGGCCACGATGCGTACGCTGGATGCCTTCATGGCCAACGCCAGGTCTGCGTCCAGGTTCGCGATGCGATTCACCTTGACGCCGGGCGCGGGAACGACCTCGAACTGGGTGACCATGGGTCCCGTGGTCCTCCCCCGCAGCTCGCACCGCACGTTGAAGGTCCCGAGCTTCTCCACCAGGATCGTGCCGAGCTGATCGAGCTGTCGCTCCATCCCGAGGCGGTCCCGATCCTCCGGCGGAGTCAGCAGGTCCACGGGCGGAAACGAGATCTCCACCTCGCCCTCCGGCCCTGAGCCGAGCGGCTCCGGGACCGCGTCCGTCCAGGACGGCTCGGTGTCGGCACCACCGGTCTCGCCCGAGGCGACCGTTCCGTCCATCGCCCCCTCCGGGTCGGGTTCGTCCACCTCCTCCACCAGAGGAGTCTCCTCCAGGGGCTCGTCGACGTCCTCCTTCCGGACCCGGGCGCGCGCCTCCACCCTCTCCCTGCCCCGCTCCACCAGCGTCCGAGCGGTGCGCGCTGCGACGTCCGAAGTGGCCAGCACCGCCTTTCCGAGGGAGCGGACGGGATTCCAGCCGAGCGTGCCCACGGACAGGGCGATGAGCCCCACCGCCGTCACCATCAGGGCACCGAGCCACCCGATGAGATCCATGATCGCTCGGCCCAGCCGGGTCCCCAGCCAGCCCGCCGCCTCGGGGGAGGAGAACACGACCCAGGCACCCAGGGGGACGAGGATCAGCAGCCCCAGCATGAAGAGGGCGAGACGAAGGCTTCGCTCCGCGGAGAGCCACTCGCCAGCTCTGAGTCCGCCTACGGCAACCAGAAGGGGAACCAGCACCGACGCCCCTCCGAGGAAGGCCCGCAGAAGGGCGCGAAGGGTGGCTCCCACGATCCCCATGGCGTTGCCGCTGGGAAAGCGCTCGAGAGCTCCCTGCCCCAGGATCGAGACGGGAACGAGGGATACGAGGGTGAACAGCGCCAGGGCCAGGAGGCCCATGGCCAGGATCTCGCGCTGTTGCTGCCGGGTCAACATGGCTGCCTACGTCAATCCCTCGCCACCACCAGAGCTCCGTCGGACATGACCACGACGACGCTGTGTCGGTCGACGTCACCGCAGATGTCCAGGTCGCCGGCAAGCCCGATGGCGTCCAGGGAACGGCCGGCGGCGGTGCTTTTCAGAAACGCGACATCCGGGGTGAAGGCCCCCGCGAGAGCCACGGCCGCGCGGGCCGCATCATTCATGCTCGGTCCACGCCGCTTTCCGGCTCCGAGACGAACCAGGAGCTGCCCAGCGCACAAGGCGTCTTCCAGGGCGAAGCGCCCTTCCCGCCCTGCGCAAAGCAGCACCAGGCGCTCTTCATCCGCGATGGCGGAGGCCGTCGCACCGAGATTGGTGAACGCGCAGATCGCGACCCGCCTCGCCTCGTGCACCGCAGCGATGGCGGGTGTGCCGTTCGTTGTACTCATGACCAGGCGCTTCCCCTCGATCACCTCGCGGGTGAACTCTCCTGGGGAGTTGCCGAGGTCGAACCCCTCGATCTTGACGGCTTTTCTCTCGCCACACAGCACCGTGTCTTCCCTTCCCAGGGAAGAGGCCAGCTTCACGGCCTCCTCGGCGGAGGTCGTGGGGAAGATCCGGGGAGCGCCGTGGGCCAGAGCCTCCACCATCGTCGTCGTGGCCCGGCATACGTCGATGACCACGGCGGCCGCACCCTGGGCGGTGCCGGGGTCCATCTCTCCCGGCGTGAAGAAGACGTCGGCCTGCATCAGGCTCCTCCCCCTTGCTCCATCATCCGGGCCACGAACCCGGTGTCCACGTCGCCCCGTACGAAGTGGTCGTCCTCGACGATTCTGCGCAGGAAGGGAAGCGTCGTCGGGATTCCCTCGATGATGAACTGATCCAGCACGTGCTGTGCCCTCAGAATGGCCTCGTCCCGGGTGTTTCCGCTCACGATGAGCTTGGCCAGCAGCGAATCGTAGTAGGGAGGCACACGGTAGCCCGTGTAGACGTGGGTATCCAGCCGGACCCCGGGTCCCCCGGGAGGGTGGAAGGTGGTAATGGTGCCGGGAGCAGGCGCGAAGTTGCGGTCGGGATCCTCGGCGTTGATCCGGAACTCGATGGCGTGGCCCCGGTGCCGAACGCCTTCCCCATTGCCCTTGAAGGTCAACGGCTCGCCAGCGGCGACGCGGATCTGCTCCTTCACCAGGTCGAACCCGGTGGTCACCTCCGTCACGGGATGCTCGACCTGGATCCGGGTGTTCATCTCCATGAAGTAGAACCGGCCGTCCTGGTCGACGAGGAACTCCACGGTTCCGGCGCCGACATAGTCGATCGACTGGGCTGCCCTGACCGCTGCATCGCCCATCTCGGTGCGCATGCCCTCGTCCAGGGCGGGGGATGGCGCTTCCTCGACGAGCTTCTGATGTCGTCTCTGGATGGAGCAGTCACGCTCTCCCAGGTGGACCAAACGGCCCTGCTGGTCTCCGAATACCTGGAACTCCACGTGGCGTGGCTTGAGGATGCACCGCTCGAGGTAGACACCGGGGTTTCCAAAGGCCGCCTCCGCCTCCACCCGGGCGGCGTTCAGCAGCTTCGGGAACGTCTCAGCATCCGGGGCGACGCGCATCCCCTTCCCTCCACCACCCGCCGACGCCTTGATCATGATGGGGAATCCGATCTCCTCGGCCACCTGGGTGGCCTGGTCGACCTCCTCCACGATCCCCTCCGAGCCCGGCACCGTCGGGACGCCAACATCCGTCATCGTCCGGCGTGCCGTCGCCTTGTCACCCAGGGCCCGGATCTGAGCCGGAGTGGGCCCGATGAAGATCAGCCCCGAGCGGGAACAGATCTCGCTGAACTCCGCGTTCTCCGCCAGGAATCCGTATCCGGGATGGATGGCTTCGGCGCCGGTGACTTCAGCCGCCGCTATGATGCGGGGGATATTCAGATAGCTGTCCGACGCCGCCGCCCCACCGATGCACACGTCCTCGTCCGCGAAGCGCACATGAAGGGACTCTCGATCCGCTTCGGAGTACACCGCCACCGTCTGGACACCCAGCTCATGGCACGCCCGGATGATCCGCAGAGCGATCTCACCGCGATTGGCGATCAGGACCTTTTCGAACAAGGACTTTCTCCCTCGTCGGAAACGCGCCCGACTCCCACGGAGAGCAGGCGCGTGGTATCCCCTGGCCATCGGGGCCGAGGAATGCTCGGACCTCCGTCGTCAGGATGCCTCGAATCAAGCAGGGTCGACCCTGAAGAGTACCTGGCCGTACTCGACGGGCTGTGCGTTGTCTACCAGGATCTCGACGATGGTCCCCTCGACCTCGCATTCCAACTCGTTCATGAGCTTCATCGCCTCGATGATGCACAGGGTGTCGCCCTTGGAGACCCGCCTTCCCTTCTCCACGTAGGCTGGGGCATCCGGCGCCGGAGCCCGGTAGAACGTACCCACCATGGGGGAAGGCACGTCGATCAGGTTGGAGGGGATCGGTTCCGCCTCTGCCTCCGCTTCCGCCGCCGCCTCTTGCCCCGGAGACGGGTTCGCCGCCAGACCCGGGAGGCTGGCGGCCGTGGTCAGCGGTGCCGCGACGGGCGCCAGGGATGCCACGGCGCCCCCAGCAGGAGTCTTGGCCAGGCGCACCCTGGTCCCACCGCGCTCGAGCTCGATGGAATCGAGACTGCTCTGGTCGATGGCCTTGATGAGGCGCTCGAGGAACTCGAGGTCGATCATCCGCTCACCCGCGTGAGGTATTTGTCTTCACGTCGATCCACCTTGACGACGTCTCCCTGATCGATGAACAGCGGAACCTGAACCGTCGCCCCGGTCTCGAGCTTTGCAGGCTTGGTGCCGCCCTGCGCCGTGTCGCCCCTGACTCCCGGCTCGGTCTCGACGACCTGGAGCTCGACGAAGTTCGGAAGCTCCACGCTGATGACCTTCTCATCGTGGACGAGGCCTTCGCATTCCATGTTTTCCTTGAGGTACTTCAGCTGCTCCTCACCGACCAAGTCCCCGGCGATGGGAATCATGTCGAACGTGTTCTGATCCATGAAGTAGTACAGGGCGCCATCCGTGTAGGAGTAGTTGACCGGACGGCGCTCCAGACGGACATCGTTGACTTTCTCCCCCGCGCGGTAGGTCCTGTCGACCACGGCACCGGAGAGGACGTTCTTGAGCTTCGTACGGACGAAGGCCCCGCCCTTCCCGGGCTTGACGTGCTGGAAATAGGTGATGGCCCAAAGATCGCCATCGATCTCCAGCACCATACCGTTGCGGAAGTCGGCGGTGCTCGCCATGCGACCTCGCGTGCTAGTTGGCGTTGTGGCTCCGAATCCGGGACGCTAGCCCCCGAAGCCCTAGAAGATAGCCCTCCACGCCGAATCCAAAAACCACGCCGGCCGCCACGTCGGAGAGATAGGAGTGGCGGCGGAAGGGCTCGCGTGCGGCGGTATTGGACAGGTGGACCTCGACGAACGGCAGGGCCGAGCCGCAGAGCGCGTCGCGCAGGGCGATGGACGTGTGGGTGAGCGCGCCCGGGTTGATGAGGAAGCCGTCGACGCGCCTCGAGGCCTCCTGAATGAAGTCGAGGATCGCTCCCTCGTGGTTCGACTGGAAGGACTCCACCTCGGCGCCGAGGACATCCGCCTCGGCGACCAGAGCCTCATCCACGTCCTCGAGCGTGTGGGTCCCGTAGATCTCGGGCTCCCGACGGCCGAGAAGCCCCAGGTTCGGGCCATGGATCACCGCGAGCCTCACGTCTCCCCCTGACCGTCCGATCCCCCGTCGAGCTTTTCGGACCTCCACGAGAGGATGCGGTCGAAGTAGGTCGAGATTCCCGGTCCCTCCGCGAGCTCCTCAGCCTCGTCCTCCGTCCAGGCGAAGGGCGTGTCGACTCCGGCCGCATCGTCCGAGGGCTCGGATTGCCACAGATGGTCCTCGGGCTCGGTCTCACCCTGCGCCGACTCCGGGGCCGGGTGCCGCGGCTTCGCTTCGCCTGAGACAGCTTCCAGCTGGCGCACCCGCTCACTCAGCTCCTCGTCGTCGGGAGCGGCCCGGAGCAGCTCGGAGAAGACCTCCAGCGCACGATCGACGAGGCCCTGCTGCGCATAGAGCTCCGCCATGGTTCTGGTGACCAGGGGCTCGTCCTCGAGTTCGTCGGACGGAAGCCCCTCCGCCGTCGCCGCGTCGTCCGCGAGGCTCGGCTCCGGCGCTTCCTCGACCTCCACGACCTGCTCCTCCTCCGCGGCGCTGATCTTTTCGGGCGCCGGAGCGCTCAGGTCCACTCCCCGCTTGCCAGCATCGATGTCGGGGAACAGGCCGGCCAGGTCGGCCAACAGCTCTGCGGCCTCGTCCGGCCCCAGGGCGTCCAGATCCGCCTCCTCCGGCGCGGCCTCGTCCGGCGAGGCCGTCTCGAGGTCATCCGACTCCTCCTCGGCGTCGACTTGTTCCGGCGCCAACCCACCGAGGTCCACGACTGGCTCGCCGGCGGTCTCGTCGGGAACCAGGCTGTCCAGGTCCACCACCGGCTCCGTAGCGGCCTCGTCGGGAACCAGGCTGTCCAGGTCCACCACCGGCTCCGT
>JARRLD010000051.1:0-21256 GCA_037387345.1 Gemmatimonadota bacterium
CTTCGGGCTGACCCAGGGAGTCGCCGTCCGCCAGGAACGCATCCAGCGTGGCCATGCCAGAGAAGAAGCTCGATACCTCCTCGTCCCACGTTCCCGGAGGAGACGCCGCCCATCGCTCATGGCCGCGGGCCTGGGAGAGCGCCCACGCCATGAGGTCTCCCATGTGCGCAACGATGGCTACCGGCCTGCGCGCGCCCTTCCCGGCGTCAAAGTCGGCAAACGACTCCGGCGCGCCGGCCATCGCCTTGGCTGCACGATACGCCAGGGTGGCCAGGGTGTGCCTGAGGTGGTCGTGCTGGCTCATCACGTCGAGGGCGAGCACATGGAAGGACTCCGGTGGAGTGAACGATCGCCGAGGGCGGGCGGCGGACCGACGGAATAGGCTGGGGCGCGAGGAGGGATGGCGCAACGCCTGGCGGCCGTCCTTCCCACGAAGGATCTTGTGCGATCCCGGGGCAACCAATTACACATTGTGAGCATCACAATGTGAGAATACCGCCTACGAGGTGGACCACGACGCGACCGATGGGAGGTCGGGATGAAGACGCTGCTGTCACTCGGAGTTCTTCTCGTTCTTGCGGGGTGGCCCCATGCCGCTCGGGCGCAGGCCGGCGAATCCGTGGAGGTCCCCCTCGAGGTGCGGGGTGGCCGCATGGTCATTCCCGCGCACACCGCCGATGGAACCGAGCTTCGCTTCCTCGTCTCGACCGGCTCGGCGGTCACGGTCCTCTCCGAGTCCGGCGCCGCCAGGATCGGCGACCAGGGCGTCACCCTCGCCGGCGCCCCCGTGAACATGGAGAACCGTCAGATCATCTCCGATTCCCGCCTCACGGTGGACGGAGCGGTGATGGACGGGCTGGTGAGCAACAACACCCTCAACGAATTCGACGTGCTCTTCGACGTGCCGGGCGGGCGGCTGGTGCTCAAGCCCTTCGGTCGGGCGGTGGAGTGGCCCGGAATGGAGCTCTCCGATCCCATCAGGCTCCGCGTCTATCACGGCGTGGTCCTGGCCCTCGATCTGGAGCTCGACGGACGCGCCTATCCGGCCATGCTGGAGCTCGGCTCGCCTTCGCTCCTGGTGAACCAGGCGGTTCTGGACGAAACGGGGGCCACCGACGGGTCGGCCGGGACGCTCACGCTGGGTGGGACCTCCTTCCCGGACGTTCCCGTGGAGCTCAGCGACCATCCCAGCATCGAGCGGTTCTCGCCCAAGGGAGACGGCTTCGTCATCGTCGGGACGCCGCCGGCCCTGGCGTGCCCGGTGGCCATCAGCTGGGTCCACCGCGAGATGAGGACCTGTGTCCGATGAGTCAGGACTATCTGGGGGAGTTCGAGCAGATGGTGCTCCTGTCCGTGATGCGGCTGGGCGAGGGCGCGTACGGCCTGGCCATCAAGGACGAGCTGGAGTCGGTGGCGGGTCGCTCGCCCTCCAGCGGGGCGCTCTACACCACGCTGGACCGTATGGAGCACAAGGGCCTCGTGGAGTCCTACGCCGGGGAGACATCCTCGGATCGCGGCGGGCGACCCCGGCGCTACGTGCAGCTCACGCCGGCGGGCCACGAGATGCTCTCCCGCTCGCGCAGCACGCTGATGGCCCTGTGGGAAGGCCTGGAAGGAGCGCTGGACCGATGAGGATGAGGGCCGTCAAACCGCCGCGCTGGCTGGAGGGGATCGCGGAACGTGCCCTTCCCGGGGGCCTGTCCGGGCGGGCCGCCCTCGGCGACCTGGCCGAGGAGTTCCAGCGCCGTGCCGTGGCCTCGCGCCTCCGGGCCCGAATGTGGTACGCGGCTCAGACGGCGTCCATCGTGGCCTACCGGATCTTCACCGGGAGCGGCGCCGACAGCCAGGATTCGGGCTCCGACCTCCTCATGGACGTGCGTTGGGCGTTCCGTCTCATCCTGAAGCACCCGGGGTTCGCCCTGGGCGTGGTGGCCGTATTGGGCACCGGGCTGGGCGCCAACGTGGCGGTGTATTCCGTCGTCGACGGGACGTTCCGGAACACGAGCTGGTGGGAAGAGCCCGACCGTACGTTGGGAGTGTGGCCGGACCGTCGCTGGTCCTTCGGCATGATGGAGCTGTACCGCGAGAGTCAGGTGACCTTCCGCTCCCTGGGAGGCTACGCCGAGCTCGCCTACGCGGTGCGTACCCCGGACGGCAGCAGCGAGAGCGTCAACGGCGTCGCGATCACGCCCGAGCTCTTTCGGGAGCTTGCGGTGCAGCCGGCGCTGGGTCGGGCGCTGAACGACGATGATGCCCTCCTGGGCGTGGAGCCCGTCGCCGTCATCAGCGAGTCCTTGTGGCGCCGTTCCTTCGGGTCCGATCCCGCCGTGCTGGGCAGCGCGGTGGACATCAGCGGCACCACCGCCCGGGTCGTGGGCATCCAGGGGCGGGCAAGCAGGGCCCCGGGCGGTCGCGCCGAGGTCTGGCTCCCGCTCGTCGTCGATCCCCGGGAGGACGACTATTTCAAGGAGGTGAACCTGAAGGTCGTGGGCGTTCTGGCTGACGGCGTCACCTTCGCCGACGCTCACGACGAGGTGGACGCCTTCAACGATTACCTGGCGCGCATCTTCCCGAACTTCTTCCGAGCGGACTGGGACGACGGGCTCGTGCGGGTCGCCCGGGCCGATGCGTCGCAGCGGCGGTTCATCTCCACTCCCCTCCTTCTTCTCCTGGGCGGCACGGCGCTCCTCCTTCTGGTGACGGCCCTCAACGTGGGCAACCTGCTCCTCGGACGGGCCATCGAGCGACGCCAGGAGCTGGCGGTGCGGGCCGCCATCGGGGCGGGCCGGGGGCGGATCGTCCAGCAGCTGCTGGTGGAAGCCCTGGTCCTGACGTCGCTCGCCGTCGCGGTGGCCCTCTGGACGGGAGCGGTCAGCGCTCCGTGGATCGCCGGACTGTTCGTGGGTGAGGCGGTAGTGAGAAGTAGCTCGGTGCTCTCGCCCTCGGTCCTGGGCTTCTCCGCGGCGGCGGCGGCGACGGCGTGGGTCGTCATCGCCGGCGTGCCCGTGCTCCATTTCCTGCGCGCCCAGCGCTCGGGACCCACGCTGAAGCCCCACGCCGGCGTCGCCGTCCAGCGATCCCTGGTCGCCGTGCAGGCAGCCCTGGCCACGTTGCTCCTCGTCGCCGCCACGCTCCTCGTGGCCACCGTGGGGAACCTTCGAAACGTCTCGCTGGGATTCGACGCGGGCCGTCTCCTCACCGTGGAGCTCTCGCCGCCCGAGGATCGGGTGGCGGATGCCATGACCGCCCGAGGCCTGTACGATGCCCTCGTCGAGCGGGTGTCGAGCATCCCGGGCGTGGAATCGGTGGGCCTCGCCGGATGGCTGCCCCTGCGGGAGCAAGCACCCCGGGCGCCTGCGAACCTGGAATCGGCCCCTGTCGACCAGGCGGAGGCGCAGGGCGCACCGAGGAACATGGTGGACCCCGGTTTCTTCGACGTGTTGGGTCTGGAGGCCGTGGAGGGACGGCTGCTCCGGTCGGAGGATCGGGAACGGGGTGTGAGCGCGGTGGTCGTGAACCAGACTCTGGCCGAGACGCTCTGGCCCGACGTCTCAGCGGTCGGACAGAGGATCGCCATCGATCCCCACATGTGGGAAACCTACGTGCCCGTGGTCGGCGTGGTCCCGGACATCCGCTCCGGCGACATCACGGGACCTCCCGGGCCGGCCATGTACGTGTCGTTGGCGGAAAGCCCTGCTCGGGACGTGACCCTCCTCGTGCGCACGGCTTCGGGCGCCGGCGGGATCATCCCCGCCGTGCGCCACGCGGTGGCCGACGTCGACCCGCTGGTACCGGTCCGGTCGGTGACGTGGATGGACGACGTGGTGCGAGCCGCCTACGCGGTCTCCTGGGTGATCATGGGCCTCCTGGTCGTGTTGGCGGTTCTGGCCACGGCCCTCGGGGCCATCGGGATCTACGCTGCGCTCTCGCAGCACGTTGCCGCCAACCGGAAGGACATCGGCGTGCGTTTGGCGTTGGGGGCCGCGCCGAACGCCGTGGTGGGTGAGGTGGTCCGCTCGGGGGTGCGCACCGCGGGGATCGGCATCGCCGTGGGAAGCGTCGTGGCGGCGATGTCGGCGCGCGTGCTCGAATCCCAGCTCTTCGGCGTCTCGACCCTGGCTCCCTGGGCCTACGCGACCGCGGCGCTGGCGCTGTGCGCGGCCGCGGTCCTCGCCGCATGGGCCCCGGCCGCGCGAGCCGGCAGCCTACCCCCGGCGGAGGTCCTCAGGGGGGAGTGAGGGAATCGTCGCGCGGTCAGGGCGGTCAGGGCGAAGCCGACGGCCCGCCCCGGGCGATGATGGCCTCCTGGATCGTGATGAACGTGCCGACGTTTCCGCGGAGCTGCTCGATGTTGACGTTGACCGTGGCCGGGTAGTCGCCCACGTCCTGCAGCAGCTCGAGCGCCTTCCGGAACCTGGGCAGCGTGGCCCGGGCAGTCTCCAGGGTGCGGGGCTCCTGTTCGTCCACGGCGCTCTGCAGGACGGCGTAGCCGTGCCAGAAGTTGAGCTGATGCCTCACTCCGGGGCTCAGGTTGGGCAGCTCCCTGGCCGCCACCAGAGCCTCGATCGCGTAGCCGAAGTCCTCCTTCTGGATGCCGTCGGCGTAGGCGTTGGCCACGACCAGGCTCGCCGCCGCGTCGGCCTGCCCCGGTCCGCCGGACGCCAGCCGTTTCATGACGTCGACCGCCTCACGGATCCGGCTCGCCTCGATGAGCCAGTTTCCCCATCGCAGCCCGAGGTTGGGGTATTCGGGGTCGAGCTCCTCGACCCGTCCGAGGGCCTCGAGGGCCGCGGGGAGCCTCCCGGCCTTCTGCAGGGCGTTGGCGTACGCCGACCAGAGGCCCTCATCCTCCGGGTGCGTCTGGAACGCCCGCTCCGCAGCGGTGATGGCCTCCTGGGCCCGGCCGAGCCGGACGTACGCGGCCACGATGTTCCGGAGGTGCACGGCGGGGGTCTCTTCGCCCCTGGCCTCGAACACCCGCTCGTAGGCGTCGATGGCGAGAGTGAAGTACTCCACGGCCCCCGGGGCCAACGATCCCGAGTCTTCCGTCGCCGGTCGCTCCCGATTCATGGCTTCGCCGATGGAAAAGGCGTACCCACCGAGCTGCTCCCACAGGTCGATGTTGTTCGGGTCCAGGTCCAGCCCTTCCCGGATGAGGAGAAGCGCTCCGCCGGTGTCGCCGGCCTGAGCCAGATCGTACGCCACGCGCATGCGTACCGCGGCCCGTTCCGGTTGCAGCTCGAGGAAGCGGGTGTAGTAGCCTCTGGCCTCCTCGTTCCGGTCCAGCCTGGCGGAGATGTACCCTGCCAGCTCCAGAGCCGCTTCGTGGACAAGATCGCGATCCAGGACTCGTTCCAGCTCCTCGAGGGCCTCGTCACCCTGGCCCGTCTCGAAGAGGGTGCGCGCCCTGCGGTACCGGGTCCCGATGGCATCCGGATTGAGCTCCAGCGCCCGATCGCAGTTCTGGAGGGCTTCGTCCCACAGTCGACTGCGGGCATACTCCTCACAGTTGGCGGCGGCGCGGAGATGTTGGGTGTAGCGGTCGAACTCGCCGAAGACGTGGCGCGCCACGGCCGCCTCGTCTCCTCGACCTCCTTCGGTGGGGGTGACGGCGAAGGACTCGCCCGCGCTCGTGTCCCAGAAGACCGCCTCGACGAGGAAACGGTCCCCTTCTCGGAGATAGGAGGCACACAGCGCCACCTGCGCGTCGAGGATGACTGCGGCCTGCCGGGCACGAACGCAGTCGAGGTCCTCCATGTCCAGCTCGAGCCGGTCCAGGGCGTCCTCGAGATCATTCCGGCTGATGGCGTCGTGGGTCAGGAGCGTGCCCAAAAGCTCGCGAAGGTCCTCGGCGACGTCCTTGCCGAAATCCCGGTCCGCCCCGCTGAGGGCCTCCAGGTCCGGTACCAGGACCCGGAACGCCCTGTCCCTTCCAACCTCCTGGGCCAAGCCCGGACGGGGCATGCCGACAACCGTCAGCGCTACCAGGAGAACCGAAGACGAGATCCGGAGCATCATGGTCAGGCTCCTCATCGAGAGGATCACGGCGCCTATGTGGCATACACCACAAATGCTGAAACGCTTACAGGCTGCCGGCGAATCTACTATAGTCATAGTAGTAATGCGAGGATCGGAGACCCGTGGCAGAGACGGAGGTCCTGGTTTGGAGCGAGTCGGAACGCCCTCATTGTCGAGACGGCGATCGCCGGGAAGCCGATGGGGCGTGAGGATCCTGGCCGCCTGGCTGGTCCTGACGGGCACGGCCTGTCGGCCCGCACCGCCGCCGCCGCCCCCGTCGCGGGGACCCGACATCGTGCGGCGTCACTGGGACCAGGTGTGTCGGCCGCAGGGTAGGGCCCCGGCGGCTCCGCGTGTCACGGAGCTCTTCGACACGGCAGGCCTGGGCTCGCAGCTCCAGGACGAGGGACTGCGGGTCCCCACGCGGGTGGGCCGGACACCCCACGTCGACTTCGTCAGCCGATACCAGGCGGACGGTCGCCTTCTCGCCTCAGGCCTCTGGGAATCCACCGTGGATCCGGCTGCCGCGAATGGAATCGCGCAGATCCTGCGCTCACGGGCCCGATCTCCGATCCGCCTCCTCCAGCCCGAGGGATTTCGTGTGCGTCTGAGCCTTACGCCCTGGCCGGTCCTGGCTCTGGCCTCCGCCATCGAGTGCGTGCCGCACATGGTCCACCGCGATGGCCGTCCTCCCGTGGGCCTCCCCGACACGGTGCGCACGTGGGCCGGCGGCGCCCACCTGGGCGAGGGGAACGACACCACGGTGACGGTGAACATCCTCATCGACGAGCGTGGGCGCGTGCTCGAGGTCACCAGGCACGCAGGCAGCGACCACGCCGTTGACGCGGCCCGGGACATCATCGGGCAGCTCCGCTTCGACCCACCGCTGAGAAACGGTGAGCCCATCCGGGCCTGGCTTCGCCAGAGCTTCCGATTCCGCCGCTCGATCTCGGACTGATGACGTCGGGCGACGCCGCAGAGTCTTGCCATACATATCGTCAGTCGATATATAGAGTGTAGATATAGCGAGCGTCGATAGGTGGGCATCGAGGAGGGCCTGTGGAGGACCGAGGCTTCGACGTACAGGGCTTCGCCCGAGACATCCACGAGCTGCTGGTTCTCGCCACGCTGCGCGATGAAGCCAAGCACGGCTATCAGATCGCGTTGGACGTGGAGACCGACAGCAACGGACTCTTCCGTTTCAGGCACGGGACCCTCTATCCCATCCTGCACAGGCTGGAGGACGAAGGCCTGGTCCGGGGGTCGTGGTCCAAGGGTGGCGGTCGCCGGAAGAAGGTCTACGTCCTGACCGGGGCGGGGCGGCGGCACCTGAGTGGAGAGACCACCCGGGTGGGCGAGATCGTGTCTCGCTTGATGGAGCTGCTTCGTCGTCCCGGCGAGGTGCCCGCATGACCCTGCCGGCCGCACGGATCTTCCTTCCCGATCTCCGGGCGGTGGAGCGGCAGATGACGCTTCCGCTGCCGGAGCGTGTCCGGATCCTGCGAGAGCTCGAATTCGACCTCGAGGAGCTGCGCGACCGTCTTCTGACCCAGGGCCTCTCGGCCGAGGACGCCCAGGCCCGAGCCCTGGAGGCTCTGGTCCCGGACCCCGAAGCACTGAGGCAGCTGGGTACGCTGCACGCACCGTTGTACTTGCGGGCAACCCGGTCTCTTGGAGACCGGAGGCTGTGGTTGCTCGAGCGCACGGCCCTCGGGCTGGCGACCGGCTTCGTGCTCGTGGTGGGGACCGCGATGCTGCTGCGGGCCGACCTGCTCGGAGATCCGTCTCCGTTCCTCTGGCCCGTCATCGGCGTCGGCGGCCTCCTGTTTGCGGCCGTGATCGCCAAGGTCTTCCAACTCTGGATCAAGCGGGATCATCACCGGCCGCGCCGCGGCCTGGCGTCGATCCTGACCCTGTCCGGGCTCATCCTGGGTACGGGCATCGCCGGGACGCTTTTCGATCTCTATCGGCTGGCCGCCATACTCGAGCGCGCCCCCGACCGGGCGGCGATCCTGGCCTCCGGCTGGCTCGTCCGCGACGCCGCGCTCCTTTCCGTCTCGCTGTTGCTCGCGCTGGCCGGAGCCCTCGCCTGGTTCATCCTGGCCCAATGGCTCGCGCTGGTGTCCGATGCCTACCGGCGGGCATTGGGCCTGGAGCCGGACCTCCTCTGGAAAAGGGAAGAGACATGAGCATGATCTGGGAAGCCATGGGATTCATTCGCTGGCCGTTGGCGTTCTCCATGGTGGCGGTCGCCGCGCTCACGTTGTGGTCGGCGGCGCGGCTGTTCCGGCCGGGCGCGTCGGCCGACCTCCCCACCAAGGCCTGGCTCGACGCCATCCTGTTCTGGGGCGGGTTCGCCGTGATCAGCGGGGTGCTCGGGACACTGGTCGGGATCATCATCGCCGCTCAGTCCATCGAAGCCGCCGGAGCCGTCCGAACCACGCTGGTCTGGGGTGGAATCAAGGTAGCGCTGCTGAGCTCCGCGTTCGGGGTGTTGATTCTGGCGGGCGCCGCGCTCATCTGGTTCGTTCTGCAGCTGCGTTGGCGCCTCCTCGTGGCGAGAGACAGCCGCGCCGGCGAGTGACCCGGGCCTGAAGCCGAGGGTTTCCCGCGGTCAACCGTGACGCTCGCCCGACGGCTGCCGTGTCCAAGGACTGGAACGCTCGCGTTGATGCGCGGCGCCCCGGCCCCTACGATGGGCTTCGGTGTTCCGAGCATCCAACGATCGGGGGTCAGACCATGGAGAGAAGGGAGTTCCTCGCGTCCTCGGCGGTCGGCGCCGCGGGATTGAAGTCGGGCCGGCTATCCCTCGAAGGCCTCCACCGGGGATCGAGTCCCCAGGAGGAGACCCGGAAGATCCTCATCGCCGGCGGAGGATTCGGCGAAGCCTTCATCCGATACATGGCCTCCCTCACCGGGAAGCCCCGACCCCGGCTCTGCTACCTGCCCACCGCTGCGGCGGACAGCGAGGGCTCGATCATCCGGTGGTACGGGAGCTGCGCCCGTCTGGACGTGGAGCCCCACGTCCAGGAGAGCTTCATCAGCAGCTATCGCATGGACCGGACATGGGAGGAGGTGCTCCTTTCCATGGACGCCATCGTGGTCTCCGGCGGCAACACGTTGAACCAGCAGGCCATCTGGCGAGCGCAGGGCATCGACGCCGTCCTGCGCCAGGCGTGGGATCGGGGAATCGTCCTCGGTGGCGCCAGCGCCGGATCGCTCTGCTGGTTCGAGGAGGGGACCACCGACTCCCGACCGAGGGAGCTCACGAAGATCGAGTGCCTGGGGTTCCTCCGGGGCAGCCACTCTCCCCATTACGACGGAGAAGCCCAGCGGCGTCCCCGGTATCACGAGCTCATCGCCACGGGCGTGCTGAAGCCGGGATACGCGTGCGACAACGACGCCGGGATCTACTTCGTCGACAACGAGGTGAGGCGGGTCGTGGCGACCCGCGACGGCGCCAAGGTCTACCGCGTGGGCGTGTCCCGGGGGCAGATCGTGGAAGAGACGCTGGAGCCCGAGCGGATCGACTGAAGATGGCGAGTCGGGTCCCTACGGTCGTCGCCGTGTTGGCCCTGGGCGCGTGCGCCGGTGCAGGGGTAGTGCGACACCTGGCCCCCGAGCGCTCCTGGCTCGCCGCCACCGGCTTCCCGGACCGCGGCGACTGGGCTTCGGTGAGCCTTCACCTTTCTCGGGCGGAGATCGCGACGGTGCGCCGCGTGTCGGACCTGCTGCGCCGTGACACCACCCTCGTGCTTCGGCCGCCGTGGCGGGAGTCGTGGGGGGTCTACCGACGGTTGCCCGGTGACGCCCCGGGGTGCGCCCTCGGCGTCATGTTGAACGGTGTGCAGATGGTCAGGGTCGGGGAGGATCGGCTCCTCGACGTGGACGGCCTGGCCAGGCCTCGGGAGCTGGACGGGATCGAGGTCCACCACGGGGAAGGCGGGCCTGTCTGGGATCCGTCGGGGTGCGGCACGGTCCTGCTCTGGAGCGAGCGCATCACCGACGCCCAGGACGAGCCGTTCCACGGCCGTATCGTGGGGGTCGTGGCGGGGGAGCACGCCGACGCGGTCGAGGCGGTCCGTCTCGATCCGGTGGGGATGTCGACCCGGCCCGACCGCGAGGGCCGCTTCGAGTTCTTTGGTGTCCTGCCCGGCGCGTACGACGTGGTCTACCTGTCCGCCACCGGAGCTCTGGCTCGCAGGGAGGCCCGCGTGTACGCGTATTGGGACACCGAGATGGAGTGGTACTACCCAACCGGCGACGGGCTCAGCGCGGCCTCCCAGGCGTCGAGCATCGACTCGTAGGAGAAGCGCTCTCGGGCCCGTTTTCGTCCTTCCCGCCCCATGGCGTCCCGGCTGTCCGCCTGGTCGAGAAGGGCACCGAGAGCCTCCGCGATCTTCCCTGGGTGGGGCTCCACGACGAGTCCCGGAGCGGCCCCCCGCCCGTCCGGCTCCAGCGCCTCGGTGGCGCCCGACACCGGGGTGCTCACCACCGGGACGCCGGCGGCCAGGGCTTCCAGCATGGCGTTGGCCATCCCCTCCTTGTCGGACGTCAGGACGAAGACGTCGATGCTGGCCAGCACCGCTCCGACGTCCGTCCGGTATCCGAGGAAGTGGATGCGGTCCGAGATTCCCAGCCGGTCTGCCTGGGCGCGGAGGTCGGCCTCCAGAGGCCCCTCGCCCGCCAACGCGACGTGAGCGTGCGGCAGGTGAACGGCCGCCTCCAGAAGGCGATCGATGCGCTTCTGCGTGTCGAGGCGGGTGACGGATCCCACCAGGGGCACGCCGCGTGGCAGACCCAGAGCGTCCCGGGCGGCCCCTGCGTCGCCGCGCGCCGCGTCGCTCACGCTCACCCCGTCGTAGACCGTGGACACCCGCGCCGGATCGTAGCCGGGAAGGTCGCGCACGAAGTCCCTGCGGATCCCGTCGGCATTCACCAGCACCCGGTCGACCCACCGGCGGTAGGCGAGGCGATACGTCCAGTGGCGCCGGGGCAGGTCGGTGTCCAGGCCGATCCGGGACACCACCTGCGGGACCCGGGCCAGCCGGCCCGCCAACGCCCCGAGCCAGACCTTCTTGAAGGTCGCGAGCACGAGGGCGTCCGGCGCGAAACGCCGGATCTGCCGGGAGAAGCGGAGGGCGTGAGGGAGCATGAGCTGGCCTCCCAACAATCCCAGGGAGGCGGTCACTCCCTCCCTGCGGGCCGCCGCGCCCACGTCTCGGCTGTTGCAGAAGAGATGGACGGTATGGCCTCGGTCCTGGAGCCCCCTGAGGAGCAGGACCGTCCACTTCTCGCCACCGCCGTAGATCAGCGCCCCGTTGTGGGCTGCGATGCGGAGCGGTCGTCGGCTCACGGGCCCCGCCCGCTCAACAGGTCGATGCGATCACTCGCGCTCCGCCAGGGCACTGTCCCATTCGATCCGTTTGTGGGTGCTGTCGCAGAAGGGCTTGTTCGACGAATGTCCGCAGCGGCACAGATAGTAGGGCTTCCCCTCGCGCGTGGGGATGGGGTCGCCTTCGTGGTCGAACAGCGGCACATCGCCTTCGACCTTGTAGAAGCCGTCCGGGGATACCGTGATCTTCATGGTGGTGGGGGTGGAGGGTCCATTCCGATGGGCTGCCGGGACTCAACCCCCCTGTCTCCGGGCGGTTCCGGAGTCGTCGGGGAACCCCACGAAGCCCTCGGGTAGACTCCCCCGATTCCCGCCCGCCACAGCGGGCCATCCGAACCCAACGCTGCCGGGGGACCGTCGTGATCCGCGTGGAGCGCAGGAAGACCGTGCCCGTCGATGTCGGCGGCGTCACCATCGGTGGATCGGCTCCGGTCGTGGTCCAGTCCATGACCAACACCGACACGGCGGACGTGGCGTCCACGGTGGAGCAGGTGATGCTCCTGGCCGACGCGGGGAGCGAGCTGGTCCGCGTGACCGTCAACAACGACAGGGCCGCGCAGGCGGTGCCGGAAATCGTCCGACGAGTCCGGGACCGCGGCTCCGACACACCGATCGTGGGAGACTTCCACTACAACGGGCATCTGCTTCTCACGCGGTACCCGGATTGCGCCGATGCCCTGGCAAAGCTGCGCATCAATCCGGGAAACGTGGGCACGAAGCACCGGGACGCCAACTTCCAGCAGATTGTCCAGGTGGCCATCGACCATGACAAGCCGGTGCGGATCGGAGTGAACTGGGGCTCCCTGGACCAGCGGCTTCTCACGGAGCTCATGGACGCGAATGCGCGGCTGGACAAGCCCCGGGAAGCCGGCGAGGTCCTCCTGGAGGCCATGGTGGAGAGCGCTGTGCGCTCGGCGGCGCTGGCGGAGGAGACGGGGCTGGGTCACGACCGCATCATCATCTCCACGAAGGTCTCGTCGGTCCGCGAGCTCATCGCCGTCTACCGGGTGCTGGCCGAACGGTGCGACTTCCCGCTCCACCTTGGGCTGACCGAGGCCGGGCTGGGCGCCAAGGGCATCGTAGCGACCACGGCCGGGCTCGCGCCCCTTCTTCTGGACGGAATCGGAGACACCATCCGCGTCTCTCTCACGCCCCGTCCGGGCGGAGACCGCGCCGAGGAGGTCCGCGTGGCCCAGCAGGTCCTCCAGTCGTTGGGCATTCGCAACTTCGAACCTCAGGTGACGTCCTGTCCGGGCTGTGGCCGGACCACCAGCACGTTCTTCCAGGAGATGGCCGAGGACATCACGTCCTTCATCCGTGAGAACATGCCCGGGTGGCGGACCCGGTACCCGGGCGTGGAGGGGATGGAGGTGGCGGTCATGGGGTGTGTGGTCAACGGTCCCGGCGAGTCGAAATACGCCGACATCGGAATCAGCCTGCCGGGCACCTTCGAGGAGCCGAAGGCACCGGTGTACATCGACGGAGCCCATGCCACCACGCTGAAGGGTGAGGGCCTGGTGGACGAGTTCAAGGAGATCCTGGTGGGCTATGTGGAGCGAAAGTACGGAGGGCGAGCGGGGGTCGACGCGGCGTCCGAGTAGGCGGATGCCGGACCGGTCTCCGGTAGCCCACCAGGGGCGGGGGCGCCGGGTGGGCTCCTGGCGAATCAGGC
Source organism: Gemmatimonadota bacterium (assembly GCA_037387345.1). Lineage (GTDB taxonomy): Bacteria > Gemmatimonadota > Gemmatimonadetes > Longimicrobiales > Gaopeijiaceae > SZUA-318. The sequence goes on from JARRLD010000051.1 coordinate 13,086, forward strand.
CCCGGCGTCCACCCGTCGGAGGAACTCGAGGAGGGCCACGACGTGGGTGTCGTCCAGGGTCCGTGGAGTGAGCATCTGCACCTGATACTCCTCCTTGAGCGCCCGGGCGACGGGGTCGTGAGCGGTCATGGAGTCGGGACGTAGCACCATGCTTCGGATCCAGCCGAAGTCACGACGCCGTGTCACGCCTGCCAGATCCGGACCCACCCGGCTCTCGCCCGTGATGGCGTGACACGCGCTACACCGCCTTCGGAAGATCCTCGACCCCACGGTGGCAAGGACGCTGTCCACCGGTGCCTCTCGGGCGGGGAGGGTAGCGCCGGCATAGGGCTCCTGCGCCTCCCCGATGCGGCGGGCCTCGGCTGTCTCCCCGAACCACCACAGGGCGGTTCCCAGGGCCACCACGGCGACCAGGGCCGCCACGGCGAGGACCCCGGCGCGACCGGCAGGCGAAGAGTTCGGGCTCATCCCGCGTAAGCTATCGTGAGGGTCGACGTGGACAAGCGGTGGCATGGGGGGCGGGACGGGGCGGGCCGTTCACTCCCCTGGCTCCTCACCCTGGCGTTTCTTGCCCGCGAGAGGGATCCTCTACAGGTGTCGGCGGCAACGATCCACCCCCGCTGAGACGTCTCATGAGCGGTTTCGGCCTGGACCCGTGGGATTCCTGGTCGGATGCCTATCCACATCCCACCCCACGAGCTTCCATGGATTTCTCACGACGGACCTTGAGCCTCGTCACAATCGCGCTCATCCTCGGGGCCCTTGCCGTCGGTGTATGGTGGCGCCTGGGCGGTTCCGAAACAGGGGACGAGAGTGCCCAGGCGGCCCAGAGCGGGGAAGCATCCGGCACGGAGCTTCCCGAAACGGCCACTGGGTCGCAGTTCTCCACCGACGTGCCGCAGGCCGTGGCGGGTGCGGAAGTCATCCGGGACACCCTGTGGATCCGGGTGAGCGCATCGGGACAGGCGGAGGCCTTCCGCAGGGCGACGCTGAATGCCCAGGTGGAAGGAGTCGTCACCAGCGTTCCCGTGCGGGAGAACCAGGTCGTGGCGCAGGCCTCGCCGCTCCTGCAGATCGACACCACCGAATACGCGTTGGAGGTGGCCCAGGCCGAAGCCGACCTCCTGGCGGCCGAGGCGGACTACCGGCAGCTGGTGCTCTTCGACGACGAGATCGACGACCCGGAGATCCGTGCGGAACGGGAGCGCATCGCCCGCACGCGAAGCCAGCTCGACCAACGGGAGGTCGCGCTCCTGCAGGCGAAGCTCCGGCTGGCCAGGACCCACGTGCAGACTCCGTTCGGCGGCAGGGTAGCGGACGTCGAAGTCGTTCCCGGACAGTATGTCACTGCGGGCACCGAGCTCCTCACGGTAGTCGATCTCGACCCCATCAAGGTGGAGGTTCAGGTGCTGGAGGCGGAATTGGGCTCTCTGGCCCAGGGTCGCCGCGCCCAGGTGGGCTTCGCCGCGTACCCGGGGGAGATCTTCGAGGGTCGAATCGAGACCATCAATCCGGTGGTGGACCCGGAGAGCCACACGGGCCGGGTGACGGTGCTGCTGCCGAACCCGGATCACCGCATCAAGCCCGGGATGTACGCAAACGTCTCCCTGGACGCCGAGGCGTTGCCGGACCGGATCCTGGTGCCGAGAGCGGCCATCCTCGAGCGGGGTGAGGGCGTCCGGCGCACGATGCTCTTCGTGTACGAATCGGACGGTGAGCGGGGGCTGGCCAAGTGGCGATACGTCACCACCGGCCGGGAGAACGACCGCTACACCGAGATCGTGCCAGGGGACGAAGGCATGGTGGAGCCGGGTGAGATCGTGCTGGTGGACGGCCACCACTACCTGGCTCATGATACCCCCGTGCGCCTGGTGGAGAACGTGGCGGCGGAGGGAGGGAGGCCCGGACGATGAAGGCTCGAGCGAGAAGGACACGACGCGGAACGGTGGTGTCGATGGCGTTCGCGGCGCTGCTCGTGGCCGGACACTCCATGGCCCAGGAGGCCCAGGTCCTCACCCTGGAGCAGGCCCTCGAGATCGCCGAGGCACGCAACCCAGCGTTCCGACAGGCCAACAACCGCGTGCAGCTCAACGGCACAGAGATGAGGACGACCTGGCTGGACCAGATCCTGCCGCGGGCCAACGTGACGCTCTTCAACACCTCCTTCACCGGAAATCACCAGGGGAAGGCGACCGACAACCTGGGCTACCCCATCGACAACCCTGACGCCGCATGGGTCTATTTCTCCAGCACCCGACAGGCGTTGGACGTGAGCTGGCGTATTCAGGGCGCGTCGCTGTTCCAGGCCTTTCGTCGGCAGCGGATCACGAACCGGGAACGGAACGTCGCCCGCGACCGGGCGTTCACGGAGATGGACGTCTCGGTGCGACGCCTCTTCATGGACGCCCTGGAGCAGCGGGAACTGATGCTGGCCGAAGAGGAGCTGGTGGCTGCCCGGGAGGTGGACCGCGAGGTGGCCGAGCGCCTTTTCTCCCTGGCTCTGCGCACCCGGGTGGACGTTCTCAATGCGGAGCTCGCGATCGAGCAACAGGCGCTGGCCCGCCAGCAGCAACGTGCCCTTTTCGAGCGGGCGAAGCTCACGCTGCGAACCGAGCTCGGAGACGACGAGCTCGGAGACTTCATCCTCGCGGACGAGCCGCTTCCCATCTTCGATCCATCGGCACTCGACGCCGACGAGCTGGTCGAGCGGGCTCTGGGGGTGAATCCGGAGCTGCGCCAGAGGGAGGTCGCGGTGGAGAGCGCGCGGCTGGGAGTCGCCGAGAACCGGAACTCGTGGTGGCCCACCGTGGATCTGGGGATGCGGGTAAGCCGCGTCGCCCAGACTCAGGAGACCGCCGCGCTCTTCGACGTCTCCTTCGACGAGGACCTGGACAGCGGCAGAGCATGCACCGGGCCGAAGTGGATCTGGACAACGCCCGGGAGGTCCAGCGAGAGGCACGCCTTCAGGTCGAGGAAACGGTGCGGGGGGCGGTTCTGGAGCTCGACAACCAGTGGGAGAGCCTCCGCCTCGCGGAGCGGTCCGCCGAGATTGCCCGGGAAGCGCTCCGCCTCGCGCGGGAGGAGTACCGAATCGGCGCGCGCACGTTCGAGGATCTGCGCCAGGGCATCGATCAGGAAGCGGACACGCGCAGGCAGGTGATCCAGGCGCGGCATCAGTTCGTGGACGCGCTGCTGAGCCTGGAGGAGGCGGTCGGGGCCGAGATCCGACCCACGACCGCGGCGGGAGGGCGCTAGAGGTGTCCATTCCCGGCACCTCCACTCGGCGCCCGGTCGCCGTCTGGATGCTCTTCCTGGCGGTCATCCTCCTGGGCCTCATCTCCTACGTCCGGCTTCCCATCGATCTCCTGCCCGACGTGAGCTATCCCCGGCTCGTGATCTACACGTCCTATCCCGACGTGGCGCCCGCCGAGGTGGAGCGCCTGATCACCGAGCGAATCGAGGCCGAAGCCGCGGCCGTTCCCGGCGTCGAGCGCGTCACGTCGGTCTCCCGTGAGGGCGTGAGCCTGGTGACCCTGCGTTTCGGGTGGGGCACCGACATGGACTTCGCCATGCTCAACGTGCGCGAACGGTTGGACAACACACGGGAGGCTCTGCCGGAAACCGCCACGCGGCCCGCCATCCTCAGGGTGGACCCGGAGTCCGAACCCATCATGGTGCTCAGCGTCGTGGGGGGCTCCGATCTGTGGGAGACCAAGGAGCTCGCCGAGACGGTCTTCCGCCGGAGGCTGGAGCAGCTCGACGGCGTCGCTCAGGCCTCGGTGACCGGAGGTCTCGACCGCGAGATCCAGGTGGAGGTCAATCCTCGCCTCCTGGAGGCCTACGGTCTCACCATCGAGGAGATCTCCCGGGCGCTGGACCAGGCCAACGTGAGCGCGCCGGGCGGAACGATCCTGCAGGGGCGGTACCGCTATCCCCTCAGGACGCTGGGGGAGTTCCGCACCGTGGAGGAGATCGCCGACGTCGTGGTGGCCCGCCAGCAGCCCGGAGGGCAGTCGGCGGGAGGCACCAGGCCCGGGACGAGCCCCCAGGGAGTGCGCCTGGTGCGCCTGCGGGACGTGGGCCGAGTGATCGACGGTTTCGCCGAGCGCGAGGCCATCGCCCGCTACAACGGCACCGAGGCGGTGGGCCTGATGGTGTTCAAGGAGTCGGGGGCCAACACCGTGACCGTGGCGGAATCGGTGGACGAGGTGCTGGGACAGCTCGTAGAGGAATACCCCGGGATGGTGGTGGACGTGGCGTACAGCCAGGCGGGGTTCATCAGCGACTCCATCTCCAACGTGGTCCAGGCGCTGGTGTTCGGAGGCATCCTGGCCTTCCTGGTGCTCTTCTTCTTCCTGAGGGACCCGCGCTATCCCGTGGCCATCGCCCTGGCGATCCCGATTTCGGTCGTGGGAACCTTCGCGCTGATGGAGGCGTCCGGCGTCTCGCTGAACATCATGAGCCTGGGTGGCCTGGCTCTGGGCGTGGGCATGCTCGTGGACAACTCCATCGTGGTGCTGGAGAACATCTTCCGACATCGGGAAGAGCTGGGCGCCGCGCCGGCCGCCGCCGCCGCGGCGGGCGCGGAGGAGGTTCAAGCCGCAATCACGGCCTCGACCCTCACCACCGTCAGCGTGTTCGGGCCCATCATCTATGTGGAAGGCGTGGCGGGTGAGCTCTTCAAGGACCTTTCGCTGGCGGTGGCCTTCTCCCTCGTGGTCTCCCTGCTGGTGGCCCTCACGCTGCTCCCGTCCCTGGCCGCCCGCTTTGCCGGCGGTGGAAGGGAGGAGCTGCCCCCCGCGACGCCCGGACCGACGCTGCCGCGGAAACCGGGCTTCCTGGGTGGCGTCCGCTGGATCCTGACCCGCTCCGTCCAGGTTCCGGGGCGTTTCGCCTCCGCGGCCTGGCAGCTCGTGCGTGCCCTCGCTCGGTTCTGGGGGAGGGGCATCGCGGACCTCCTGGGCCGAGCGTTCGGGCCCCTGCTTCGGGCCTTCGACCGCTTCTTCGATCGGTTCGCCAGCCGGTATCACACCGCACTGGAGTGGGCGCTGGCTCACCCCGGTCGGGTCCTCGGGGGGTCGGCCCTCACGCTCCTGCTGGCGCTCATGCTCGCCGGAACGCTCCGTCGGGATCTCCTGCCACAGGTGGATCAGGGCGCGTTCCAGGTCCGCCTCGAGCTGGAGGAGGGAACGGCGCTGGACGCCACGGCCGAGGCGGCAGTAGGTATCGAGTCCACGGCGCTGGCCGATCCTGGGGTCGCGGCCCTGTTCAGCAACATCGGCCGGGACGTCCAGGCGTACGCCGAAGGGGAGCAGGCCTCGGGCCTCCATACGGCCACCTTCCAGATCAGGGTGGCGGACGGCTATCGCTCCGAGGCCGTCGCGGAGCGCATGCGCGAGCAAGCGAGGCGGTTCCCCCATGGCGCGCTCACGGTGGAGACCGGACAGGCGACGGCGCTCGGTGCCATGCTCGGGGGGGCCGAGGCGGACATCGCCGTACGTGTGCGTAGCGAAGACCTGGACGCTGCTTTCGCCATGGCCGGGGAGGTGGAGAGAAGGCTCGCCGCGGTGACCCACGTCGGAAACGTCCGCGTCGGGACGGAGCAAGGCCAGCCCCAGGTGCACGTGGAGATCGACCGAGCGGCATGTGCCGCGTTCGGCGTCGATCCGCGTGTGGTGGCCGAGACGGTGGATCGGGCCATGCGCGGGGACCGGGCGACCGAGTTCGTGGACTTCGATCGGAAGATCGACGTGGTCGTGCGCTACCCGGACGACGAACGGTATTCCATGGAGACACTCTCGGCCCTCAGGGTCGACGGTGTTCCCATCCGTGAGCTCGTGCACATCCGGGAAGCGGTGGGCCCGGCGGAGGTGCACCGGGAGGACCAGGCCCGCGTCGTGCCGGTATACGCCGACGTGGTGGAAGGGGGGCTCGACCGGGCCATCGTGGCCGTGGAGGAGGCGCTTTCCGATCTGACGCCCTCTCGCGACGTCAGGTGGGAGGTGGGCGGAGAGAACGAGGAGATGCGCCGCTCTTTCCGGGATCTTGCCTTTGCGTTCGGCCTCGCGCTCATCCTCGTGTACATGATCCTGGCCGCCCAGTTCGAGTCCTTCGTCCACCCCTTCACCATCCTCATCTCGGTACCGCTGGCGCTGGTGGGGGCGGTGCTGGCGTTGATGGCGAGCGGGCAGGGCCTCAACACCATGAGCCTCATCGGGATCGTGATCCTGGTGGGCATCGTCGTGAACGACGCCATCGTGAAGGTCGACTTCATCGTGCAGGCACAAAGGCGAGGGCTTCCCCTCCGGGAGGCCATCCTCGAGGCGGGCCGGGTCCGCCTCCGTCCCATCGTCATGACCACGGTGACCACGGTTCTGGGCCTGTTTCCCATGGCGCTGGGGATCGGGCGTGGGTCGGACCTGCGGGCTCCGTTGGCCATCGCGGTCATCGGGGGCCTCATCGTCGCCACAGGGCTCACGCTCATCGTGGTGCCCGTGGTCTATCAGACCGTGGAACGAACCCGGGAGCGACTGCGGGCGCGCATCGGGCTGGCTGAAGCACTGCCCGCCGAGGGGGACTGACGGGATGGGCTGGGGGAAGAGACCATGATCCGGATGAGCATCCGTCGTCCCGTGGCGGTGGCCATGACCTACACGGCCGTGGGGCTCCTGGGGGTTGCCGCGTGGCGGAACATCCCCATCGAGCTCCTGCCCGACACGGAGCTTCCCCGTCTGACCGTCCGGGGAACCTGGAGGGGGGCGTCTCCCGAGACGGTCGAGGCGTTTCTCACGTCCCCCCTGGAATCGGTCATCCAGCAGGTCCAGGGCGTCGAGAAGATCGTGTCCGAGTCCTTCGAGACCAACGGCGTGGGGACCGCCGAGATCGAAGTGGAGTTCGCCCGGGAGATCGACATGGACTTCGCCCGACTCGAGCTGGCGGAGCGTATCGCCACGCTGGAGGAGGATCTCCCCCCTGATGCCGACCGCGTCGTGGTGGAGCAGTACGTCCCCGAGGAGTTCCAGGAGCAAAACCAGCCCTTCATCCGGTACACGTTCACGGGTCCCTACACCCTCGAAGCCCTCCGCCGACATGTGGACGACATCGTGGCGCCCGAGATCGCCCAGGTGGACGGCGTGGGTGTGGTACGCGTGTCCGGAGGACGGGAGCGACGCCTCGAGATCCATCTCGACGAGAACCAGATCGCGGCCCTGGGATTGGATCCGTGGACGGTGCGGCAGCGGATCCAGGAGCTCGACCTGGTCCGCGAGGCGGGTGTGATTCGCCAGGGGTCCAGCGAGCGTACCATCACCATCGTGAATCGTCCGGGCAGCGCCGAGGACGTGCGCAACGCCGTGCTCACCTCGGCAGGCGGGACGCCCGTCCGGGTCGGCGACATCGCGTCGGTCCACGATACCTACGAGGAGGCCCGTCGATACAGCAGGATCAACGGCCGGCCGGCCGTGACCTTCGTGGTGACGAAGGAGACCGGAGCCAACACCGTGCGGGCGGCCGACGGCGTCAAGACGCGGATCGCGGCGCTCGAGCGGCTGAACCCCTACGGGACGCAGCTCATCCTCGAGGACGACGAGAGCGAGGACATCCGCGAGCAGCTCACCGACCTGCGCACCCGGGCTCTGTTCAGCGCCCTCGTCATCTTCCTGGTGCTCCTGGCCTTCCTCCGCTCCTTCCGATCGGCGGCCCTGATCTTCGCGACCATCGCGTTCAGCGTGCTCATCGCCCTGAACCTCATCTACTTCGGGGCGCTGACGCTGAACCTCCTGACGCTCATGGGGCTGGCCATGGGGTTCGGCCTCATCGTGGACAACGCGATCGTGGTGCTGGAGAACGTGTATCGAAGATGGCAGAGGGGCGAGCGTCCGGAGGAGGCGGCGGAGCGGGGCGCGCGGGAGGTGGTCCTGCCCATCCTCGCCTCCACCGCCACGACGCTCATCGTCTTCGTGCCGTTCGTCTATCTGCAGGGCGAGCTCAGGATCTACTACGTGCCGCTGGCCATCGTGGTGGCTCTGACCCTCGTGGCGTCGCTCTTCGTGGCGTTCACCTTCATCCCCGCGCTGGCGGCCCGGGTGCTCCGGTTCCGGGGCCGCGCCCCGCGTATGGCCGAGGCCGGGGCGGGTACCGGGGAAGCCGCTCCGGAGGAGATCCGCAGACCG